>NZ_JBEXXQ010000019.1:0-139857 GCF_040630525.1 Streptomyces sp. NPDC005799
GCAGGGGGGACCCTGTGGGAGAGTAGGACGCCGCCGAACAATTTGTGAGAAAACCCCCGGCCGGGGATACCGGTCCGGGGGTTTTCTGCGTTCCGCTACCGTGGCTCCATGAGTTACAAGATCCGTTCCATCCGTGCCGATGAATGGCCGGCCGCGAAGGCGCTGCGGCTCGTCGCCCTGCAGGACCCGGTGGCGCCCATTGCCTTTCTGGAGACGTACGACAACGCTCTGGCCCATCCCGACTCCTTCTGGCAGGAGCGAGCCAAGGGGAGCAGTGAAGGGGCGACCGGCGCTCAGCAGATCATCGCCGAGGGGCCCGACGGTGAGTGGGTCGGGACGCTGACCGTGCTCATAGAGGAGCCGGGGACCACCGACTGGGCCGGGTTTCCTGTCGAGCGGAAGCAGGGGCACATCGTGGGGGTGTTCGTCCGGCCCGAGTACCGGGGGATCGGGCTCACCGAAGTGCTCTTCGACGCCGGTCTCGAGTGGGCGTGGGCCCAGGGCGCCGAGCGGGTGCGGCTCATCGTGCATGAGGAGAACGGGCGGGCCCAGCGGCTGTATCGGAAGGTCGGGTTCGTGCCGACCGGGGTGACCGTGCCGTTGCCGCAAGCCGGCGGGGAGTCCGAGCTGGAGTTCGTCCTGGAGCGCGAGGCCGGTTGATCAGACCGGGAGTTCGTCGTGGGGCCAGCGGGCGCGGCCCTGTTCGCGGGAGCGGAGCAGGGCCAGGGTCGGCAGGCCGCGGTCCGCGCCGGTGGCGAGCAGCTCGGGGAGCTGGGGGAGCGGGGCCACGGCCGCGACGTCGTCCAGGACGAGCGTGAGTGGTGGGTCGAGGCGACCGGCGGATGACCGTTCGGCCATGCGCCGGCCGCGCTCGACCACGCTGGAGACGAGGGCCGTCAGGAGAGGCATCGCGCCTGGGTTGCTCCTGGGATCCTCGATGGATTCCCCCACTACATAAAGCGTTCCCCCTTCGTCCACGAAGGAATCCAAGGCGAGCGCATCGGTTCGGTTGGGTGTGCAGGCCTCTCGGATGTTGACCGTGAAGAGGGAGGACAGTGCTCTCGTCGTCAACTCCTGGGCCATGTCGCGGCGGTCGGGGTGCGCGGTGAGCGCGGCCTCGAGTTCGCCCGCGGAGCCGGGGGAGGCCTTGGGGTTCGTGCGGAGGATGCGGACGGCGTCCTGGATCTGGGTGCCCTGGGACCAGCGGTGGACGTGGCGGATGGTGCGGCCGTCCACGGCGGCGGCGTGCAGGTAGCTGCGGAGGAGCGTTTCCGCCGTGGTGGAGAGGGCCTCGTCCAGTTTGGCCGTGGGGCGGATGGGGGCGAGGAGGGCGGCGGCCCGTGCGGTGGCCCTCTGTCTGTCCTCGCAGCCGGCGGTAGGGGACCAGTGGAGGCGGGCCGGGGTGTCGCAGCGGTGGGTGGGGTCGTAGAGGAGGACCGGGCCCAGTTTCGCGCGGGGGTCCTTGGTGTCCGCCCAGAGGGACGGGTTCGAGGTGACGACGAGAGCGGGGCCCTCCGCGTCCCGTACGGCCTGGGTCGCGGTCGTGTGGCGGCTCGCGGGTGGGGCGTAGTGCACGGCGCCCTCGGCGCGGTCCCAGCCGCCCGCTACCGGTGCGACGGCCGTCTCGAGCTGGGCCGGGGCCGCCGGCTGGGGGAGAACCGGCTCCGTGCGGGGCACCGGCACCTCGTGGGCATCGGCCGGTTGGGACGGTCGTACCTCCGTCGGCTGCTGTGTCGTTCTCTCCAGCGGCTGTCGTGTCGGTTCCGGGGCGGTCGCCGCGGCCGTGGCGCGTTCCACCGCCGCCGCGTTCTCCAGGCGGCGTCTGGCGCGGCCCGCGCGCCAGCGGGCCAGGGTGCCCATGACGAAGACGGTCAGGACGAAGAGGACCATCAGCTGGCCGATGAACAGGCCCCAGAACAGGCCGTACCCCGACAGCTGGGCCGTCGGGGTGTCCGGCCAGGCGCCGGTGATGTCGTGGGGTCGGCCGATGAGGTGACGCATGGCGAGGGGGGTGCGGGTGAAGGAGACTCCGTCGGGCCAGGAGCCCTTGGCGAACAGGCCCGCGAGGCCCGTCGCCGTCCAGACCATCAGGGTCATGCCGAGGAGGAAGGCGAGTATGCCGACCAGCAGTCCGTCGGGGATGCCGCCCTGGCCCTCCCGTTCGTCCCGTCTCCGAACGTCCGGTCTCACCACGTCCGCCTCCCCGCCGCCGTTACGCCACCGTCGACTCGGACGAGTCGTCGTAGTCGCTCAGGTGCTGCTCCACGAAGGCCGCCGCACGTTCTTCCGCCTCCAGTTCGGCGGCGCGCAGCGCGTCGTCGGCCAGCTCGAGGTCGGCGGACGACTCGGTCATCGCTCGGTCGGTGAAGACCAGGGGGCGTTCCGTCTCGGTGATCAGGTGTTTGACGACCTGGACGTTGCCGTTGACGTCCCAGACCGCGATGCCCGGGGTGAGTGTCGGGATGATCTCCACCGCCCAGCGGGGCAGGCCGAGGACCCGGCCGGTCGCGCGGGCCTCGTCCGCCTTCTGGGCGTAGATCGTCCGGGTTGAGGCCATCTTCAGGATGGCCGCCGCCTCCTTCGCCGCCGCTCCGTCCACCACGTCACTCAGGTGGTGCACCACCGCCACGAAGGACAGACCCAGCCGACGCCCGAACTTCAGCAGCCGCTGGAACAGCTGCGCCACGAACGGGCTGTTGATGATGTGCCAGGCCTCCTCGACCAGGAAGATGCGCTTCTTGCGGTCGGGGCGGATCCAGGTGTGCTCGAGCCAGACTCCGACGATCGCCATCAGGATCGGCATGGCGATGGAGTTGCGGTCGATGTGGGAGAGGTCGAAGACGATGAGGGGCGCGTCGAGGTCGATGCCGACGGTGGTCGGGCCGTCGAACATGCCGCGCAGGTCACCGTCGACCAGCCGGTCCAGCACCAGGGCGACGTCCAGGCCCCAGGCCCGCACGTCGTCTATGTCGACGTTCATCGCCTCGGCCGACTCCGGCTCGGGGTGCCGTAGCTGCTCGACGATGTCCGTGAGGACCGGCTGGCGTTCGACGATGGTCTCGTTGACGTAGGCGTGCGCGACCTTGAGGGCGAAGCCGGAGCGTTCGTCCAGGCCGTGGCCCATCGCGACCTCGATGATCGTCCGGAGCAGGGCGAGCTGGCCGGTGGTGGTGATTGCGGGGTCGAGCGGGTTGAGGCGGATGCCCATGTCCAGGGCGGCCGTCGGGTCCAGGCGGATGGGAGTTATCCCCAGCTCCTCCGCGATCAGGTTCCACTCGCCGACCCCGTCCTCGCCCTGTGCGTCCAGGACGACGACCTGGCGGTCGCGGAAGCGCAGCTGGCGTAGGACGTACGTCTTCTCCAGCGCCGACTTGCCGTTGCCGGACTCGCCGAGGACCAGCCAGTGGGGCGCGGGGAGCTGCTGGCCGTAGAGCTGGAAGGGGTCGTAGATGTAGCCCTTGCCGGAGTAGACCTCGCGGCCGATGATCACCCCCGAGTCGCCGAGGCCCGGTGCGGCGGTCGGCAGGTAGACCGCCTGGGCCTGGCCGGTCGAGGTGCGCACCGGCAGGCGGGTCGTCTCGACCTTCCCGAAGAGGAAGGACGTGAAGGCGTCGGTGAGGACGGACAGCGGATCCCGCATGCTTGGTCCTACCTTCGGATGCCGGTGGCGAACGGGAGTGTGTTCACGAAGGCGCGGTGGTGCTCGCGGTCGCACCACTCCAGCTTCAGGTACGACTTTCCGGCCGAAGCCCGGATGGTCCGCTTGTCGCGGGCCAGGGCCTCGGGGGAGCGGGAGGAGACGGTGATGTAGCCGACCAGGTTCACTCCCGCGGCGCCGCTCGCCAGGTCCTCGCCTCGCTGGTCCAGGCGGGTGTGGGCGGCGACGTCACGGGGGTCCACGGTGCGGTTCATCTTGGCGGCGCGGGAGGCCTCGGCCTCGTCGTTGGTCTTCTCGGTCAGCATGCGTTCGATGGCTACCTCGGTGGGCTCGAGATCCATCGTCACCGCGACCGTTCGGATGACGTCCGGTGTGTGGACCAGGAGGGGGGCCAGGAAGTTGACGCCGACCGGGGTCATCGGCCACTCCTTCACCCAGGCGGTGGCATGGCACCAGGGCGCACGCGTGCTCGACTCCCGGGTCTTGGCCTGGAGGTACGTCGGCTCCATGGCGTCCAGCTCGGCCGGCCAGGCGTTGCGCTTGGTCATCGCCTGGATGTGGTCGATCGGGTGGTCGGGGTCGTACATGGAGTGGATGAGGGAGGCGAGCCGGCCCTGGCCGAGGGGCTGGCGGACTCGGATGTCGGCCTCCTGCAGGCGCGAGCAGATGTCGGTGAGCTCGCGGGCCATGACGACCGCGAGGCCCGCGTCCCGGTCCACCTTGCGGCCCGCCTGGGGCCTGGCGGCGCGTGCCATCGCCTGTGCCTCGGCGGCGAGTTCGCGGGTGAAGTGCATGCAGGCGACGAGATAGGCGCGGTGCTGCTCGCTGCTGGTGGACACCATGGACTGCAGTTGGTCGTACGACGACTGCAGCCACGGCAGCGACTTGTCGTCCCCGCGCAGGGCGACGTCCTTGGCGTGGGCGTCGGGGTCGGCGGGGAGGGTGCGGGCGAGCATCTGCAGGCGGGTGACGAAGCCGTCGCCGTTGGCCACGTGCTTGAGGAGGGTGCCGAAGCGGTCGACGAGGGCTTCCTGGTCCTCGGAGTCGCGCAGGCCGACGCCGGGGCCCTCGATCTCGATGGCGGCGGTGACGGTACGGCGGTCCGCGTGCAGGAGCACGGCGATCTCGTCGGGGCCGAAGGGGGCGGCCAGCCAGGTGATGCGGCCGATGCCGGGCGGCGGGCCGATCTCGACCTCACGGCCGTCCAGCCGGGTGCCGGCCTCCATGACTCCGGACCGGTAGAGCGTGCCCTGCTTCAGGGTGCGCTTGTAACTGCGGTTGATCTCGAACCACTTGTAGAAGGTGCGGTGCTTGTACGGCACGTACACCGCTGCCAGGGCGAGCAGCGGGAAGCCCATCAGCAGCACGATGCGCAGGGAGAGGACGGGGACGAGGAGCCCGCACATCATGCCGAGGAACGCGCCCACGATGATCAGCGCGATCTCGCCGGACTCGCGGTTGCGGCCGACGATCGCGTTCGGCCGGGCGCGGCCGATGAGATATGTACGGCGGGGCGTGACCGGATGGGACAGGTGGGACTCGGTCGTCAACGCCCTTCACCTCCCGTGCGGTTGGTACTGCTGTTGCGGGTGTTGCTGGCGTGCGGGGTGTTCACCGGGCTCGCCGAACGGGGTGCGGGTGCGGCGGAGGGGACAGTTCCGCCGCCACCACCGTTCGGGGTGCGGGTGCTGTGCGCGGCGACACCGCCGCTGACCGGGTTGGCCGGGCGGGCGCCGCCGTTGGACGACGACTGGCCGCCGCCTCCGTTGTCGTTGGCGCGGGCGCTGTGGGTCTTGATGCCCTGGGCGACCATGGTCGCCGGGGAGCTGATGACCGCGGCGGCCTTGCCCTCGGCGCCCTGCATGATGCGGTTGTTGCGGCCGCTGGCGATCTCGTCGCCGAAGCCGGGGACGAAGCGGTAGATCATCGCGCTGGCGAAGATGGCCAGCAGGATGATGGCGAGGCCGGAGACGACGGCGGAGAAGGAGTCCGGACCGTTCTCGGAGGACAGGGCTCCGGCCAGCCCCAGCACGATCACGATGATCGGCTTGACGAGGATGACCGCGATCATGATGCCGGCCCAGCGACGGACGTGGCCCCAGAGGTTCTTGTCGACGAGGCCGGCGTAGACGACGGTGCCGAGGAGGGCGCCGACGTAGAGCAGGGCGGCGCGGATGACGAGCTCCAGCCAGAGGACTCCGGCGGCGAGGATGCTGACCAGGGAGACGACGATCAGCATGATGGGGCCGCCGCCGATGTCGTTGCCCTTGTTGAGGGCGCCGGAGAAGGTGCCGAAGAACACGTCGGTCTGGTCGCCGGTGGCCTTCGCGAGGACGTCGGTGACGCCGTCGGCCGCGGACACGACGGTGTACAGGATGAGGGGCGTGAACGCGGAGGCCAGCACGGTCAGCCAGAGGAACCCGATGGCTTCGGAGATGGCGGTGCTCAGCGGCACGCCTCTGACGGCCCGCTTGGCGACGGCCAGCAGCCACAGGAGGAGGGTGAGGATGGTGGAGGCGGCGAAGACGACGGCGTACTGCTGAAGGAACTTCTGGTTGGTGAAGTCGACGTTCGCGGTCTCCTTGACGGCCCCACTGAGCTTGTCGATGGTCCAGGAGGCGGCTTTGGCACAGCCCTTGCCGAGGGAGGCGAGCGGGTCGAGGGTCGAGGTGGGGTCGAGGGAGGTGGACCCGCCGGTGCCCTTGTCGCCGTTGCCGCGCTCGCAGTAGTCCTTGGCGGGGCCGCGGATGAGGTCGCACGGGTCGTTGCTCGAGTTCGGGCTGGGGCTGGGCTCGGCGAAGACACGCGTGGCCAGTAGCACCATGGTGGTTTGCAAGGCGCCGACGGCGGCGGTGACCTGGAGGAAGCGGTGGTTAGCGCGCATACGTGAAGCCTCCGTACTCCTCGACAGCCTTGGTCATGTCGTCGGCGGTGGAGGCCTTCTGGTCCCGCCCGACCGGCACCGGACCGTCCTTCTGCTGGAAGTCGGTGACCTTCCAGTCGTTGTCGACCCACTTCAGCTGGTAGGTGGTGGTGTACCAGCTCTCGGACACCGGATTGGTCGACGTCTCGCCGGACAGCCCGAACAAGGACGTGTACCAGACCTCCACGGTCGCCGTGCTCGCGCTGACAGCGGTGGACTTGGTGCCCACCGGGATCACCCTGGAGATGAAGGTCTCGCCAGCCGGCGCCCTTCCGTCCTTGTCGAGGCCGATGTTGGTCAGGAAGCTCTTGCTGGAGTACGCGCTGTCCAGAGCGGCCTGCCGAGTGCTGGCGACGTCGCGGGCGTACACGGTGTTGACGATCTCGTGCCGTCTGGAGATGTTGAACATGTCGGCCGAGCCCAGAGCGACGGAGTAGTTGGCCGCTGCACTCTGCGCCCCCTGCTCGTCGTGCGCGTACCCCGTGGGAATCCCGCCCGCTTGCGACCGGACCGGCTTCGTTCCCGTTGCCGTTGTTGATGAGGTGTTCGGCTTCTTCGCGTTGCTGTCGTTCGATGAGGACGAGTCGCCACCGCCGCGGTTCGCGAAGGCGATCGCTGCGATCAGGAGGACCACCACGCCGACCACCGTCACCAGGCCCCGGGACGACGAGCGGCCGCCCCGCCGCGCGCCCCCGTACACGTCGCCGCCCGCGTCGGGCAGCCTGGTCCGGGTCTGCCCCTCGTCTCCGAGACTCATGCCGCGTACGCCCTCTCCACCTCGTAGAGATACGACGGTAGCCGTGCTGGTTCCCGCGCGGGCGCGGTGTGGTGACTCGACATCAGGGAAACGCAACCTCAGCCGGTGAGCACGACGGGCGGGTGGGGGAGGAGTTGTCTGCTAGACGGCCATGCCGTACACGATGGTGAAGAGCGTGCCCAGTGAGCCGATGATGAAGACGCCGGTGAGGCCGGCGATGATGAGGCCCTTGCCCTGTTCCGCGCTGAAGGTGTCGCGCAGGGCGGTCGCACCGATGCGCTGCTTGGCCGCGCCCCATACCGCGATGCCGAGGCAGAGCAGGATGGCGACGGCCATCACGACCTCGATCATCACCTTCGCCTCGTTGCCCAGGCTGCCGAAGGGGCCCCAGTCCGGAGCGATCCCGCCGATGATGGTGTTGATGTCTCCCTTGTCGGCCGCAAAGAGCATGTAAGTCACCGCCCCTGGTGGGTAGTTCCGGTCGATCCGGTGGTTCCGGTTCCGCGTCCCCTGCCTCGGTGCAGAGGTCAGGCTCATTGTCGCCGACAATGTCGCCGTCGTATGTCGACTTGGCGTCATTGGTTGGCGGGTTTCGTACGAATGGCTCGTACGGTAACTCTGTGTATCACGGCAGGTCACGCCGGGCAATGAGGCCTGCGCGGAACCAGTCGTGTGGTTCCGTCGTTGACCCCTTCTATGACCTGCGCCGTTTCTGACGGTCGGTCGGGTGGGTGGTCGTGCCGATGTTCTCCCGGTGAAGGGTAACCCGGCAACGCGAACGGGCCGCGGTGGGAGGCCGCGGCCCGCTCGGTGACGGAGGGTCAGTCGGTCAGCCGGTGAAGGCGGAGACCCCCTCGGGGGTGCCCCAGCCGGTCGGGCCGTCGTAACCCGACTGGGCGGTGCACAGGTAGCTGGTCGAGCAGGAGCCGTTGTTGCCGCTGGTCACGTCGTTCAGCGCCGAGGTGCCGGCCTTCGCGTAGGGGAAGGAGGCGGGGTAGGAGGAGGACGACGGGGTGCCGGCGAGGGCGTAGACGCCCGCGATGATCGGCGAGGAGGCGCTCGTACCGCCGAAGGTGTACCAGCCGGCGGTGACGCCGTAGGAGTCGTACACCGAGACGCCGGTCGCCGGGTCGGCGACGGCGGACACGTCGGCGATCATCCGCTTGCTGCAGCCGGTGTCGGTCTGCCAGCTCGGCTTGGCGTCGTAGGAGGAGCAGCCGGAGCCGGTGCCCTCGGTGCTGGAGGTCTTCCAGACGGTCTCGGTCCAGCCGCGGGTGGTGGAGGAGGTCTTCAGTGCGGTGCCGCCGACGGAGGTGACGTAGCGGGAGGCGGCCGGGTACTCGGCGCCGTAGTCGCTGTCGCCGGCGGAGACGGTGATGGCGACGCCCGGGTGGTTGAAGTACGAGGAGTCGTACGACGTGTCCGAGGAGGACTCGCTGCCGCCGTAGCTGTTGGAGACGTACTTCGCGCCCAGGGTGACGGCCTCGTTCACGGCCGTGCCCAGGTTGGCCATGGTGGCGCTGGTGGCCTCGACGAGGAGGATGTTGCACTTCGGGCAGATGGCGGAGGCCATGTCGAGGTCGAGGGAGATCTCCTCGGCCCAGCCGCTGTCGCTGGCGGGCAGCGAGGTGGTGGAGCCGGTCTGGCTGACCTTCTTGAAGCAGCCGTTGGCGGTGGTGCAGGCCGACAGTCCGTAGTAGGAGCGGTAGGTGGCGAGGTCGGACTCGGCGTTGGGGTCGTTGTACGCGTCGACGATCGCGATGGTCTCGCCGGAGCCGTTGGAGGCGGCGGCGGAGGTCAGGCCGTACGCGGACTGGAGGTTGCTCGGGCCGTAGCCGGAGGGCGTGGTGGCGTCGGCTGCCTTCGGGGTGACCCCGGTGCGGGTGGCCTGCTGCTTCTGGAAGGCGGTGAGTCCGCCGGTCACGCGGTAGGAGTTACAGGCCAGTTCGCCCTTGTGCTTGGGGGTGGCGCAGGGGGCCGCGGTCCAGGTGACCTTGGCCGGGGCGGTGGCCGCGTCGGCCTGTACGGCGGTGCCGAAGCCCGCGAGCACGAGGGCCGCTGCCGCGGCCGCCGCGGCCCCGATGCGGCGCCAGGCTCTGTGGCCGGCCGGTCTGTTGGGGGGAGTGGAACGCATCGTGCTGCCTCCTGATGTTCCTGAGTGGGGTGGAAACAGGGGCGGTGCGGGTGCGAAACCGCCGGTACGGGTTCCCCGGCGGTGGGGCGGCGGCCCGCCACGACTGTCGCTTGTTGAGTACGTGACAACAAGAGGTGTACGGAATTCTGACTTCCGGATTACTGAAGAAGGTCGGGGTCTTTACCCAACGCACAGGAAAATCACGGGTGTTGCATGGGGAAACGGGTCGCGGCCGGCTGCCGTGACCCGTTCCCCCTGCGTGCCGCCGAGGAGACCCCACGTACTCCTCACTCGGCCGGCTCCCCGTGACCCGTCGGGGAGGTCGTGCGTGCTCCGGTCAGCCGGCCGTGAAGGCGTCCAGGCCCTCCGGGGTGCCCCAGCCGGTCGGGCCGTCGTAGCCCGACTTCGCGGTGCAGAAGTAGCTGGTGGAGCAGGTGCCGTTGTTGCCGCTGGTGACGTCGTTGAGGGCGGAGGTGCCGGCCGCGTTGTACGGATACTGGGCCGGGTAGTCGCTGGAGCCCGGGGTGCCGGCGAGGGCGTAGACCGAGGCGATGATGGGCGAGGAGGCGCTGGTGCCGCCGTAGGTGTTCCAGCCGGTGCCGTCGGAGCCGTAGGAGTCGTAGACGGAGACACCGGTCGCCGGGTCGGCGACGGCGGACACGTCGGCGATCATCCGCTTGCTGCAGCCGGTGTCGGTCTGCCAGCTCGGCTTGGCGTCGTAGGAGGAGCAGCCGGAGCCGGTGCCCTCGGTGCTGCTGGTCTTCCAGACGGTCTCGGTCCAGCCGCGGGTGGTGGAGGAGGTCTTCAGTGCGGTGCCGCCGACGGCGGTCACGTACCGGGAGGCGGCCGGGTACTCGGCGCCGTAGCCCTCGTCGCCGGCGCTCGCGGTGATGGCGACGCCCGGGTGCTTGTAGTACGAGGAGTCGTAGGTGGTGTCCGAGGAGGACTCGGAGCCGCCGTAGGAGTTGGAGACGAACTTGGCGCCCAGCTTGACCGCCTCGTTCACCGCCGTGCCCAGGTTGGCGTCGCTCGCGGACTTCGCCTCGACGAGCAGGATGTTGCAGTTCGGGCAGACGGCGCTGACCATGTCGAGGTCGAGGGACTCCTCTCCGGCCCAGCCGCTGTCGGCCGAAGGCAGGGAGGTCGTGGAGCCGGTCTGACTGACCTTGCTGAAGCAGCCGTTGTCGGTCGTGCAGTCGGGCAGGCCGTAGTACGAGCGGTAAGTGGCCAGGTCCGCCTCGGCGTTGGGGTCGTCGTAGGCGTCGACGATGGCGACGGTCTCACCGGAGCCGCCCGAGGAGGCCGCGTCCGTCAGGCCGTAGGCCGACTGGAGGTCGCTCGGGCCGTAGCCGGTCGGGTCGTCCGAGGCGGCGTTCGGCTTGACGGTCTTCGGGGCGATGCCCTTCAGGGCGGCCTGCTTCTCCATGAAGGCGGTGGTGCCGCCGGTGACCCGGAGGGCGTTGCAGGAGGCGTAGCCCTTCTTCGGGTTCGCGGCGCAGGCGTTCTCGTAGCGCACATGGGCCTTGGCGACCTGTGCGGCGATCGTTCTGGCGCTCACCTTGTGGGTGTCGGCGGTCGCCGCGTCCGCGTGGGCCGCGCTGCCGAGACCGGCGAGCACGAGGGCGGCGGTGGCCGCGGCCGCGGAGCCGATGCGGCGCCATCTGCCGCGTATGTGGGGGGAGTTGGGGGTCGACGTACGCAACGTACAGCCTCCTGGGAGTGGTGGACAGAGGCCTGCGGGTGGGGGGCCACCGGTGTGGTTGCCGGTGGGGGCGGCGGCCCGCGACGACGATGGCTTGTTGAGTACGCGACAAACAAGACGGTTTCGGAATCCTGACTTCCGCGTTACCGAAGGGATGGGCGGGCTTACTGCGGGATGGGCGGGGGATGGTCGTGAGCTGGCGGGGGCTTGACCATCGCCACAGGAAGTCCACAGATGGACGCGCGTTGAGTAGGGCGATCCTGCTGTTACGGTGGCCCGATGGCATCGGTGAAGCAGTTCCAAGTCACCTTCGACTGCGCGGATCCTGAGCGCGTCGCTCGTTTCTGGTGCGAGGTGTTGGGGTACGTCGTACCGCCCCCGCCGAAGGGGTTCGCCAGCTGGGAGGAGTTCGACCGCTCGCTGCCGTCCGAGCAGCAGGGCTCGGCGTTCGCCTGTGTCGATCCGACCGGTGTGGGCCCGCGCCTGTTCTTCCAGCGCGTTCCCGAGGGCAAGGTCGTCAAGAACCGGGTCCATCTGGACGTGCGGGTGGGGACCGGGCTCGTGGGCGAGGAGCGTCTCGCCGCGCTCGAAGCCGAGCGCGCGCGACTGGAGGCCCTCGGCGCGGTGTGCGTGCTGGTGCAGCGTGCCGACGGTTTCAACGAGTCGTGCATCACGATGCAGGACATCGAGGGCAACGAGTTCTGCCTCGACTGAGCTCGTCACCCCGGGGGCTGCCCGAAGCCAGGATTTCTCCGTAGTTATGTGGATCGCGGCGGGGGTTGCGGCCACGTGGTCGCAGGAGTTGCGGCGCTTCACCCGCGGCGGCCCCAAGTACCCCGCCTACCAGGCCCTCGAAGAACTCGGCCGCGCCGTGCCCGGCACCCCCGCGGCCGCCGACAGCCTTCCAGGGCTATCTCGACCGGCACCGCGTCCCACGCCTGCGCTCCTGGCGAGCCGCCAGCTGACACCCGCAGCCACCCATATCGCCGACAGAGTCAAGCTCGGCGCACCTGCCGCAACCACGGTGGGGTCTTCCGCAGTCCTTGTGTGCGGCCGCTCCGCTCACCCGCAGCTCCACCGACATCGAGGTGAACCATGCAGAAGGCCCTATGGATCACTCTGGGGCTCAGCACGCTTGGCGCAGTCGCCGGGTTCGTGGCGATGGGCATCTCGCTCTACCACCTGGACAGCCGCAACAGCCCTTACGGGAAGGCTGCCGCCGCATACCTGGATGCTGCCGAAGAGGGCAAGCCGCTTGCCGACTTGTACGGAGCATGCGCCACGCAACCCCAGCGGTCCGATGCGCAGAAGTTGCTGGAAGGCACGGAAGGACTCCGGTACAAGATCGTCAGCACCTACGAGAGCGACGGATCGGCCATCGTGAATGTCGATGTGTCGCGGCCGAGCTCCACCCCTTCGCCCTACTCATTCGACATGCGGAAAGAGGGAGAGAAGTGGGGGGTGTGCTCCTTCAACACAGGGCACTGGGAAGTAGTCGGTAATGGTGCGGAGTGAAGTTGCCTGGGTGAAGTGGTCGAACTCCCCTGCCTTCACGCCGAGTACGAAGGCGTTCCACCGGGGGCGGTCCGTGGTGACCGAGATGTGGGGGGTCGCCGGGTCGTGGAGGCGGACGATGTCTGGCTCGGTGACGGTGATCTGAAGGGGGGTGGGGGCACCGGTCTTCAGGGAGTCGAGGAGGGCGGCGAAGGCGGCGGGGGTGGTGGTGAGTATGGAGGCGGTGGGGTCGCCGGACTCGGTTATGTGGATCGCGGCGGGGGTTGCGGCCACGTGGACGCAGGAGTTGCCCTCGGGGCAGTAGGACGACTTCTGCCAGGTGAGCGGTTTGGGCATCGGGGGCTCCCTCACAGGTCCTTGAGGATGGTGTGGATGAACTTCCGCGACTCCTCGACGGTGAGGGCAGCCGCTTCCAGGCGGTCGAGCGTGACGCGGTACTTGCTCAACTGGGCGTCCGCATCGAGGAAGACCGGACCGTGTGACTGGTCGAGGTTCACCGTGTCGAGCTGTGGCACGGGCCCCTCGGCGTAGTAGACGGACTGACCCGAGCCGGCGAAGGTCCCCGCGGCGAACGGGATGACGTGGATCGCGATGTGCTGGCGCTCGCTCATCTCAAGGAGGTACGTCAGCTGGGCTCGGGTAACCTCCGCGCCGCCGAACCGCATGCGCAGGGCCGCCTCGTGGATGATCACCTGCTGAGGGGTGGGGCGGTCGCGGTAGAGCACGGCCTGCCGCTTGATCCGGAACGACACCCTGTGTTCCACGTCGGGCGGCGCCAGATCCGGCACGGCCTGGCGGAAGATCTCCCGCGCGTAGTCGGTCGTCTGGAAGAGGCCCGGGATGTGCACGGTCACGGCGGTTCGCAGCCGTCTGGCGTGGTGCTCCAGCTCGGCGAGGTCCAGGAGGCCGGCGGGGAGGATGTGGCGGTACTCCTCCCACCAGCCGCGTGTCCGCTCGGTGGTCATGTCGCCGAGCGCCTGGACGAGGGCCTGGTCGGAGCAGTCGTAGTGGCAGGCCAGCGTGCGTACCCGCTCGGCGCTCACGCCTACGCGTCCGGCCTCCATGTTGCTGATCTGCGCCTGCTTGATCCCCATGAGTTGACCGGCCTCGGTGGCCGTGAGGCCGGCGCGTTCGCGCAGTTTGCGCAGTTCAGTGCCGAAGCGCAGCTGGCGACCCGTTGGGTTCCGCACGGGCTTGCCGCCTCCTTGTCGTCACCCACATGGGTGGCAGTGAATGTGCTTTCCGAGAATCGGTGAATGTATAAACCGGGCGGCCGCTACCTTACAAGTGGCGCCCTACCCCCAGAAGCGCACCGCCCGACGGGACGGCAAGCCACTGGGCCACTCATCGCACGTGTCCAACTCCCCACAGTGACCGGAGACTTCCCATGGCCACCGTATCCCCGTCCTGGGCCTACACCCTCCAACTCCCGCACGATCCACGCGCGCCGGGAATCGCCCGGGTCACCCTGCGCGCGCTGCTCACCGCCCATGGGCTGGACGAACTCGCGCCGACCGCCGAGCTGTTGGCCGGTGAACTGCTCGCCAACGCCCACCGGCACACATGCGGGCCGTACGCCCTGCGGGTGCGGCCCATGGAGTCCGGGCGGCTGCGGGTCGCCGTGTGGGACAGCGATCCGCGGGTGCCGGCCGGGTTCCGGGACGGGGAACCGTACGGCCCACCACCGGTGGACGCCGAGCGCGGGCGGGGGCTGCAGATCGTGCGGGCCTGTGCGGACGCCGTCGGGGTATCCGTGCTGCGGGAGCTCGGCGCGTCCAAGGGCGGAAAGCTGCTGTGGGCCGAGTGTCCGGTCAAGTGACTCAGGGTGACGCGGAGGCGGGTGGGGAGTGGGCACAGTACGGTGGACGGGACGCCGTAGAGGTGGTGGACGAAGGAGGCGGTCCATGTTCACGGAGATATCTCAGTGAACGGCAGACGGTTTTCTCACCTTCGTCGGACACAGTGGGTGCCGATGAAGCGCACCTCTCGGATCAGCAGGCGTATCGCCAGTCCCCTGTGCGCGGCCGTCGTCCTGGCCGTGCCGGCTCTCACCTCCGCGTCCCTCGCCAACGCCGACGACGGGCCCGGACCGCTCGGCGTGACCGTGGCCGCCGCGGCGACCTCGCAGTCCGTGCGGGTCGGTCCGCTGTTCCCGGCCGACCGAAGATCCACTCTGATAGGCGGGCACCACTGCACCGCCTCCGTCGTGCACAGTCCGAACCGCAACCTCATCGTCACCGCGGCGCACTGTCTGGACAGCGACCAGGACTTCGTCTTCGTCCCCGGGTACCGGGACGGCAAGGCGCCCTACGGGGTGTGGACCGTGCACCGGAAGTTCCTGCCGGACGGATGGCGCAAGGAGCAGGACGAGGACAGCGACGTCGCGTTCGGGATCATCGGCTACCAGCAGGGAAAGGGCGTCGAGGACGTCGTCGGCGGCAACAGGTTCGCCACGAGGACGGCCACCGGGGCCACCGCGGTGACCGTCTTCGGGTATCCCAGCTCCCAAGAGGTGCCGGTCAGCTGCACCAACCGGCCGACCGCGCACAGCCGCACCCAGCAGCGGATCGACTGCCCCAGTCTCAGCGGCGGGACCAGCGGGAGTCCCTGGGTGAACGGGGACGGGCAGGTCGTGGGCGTGCTCGGCGGACACGAGGAGGGCGGCGACACCGACGACATCTCCTACAGCGTGGTGCTGGGAGCCGAGGCCGCCGAGTTGTACAAGGACGCCGCCGCCGATCCGTGATCTGTGATGCGTGAGGGTGCTGGGCTTCTGACGTCTGACAATGGCCGAGTGTGATCATTCCGGAACACAGTCACCGCCCCTAGACTGACCCCTCGACGGACTCCTGGGCGGACTCCCGGGCGGCGAGGGGCGGGTGACGGTGCGTAAGGCATGGATCATTGCGTCCGTGGCTGTCGGCTCCGCCATGGCCTTCGTCATGCTGCTCGTCGTCGGGGTGTACGTCGTCGCCGGGAACCTCGTCAACGGCGTGGGGGGCGGCACCAAGGCCCTGGCCAAGGGGGCCGTACCGGCCGCGTACTCCGCCATCGTGCAGAAGTGGGGGAATCTCTGCCCCGCCCTCAACCCGGCTCTGCTCGCCGCCCAGCTCTATCAGGAGAGCGGGTTCAACCCGCGGGCCCGGAGCGCCGCGGCGGCCGAGGGGATAGCTCAGTTCATCCCGGGGACCTGGGCCACGCACGGGATCGACGGAAACGGCGACGGCGTCAAGGACGTCTGGGATCCGCAGGACGCGATCCCGTCAGCCGCGTCGTACGACTGCCAACTCGCCTCGTACGTGAAGGACGTACCCGGGAATCTGACTGAAAACATGCTCGCCTCGTACAACGCCGGTGCCTACGCGGTGATCAAGTTCGGGGGTGTCCCGCCGTACAAGGAGACCCAGAACTACGTCAAGACGATCACCACGCTGGAGGAGAGCTTCGCCGCGCCCGTGTCGCGGGTGGACCCGAGCCAGCAGGCGGCCGGGGCCATCTACTACGCGCAGAAGAAGCTCGGCACGCCCTATCTGTGGGGCGGCGACGGAACTGCCGCCGACAACGGGCGTTTTGACTGCTCGGGGCTGACGAAGGCGGCGTACGAGAGCGTCGGCATCACGCTGCCGCGCGTGGCCAACGACCAGTACAACGCGGGTCCGCACCCCCAGCGGGACGAACTGCTCCCCGGGGACCTGGTGTTCTTCTCGACCGATCCGACGGACTCCCGGGCCATTCACCATGTCGGCATTTATGTCGGCGGCGGATACATGATCGACGCGCCGCGCACCGGGGCCGTCATCCGGTTCGATCCGATCGACACCTCCGAGTACTTCGGGGCGACCCGGGTGACGGAAGATGGCGCGAAAGCACTGCCCACCACGGTGTGAACCGCGTGTGGACCCACCCCCTGAGCTGCGGCGATGGGTCTCTCTTCGATAACGTCTGCGTGATCATTCGGTGGAGTGTGGAACGTATTAACCGGGAGCGTGCGTTCCTGTTCTCGTAGCAAGCAGACGACGAAGGGGCCGCAGCACGATGGCTGGACTCGCAGACACCGGGTCGAACCCCGACGTCGACCTGCTCTACGACATCAACGGCCTGGCCAAGGACGCTCCGCACTGGTTCGACCGGGTCATGGAGTTCGTCGGGGAGTACGGGCTGCTGGTGGCCATGGTGCTGCTGGTGGTGTGGTGCTGGTGGTCGGTGCGCAGGAAGGGCGGTCAGGAGGCCGCCTCCTCCGTGGCCGCGCTGGTGTGGACGCCGCTCGCCGCCGCGATCGCCGTGCTGGTGAACGTGCCCATACGGGGTTTCGTCGAGCGGCCCCGGCCGTTCCTCGTCCACCAGGGCCTGGACGTCCTCGTGTCGGGCAAGACCGACTACTCCTTCGTCAGCGACCACGCGACCATCACCATGGCCATGGGCGTCGGACTCTTCGTCGCCAACCGGAGGTTCGGGCTCGTCGGCATAGGGCTCGCGCTGCTCGAGGGCTTCTGCCGGGTCTACATGGGCGTGCACTACCCGACCGACGTGGTGGGCGGCTTCGCGCTCGGCACGGCCGTCGCCCTGCTGCTGTCCCCGCTCGCCATGGCCCTGCTCACCCCGGTGCTGAAGGCTGTCGAGACCTCCTCGTGGGGCGCCTGGTTCGTCCGGGCCCGGGGACGCTCGGCCCCCGGCGAGGGCACGATGATCCCCGGCGCCCGCAAGGACGTCGAGTCGGAGGAACGGGACCTCGCGGCCTAAGCGCTCCGCTGGAAGGTGCCGTGTTGTGTCGTCGGTCGTCCGCGGCGCCGTCGTGGCCGGTCGCGCAGTTCCCCGCGCCCCTTCGGGGGCGCCAGGGCCGGTTACAGCGACGGTTACAGCGCCTGGGGGTAGGTGAAGAAGCGGTTCGGGTCGTACTGCCACTTCACGGTCGCCAGCCTCGCCGCCGCGTCGCCGTAGTAGGCCTTGCGCCAGTTCGTCAGGGTCGGGTCGGTGTAGTTCTGGTAGGCCGCGCCGGAGGCGTACGGCTTCATCGCGTCGTGCGTCTTCGTCAGCCAGGACTGGGCGGCCGTGCCCGTCGTCCCCGCGCGCCAGGACGCTATGTACTGCGCGAGCATGCGGGAGCGGCGGTGGACGAAGGCCGTCGCGGTGGGGGAGACGCGGTTGACCGCGCCGCCGAGGGCGGTGAGCGCGATGCTGCCGGCGCCGCCCTGGACGGACTTGACGTGCGCCAGCATCGTCTGGATGCCGGCCGTCGATATCGAGCGGTCGAAGAAGTCCGAGCGGGCCGCGTAGGTCTCCCGGCCGAGCGCGCCCTGCGGGCTGCGACCCGGTGTCGAGCCGGGCAGATGGCACTGGGCGGCGGTCGGGAAGGACGAGCAGCCGGCGTACGCCTCCATGGCGCCCTCGTAGGTGTGCTTCTTCAGCGTGACGCTGCGGGCGGGGGCGCCGACCTTGGAGGCCAGGCGGTCCAGCGCGTTCTGGAGTTCGCCGTAGGTGCCGAGCGAGAACGCGGCGACGGACACGGTCGGCGAGCCGCCGTTCTCCAGATGGCAGGAGGACCAGATCTCGTCGGGCTGGCCGGGGCCCCACTCCTGCCAGGCCTTCACCACGGCCGCCGCCTTCGCCCACGGCCAGGTGACGTACGCCGACACGGCCTGCGGCGCCGGGTGGGTCTTGAAGTGCAGTTCCGTCACGACGCCGAAGTTGCCGTTGCCCGCGCCGCGCAGGGCCCAGAAGAGGTCCTTGTTGGTCGTCGCGTTGGCGGTGAGCTGCTTGCCGTCCGCCGTGATCAGGGTGGCCTCGGTGAGGCTGTCGCAGGTCAGACCGTAGGCCCGGGAGACCACGCCGTGGCCGCCGCCGAGCACCAGACCGGAGACGCCGACCGTCGGGCAGGAGCCCGCGGGTATCGTCACGCCCTTCGCCGTCAGGGCGCGGTAGACGTCGATCAGCTTGGAGCCGGCGCCCACGACGGCCTGGCCACCGCCGACCCGTATTCGGTTCAGCTCGGAGACATCGAGGATCAGCTTGCCGTTCCCCGAGGACCAGCCGGCGTAGGAGTGGCCGCCGTTGCGGATGGCGACCTGGATTCCGTGGGCGCGGGCGTACGTCAGGGTCGTACGGATGTCGTCGGCGTGGGCGACGTAGGCGACCGCGGCCGGCTTCAGGCCGTCGAAGCGGGTGTTGTACAGCTGGTGGGCCGTGGCCCACTTGGCGTCGCCCGGGCGTATGAGGGTGCCGTCCAAGTCGCGGGCGAGGCCGGTCCAGTTCGCGGCGGCGGCCTGGGCCGACGTCGAGCGCAGAGACGTACCGGAGGAGGACGAGGTGCTGGTGTCCGCGTCGGCGGATCCGCCCTTGCAGGCGGTCGTGGCGACCGCCGCGATCGCGGCCGCGCCGCCGATGAACGTACGCCGTTCCATGCTGTGCCTCCCGATGGCTCTCGGGGTACGAGACGGCGCGCCGATCTCGTGGGTTCCAGGAGAACTGTCACTCCTGTGTCACCGTGAGGCCGGAACCTACACGTGCCCTCCCCGTGAGCATTCCGTGACCTAACCACAAAGTCTGCAGGGGTTCACCTCCCGTTCATTTGCGCCCATTGGCGCCTTCACCTGATCTGCCTAATTTCAGCCTTACGAGATGCGGCCGCACCGCTACAGACGCGTCCACATCAACCGAAACTTCGCAACTCCGCACGCCGCCGATTCAGGACGGCGGCTCCTGGAAGGATCTCTTTCAAGTGAAGCTTCAGCGCATGAACCGGCGGGCCCTCGCTCTCGGTGCTCTCGCCGCCTCCGGCGCCCTGGTCCTCACGGCGTGCGGCTCGGACGACACCAGCAGCAACAGCGGCGGCGGCAGCAGCGCTTCGGCCTCGACCCAGGCCGGTTCCATCAAGTGTGACAACGCCAAGGGGCAGCTCCTGGCCGACGGCTCGTCCGCGCAGAAGAACGCGATCGACGCCTGGGTGGCCAACTTCTCCAAGGCCTGTGGCGTCCAGATCAACTACAAGGGCGGCGGCTCGGGCGCGGGCGTCACCTCCTTCACGCAGGGCCAGATCGCCTTCGCCGGTTCCGACTCGGCGCTGAAGCCCGAAGAGGTCACCGCCTCCAAGAAGGTCTGCACCGGCGGCCAGGGCATCGACCTGCCGATGGTCGGCGGTCCGATCGCGGTCGGCTACAACCTCTCCGGTGTCTCGAACCTGGTCCTCGACGCCCCGACCCTTGCGAAGATCTTCGACAGCAAGATCACCAAGTGGAACGACCCGGCGATCAAGAAGCTGAACCCGTCCGCCAAGCTGCCCGACCTCAAGATCCAGGCGTTCCACCGCTCGGACGAGTCCGGCACCACGGACAACTTCACCAAGTACCTGAAGGCCGCCGCCCCGAGCGACTGGACGTACTCCGGTGGCAAGGCCTGGCAGGCCAAGGGTGGCCAGGCCGCCGCGCAGTCCTCCGGTGTCGCCGCCCAGGTCAAGCAGACCAACGGCTCCATCGGTTACTTCGAGCTGTCCTACGTGGCCGAGGGCGTCAACGCCGTCAGCATCAACACGGGTGCCAGCGCGCCGGTCGCCCCGAGCAGCGACTCCGCCTCCAAGGCCATCGCCGACGCCAAGGTCATCGGCACGGGCCAGGACCTGTCGCTGCAGCTGAACTACAACACCAAGGCAGACGGCGCGTACCCGATTACGCTGGTTACGTACGAGATCGTGTGCGACAAGGGCAACAAGGCGGACACCCTCCCGGCCACGAAGGCGTTCCTGGGGTACATCGCCTCCGAGGACGGCCAGGGCGTTCTCTCCGGCCTGAAGTACGCGCCCATCCCGGCCGACATCATCGCCAAGGTCCGCACCACCGTCGCTGGCCTGAGCTGATCTGAGTGTGTGGGTCGGTCCCGGCCCCTGATCCCGGGACCGGCCCACACCGTCCGGTGCACCGCCGCCATGAGCCGTACGTCACGTACGGCTTCGCAGAGCCGTACCTCGTGTGCGGCTCCGCAGACCGGAGAACCCGATGGACACGACACAGATAACTGACGCACCCCCTCCCACACCCCAGCCCACGCCGGCCGAGCAGAAGCGCAACGCCCGGGGCGCCACCCGACCCGGAGACCGGATCTTCCTCGGTCTCTCCCGTGGGTCGGGCATCCTGCTGTTGGTGATCATGGCCGCGATCGCGGTCTTCCTCACCTACCGCGCCTCCCTCGCGCTCAGCAAGAACCACGGCAACTTCCTGACCACCTTCGAGTGGAACACCAACGTCACGCCGCCCAGCTTCGGCATCGCCGTCCTGGCGTACGGCACGGTGATCTCCTCGATCATCGCCATGGTCCTCGCGGTCCCGGTCGCGGTCGCCATCGCGCTGTTCCTCACGCACTACGCGCCGCGCCGGCTGGCCGGTCCCATCGCGTACGTCGTCGACCTGCTCGCCGCGGTGCCGTCCATCGTCTACGGCCTGTGGGGCGCGCTGATCCTCGTACCGCACATGAACGGCCTCTTCGGCTGGCTCAACGACTTCTTCGGCTGGACCGGGGTCTTCTCCTGGGACCAGGGTGCCCCGCGCTCCCTGCTGACCGTGGGCATCCTGCTCGCGATCATGATCCTGCCGATCATCACCAACGTCAGCCGCGAGGTCTTCCGCCAGGTCCCGCAGATGCACGAGGAGGCGGCCCTGGCCCTCGGCGCCACGCGCTGGGAGGTCATCCGCATGGCTGTCCTGCCGTTCGGCCGCTCCGGTGTGATCTCCGCGTCGATGCTCGGCCTCGGCCGCGCGCTCGGTGAGACGATGGCCGTCGCCACCGTCCTCTCCCCGGACTTCCTGATCCACGGCAGCCTGCTCAACCCGGGCGGCGGCACCTTCGCCCAGAACATCGCCAGCAAGTTCAGCGAGGCCACCGAGTTCGGCCGTGACGCCCTCATCGCCTCGGGTCTGGTCCTGTTCGTCATCACCCTGTTGGTCAACGGCGCGGCTCGCATGATCATCGCCCGCCGCAAGGAGTACTCGGGGGCCAACGCATGAGCAACGCCGCCATCGCCGAGAAGCGCCCCAGCACCCTGCGCGGCGCCAGTCTGCCGAAGTGGTCGCCCTGGGCGATCGCCGCCGGTTCCGTGGCCGTCGCCGTGGCCATCGGGGCGGGCGCCGGGCTCACCAAGGTGCAGTGGGGTCTGATCTCCGGTCTGCTCTTCCTGATCGGCACCTACACCATCGCCGCCACGGTCGAGGGCCGCCGCCAGGCCAAGGACCGTATCGCCACCGGTCTGGTCTGGGTCGCCTTCCTCGTCGCCCTCGTGCCGCTGATCTCCCTGGTCTGGGTGACCGTCGCCCGCGGGGTGAAGGTCCTCAACGTCTACTTCCTGACCCACTCGATGGGCCTCGTCGCCGACTCCCAGCCGGGCGGTGGCATCTACCACGCCATCATCGGCAGCCTGGAGCAGGTCGGTCTCGCCACCATCATCGCGGCGCCGATCGGCGTGCTGACCGCCATCTACCTGGTGGAGTACGGCCGTGGCCGGCTCGCCCAGGCGGTCACCTTCTTCGTCGACGTCATGACGGGCGTCCCGTCGATCGTCGCTGGTCTGTTCATCCTCTCCCTGATGCTGATCTTCAACATGGAGCCGTTCGGCTTCGCCGGCTCGCTCGCCCTGGCCATCCTGATGATGCCGGTGGTCGTGCGCTCCACCGAGGAGATGCTCAAGCTCGTTCCGAACGAGCTGCGGGAGGCGTCCCTGGCGCTGGGTGTCCCGAAGTGGCGCACCATCCTGAAGGTGGTCCTGCCGACCTCCATCGGCGGCATCACGACCGGCGTCATGCTGGCCGTCGCCCGTATCACCGGTGAGACCGCCCCTGTGCTGCTGTTGGTGTTCGGAAACCGGTTCATCAACAACAACCCCTTCTCGGGGCCGCAGCAGTCGCTGCCGCTGTACATCTACCAGCAGTACGCGGCGGGCAACGACTACGCCTACGACCGGGCCTGGGCGGCTTCGCTCGCCCTGATCGCCTTCGTGATGATCCTGAACCTGGTGGCCCGGGCCATTGCCCGCTGGAAGGCCCCGAAGACCGGTCGCTGACGCGGCCATCGGCGACCGATCAAGACTTTCTGGAAGTGACGTAATCATGGCCAAGCGAATCGACGTGAGCGGACTGACCGCTTACTACAGCTCCCACAAGGCGATCGAGGACATCTCGATGACCGTCGAGCCGCGCACGGTGACGGCCTTCATCGGCCCGTCCGGCTGCGGCAAGTCGACGTTCCTGCGCACGCTGAACCGGATGCACGAGGTCACCTCGGGCGGCCGGGTCGAGGGCAAGGTGCTGCTGGACGACGAGGACCTCTACGGCCCCGGGGTGGACCCGGTGTCCGTGCGGCGCGAGGTCGGCATGGTGTTCCAGCGGCCGAACCCCTTCCCCACCATGTCGATCTTCGACAACGTGGCGGCGGGGCTGCGACTGAACGGCAACGTCAAGAAGAGCGAGCTCGGTGACGTCGTCGAGAAGTCGCTCAAGGGCGCGAACCTCTGGAACGAGGTCAAGGACCGTCTGAACAAGCCGGGTTCGGGTCTGTCCGGTGGTCAGCAGCAGCGTCTGTGCATCGCCCGCGCGATCGCGGTCGAGCCGAAGGTGCTGCTGATGGACGAGCCCTGCTCCGCCCTCGACCCGATCTCCACCCTCGCCATCGAGGATCTGATCGGTGAGCTGAAGGAGCGCTTCACGATCGTCATCGTGACGCACAACATGCAGCAGGCGGCGCGTGTCTCGGACCGTACGGCGTTCTTCAACCTCGCGGCGGTCGGGCAGCCCGGCAAGCTGATCGAGATCGACGACACGGAGCGGATCTTCTCCAACCCGTCGGTCCAGGCGACGGAGGACTACATCTCCGGCCGCTTCGGCTGATCCCGAAGACCCCTCGCGGTGCTGCATGGCGGTGCCACCGCGAGGTCGATGAAGGGCCCGCCCCCGGCTCCCGGGGGCGGGCCCGTCGTTCAACCGCAGCTCGCGACGACGGCCGAGACGACCGGGGTCGGGACGGCCACGGGGGCCGAGGCGGCGGCGACCGGAAGCCGGGGTTGTGCCGCGGGGGGCGGCGCGGGGTTCCGTGATGCCGGCTGTCGGGCGGGGCCGCCGGGGTGAGGCCGAGGCGGTGGTGGCCGGAAGCCGGGGTTCTGGCGCGGCGGGCGGCGCGGGGTTCCGCGTTGGCGGCTGTCGGGCGGGGCCGCCGGGGTGAGGTCGGGGTGGCGCGGGGGTGGTTGAGGCGGCCGGGGTCGGGACGGCTGCGGGGGCGAGGAGGTGGCGGCCGGAATCCGGGTTGTGCCGCGGCGGGCGGTGCGGGGTTCCGTGATGGCGGCCGTTGGGCGGGTCGCCGGGGTGAGGTCGGGGTGGCGCGGGGGTGGTTGAGGCGGCCGGGGTCGGGACGGCTGCGGCCGGAAGACGGGTTCCGGTGCGGGGTTCCGTGATGGCGGCCGTTGGGCGGGGCGCCGGGGTGAGGTCGAGGCGGCGCGGGGTGAGGCCTTTGGCCTGGGCTGGGGTGCCGGGAGTCGTGGGGCGTGCTCGGCCTTCGCTTGTAGCCGAGGAGGCTTCGGTCGTAACGGGCCCTAGAGGAACGCCAGGTTCACCAGGCCGTAGGAGCCTGCCGCCACCACGGCCGCGGCCGGCATCGTGATGAACCAGCCCAGGACGATGTTCTTGGCGACGCCCCACCGGACCGCGTTCACGCGCTTCGTCGCGCCGACGCCCATGATGGCCGAGGTGATGACGTGGGTCGTGGAGACCGGGGCCTTGAAGAGGTAGGCGGTGGAGAACATGATCGCGGCGCCGGTGGTCTCCGCGGCGAAGCCCTGCGGCGGGTCGAGTTCGATGATCTTGCGGCCGAGGGTGCGCATGATGCGCCAGCCGCCCGCGTAGGTGCCCAGGGAGAGCATGACGGCGCAGACCAGCTTCACCCAGACCGGGATCGGGTCGTTGTAGGTCTCGTGGCCGGAAATCACCAGTGCCATGACGACGACGCCCATCGTCTTCTGGGCGTCCTGGAGGCCGTGGCCGAGGGCCATGCCGGCGGCCGACACGGTCTGCGCTATGCGGAAGCCGCGCTTGGTCTTGTGCGGGTTGGCCTTGCGGAAGATCCACAGGATCGCCAGCATCACCAGGTAGCCGACGATCAGGCCGACGACGGGGGACAGGAACATCGGGATGACGACCTTGTCCAGGACCCCGGACCAGTGGACCGTCGTACCGCCCGCGATCGCGGCGCCCACCAGGCCGCCGAACAGGGCGTGGGAGGAGGAGGACGGCAGGCCGTAGTACCAGGTGATCAGGTTCCAGACGATCGCGCCGACCAGGGCCGAGAAGAGGATGGCCATCCCCTGGGAGCCCGACGGCGTGGCGATCAGGCCCTCGCTGACGGTCTTGGCGACCCCTGAGCCGAGGAAGGCACCTGCGAGGTTCATCACGGCGGCCATGGCGAGGGCCGCCCGGGGCGTCAGTGCCCGGGTCGAGACGGAGGTCGCGATCGCGTTCGCGGAGTCGTGGAAGCCGTTGGTGTACGTGAAGAGGAGCGCGACCGCGATGGTCACGACCAGGGCGAAGGTGTCCATCGACGCCTCAGGACTCCTTGACGGCGATGGTCTCCACCGTGTTCGCCACGTGCTCGAACGCGTCCGCCGCTTCCTCCAGGACGTCCACGATCTGCTTGAGTTTCAGCACCTCTATCGCGTCGTACTTGCCGTTGAAGAGGTGGGCCAGCAGCTTCCGGTGGATCTGGTCGGCCTGGTTCTCCAGGCGGTTGACCTCGATCCAGTACTCGGTGAGGTTGTCCATCGTGCGCAGGTTGGGCATGGCCTCGGCGGTGAGTTCGGCCGCCCGCGCCAGCACCTCGATCTGCTGCTCGACTCCCTTCGGCAGTTCCTCGACGTTGTAGAGGACGACCAGGTCGACGGCCTCCTCCATGAAGTCCATGATGTCGTCGAGGGACGATGCGAGGGAGTAGATGTCCTCGCGGTCGAAGGGCGTGATGAACGAGGAGTTCAGCTGGTGGAAGATCGCGTGAGTGGCGTCGTCACCTGCGTGTTCCGCGGCCCGCATACGCTCTGCGATCTCGGCCCGGGCGGAGGCGTCCGCCCCGAGCAGTTCCATCAGGAGTTTCGAGCCCGTGACGATGTTGTCCGCGGATGCGGCGAACATGTCGTAGAAGCTCGTCTCCCTGGGGGTCAGACGAAAGCGCACAAGGGGTCCTCGGGGTGCATCGGTTTCGGTCAGGCTGATGCTAGGTGCATCATCCGGCCACGGCTAATGGGCCGCCCACCAGTGTCGCCCATCGGGCAGAGTGATCCGCACGGGGGCGTACCAAGGGCCCTATACCCAGCAAAGTTCGGTACCATATACCCACCTGGGGTATATGTCCGCACGTCTTACGGGAGGACGCGATGACGACCACCGAGGCCGGCGCGACGGCGCCCTCCGCCAGCGCGGAAGACAAAACCGCACAGAACACCACGCACGGGTACCACAAGCAGAAGGACGAGCACCTCAAGCGGCTGCGCCGGATCGAGGGCCAGATCCGCGGTCTGCAGCGGATGGTCGACGAGGACGTCTACTGCATCGACATACTCACCCAGGTCTCCGCGTCCACCAAGGCCCTGCAGTCCTTCGCGCTGCAGCTGCTGGAGGAGCATCTGCGCCACTGCGTCGCCGACGCGGCCCTCAGGGGCGGGGACGAGATCGACGCCAAGGTCGACGAGGCCACCAAGGCCATCGCCCGTCTACTGCGCACCTGAGCGCGGGGCGCCGGAGACGTCCTCGCGTTCCTCGGCCACCTTCAGGACCTGGTCGATGCTCTCCAGGCTGAGCCGGTCCCCGCCCGCGGCCGAGGCCGCGATGATCAGCTCTCCGCACAGCTCGATCTCGGCGAGGGCCACGTGGTCCTGAACTGCCGTACCGCCGACCGGAGCCACGTGCATCACCTCATCTCTGCCGTCACCGACTTCCTAGAGTAGGGAGCGGCCTACACACAGCGCATGGCACGTAAGGGCTAGTTCTCGCCGCCCGCCCTCCTTCGCGGGGAGGACACCGCTACTCCTGGATCTTCCCGGCGTAGATGTCCTTCGACGCCGGCAGTCGTACGGCGGCGGGGGCCCCGAAGTCGTACAGCAGCGTCGTGGAGGCGACCGCGACGGGCCTGTCGTGCCGTGATCCGGCGAAGCTGAAGCGGTGCCGGATCTTGCGGATGCGGCCCTGGTCGTCGAGGTAGACGTCGAACGGCACGGCGGCGCTGGCGAACCCTTTCGCCGCCGCGGCGAGGGACTCCCGGGCGTCCCTGGCGGCCCCCTGCGCGGCGAGCGTGAGGTCGGCGGTGCCGCGGTAGTGCCGTACCTCGGTCCCCGCGAGCTCGGCCCTGCCGAGGTAGGTCGCCGTGCGGGCGCCGCGCAGCAGCTCGGCGGCGGCGAACGGGTCGGTCGCGCCGCCGGTCACCAGGTTGCCGTCGGACAGGGTGGCCGTCTCGACCCGGACCCATTTGTCGGCGGGCACCCCGGCGCCGCGGTTCTTCATGAACAGGGCGCCGGGCGCGAGGAGTTCGGTGATCGGACGGTGCTCGTCGGCGCCGGTCGGGTCCTGCGGCAGGCGGATCGTCAGCCGGCCGAGCCGGCCCCGGAAGTCGTACACGCCCTGGCCGCGGATGGTGACGCGGGTGCCGCCCGCGGCCATCTCCATCGAGGTCGTGGCCCTGGAGGTGCCCGCGGCCACCAGGGTGTCGGCGGCCCGGTGCAGCAGCGGGACGGCGTCGGCGGCGCGGGAGTCCTCGGTGACGGCGCCGGGGCCGGAGCAGCCGGCGGCCCCGAGACAGACCGCGATGCCCGCGGCGACCGCCCCGCCCGCCCTGCGCTGCCGCTTCGCCATCGCCGCCCACCCCAGCCGGTGCGTGAGACATGTGCCCCCTGTCTTTCCGTTTAACGACGGGTGGGTGGGGCCGTCACGCGGCACACCCCCACCGCCGCCGGAGGCAGCTGATTGATGCAGCACTCAGGGTGGGTAACGTTGTCGGAGTGGCGCAGCAGGAACATCGCACGACAACGGTCGAACAGGGCCGTTTCTGTTTTGCCCGGTGCAGTTGCGGCTGGCGCGGTCCGGCGCGAAGAGCCCGCAGCCAGGCCCGCACGGACGCCGAGGGGCATGCGGCGATCGTGCGCGACTGACCCCAACGGGGTTCAGAGCGGCAGGAGTTCGTCGATCAGGGTGCGGTCGCGGTACTGGGTGAGCCGGCTGCGGGCCGCCGCGGGGGAGAGCCACAGGATGCGGTCCACCTCGTCGTTCGGGACGAAGCGGCCCTCGGTCGCCTCGGCCGCCCAGTAACGAACCTGCTTGGGACGGCCGTTGGCCATGTAGCGGATGCTGGGCAGCTCCCCGCCGGGATCGGCGGTGTACCCGGTCTCCTCCTCGACCTCGCGCAGCGCGCCCGTGAGCGGGTCCTCGCCGCGCTTCAAC
This sequence comes from Streptomyces sp. NPDC005799, assembly GCF_040630525.1. Lineage (NCBI taxonomy): Bacteria > Bacillati > Actinomycetota > Actinomycetes > Kitasatosporales > Streptomycetaceae > Streptomyces > Streptomyces sp. NPDC005799. The sequence continues at coordinate 28,133 of NZ_JBEXXQ010000019.1, forward strand.
TTGCCCTTGGGGTGGGACCAGTCGTCGTACTTCGGCCGGTGGACGAGGCAGATCTCCAGCTCGCCGTCGACCGGGGAGCGGCGCCACAGGACGCAGCCGGCCGCCTGGATGAGGGTGTAGTCGCTGTCGGAGGTCGAGGTCACGTACTCACCACCTGCTTCTGCCAACACTGCTGGAACGCGAACCGGGCCGCTTCCACCTCGTGTCGCTGGTCCGCGTGGAGCACCCCGAGCGCGTACGCCGTCGCCGGGGCGATACGGGGGGTCCGGGCCGCCGAGGCCGCCGCGGCGGCCGCCTCCGAGGCGTCCCGGTGCCGGTCGAGTGCCTGCCCGGCGGTGAGGAGACGGACGTCGATGGGGGCGTCCGGGCCGCACAGCGTCTCGCGGGCGTAGCGGTGCAGACGCAGCAGGAGACGGACCTGGTGCCAGGGAGCGTCCTGGGGGTGCGGGCTGGGGTCGGGGGAGAGGCCGTGCACGAGGGCCTCGGCGTTGTACGGGTGGCCCGCGATGACCAGGGGGAGCGCGGCGATGGCGTCGGTGAGGCGTTCCTCGGCCGCGGCGGCCAGCGTGCCGAGTTCCGTGGCGTGGGCGGCGGGGGTGAGGGGGACCTCGCTGGCCAGGACGGCCACCTTGTCGGCGACGGCGTGGAAGCGTGAGGAGCCCAGGGCCTGCAGCGCGGTGGAGTGGGCGCGGGTCCGGGCGAGGGTCAGCTGGCGTTCGAGCAGGGCGCCGGCCTTCGCCGCGCCGACCGTGAGATTGCCGCGCTCCTGGCCCCCCGTGTCGCCGCGGCCACCGACCGCGGGAACCCCGACCGGCTGGGCCGGGAACACCGCGGCGCCCGAGAGCCGGTGCAGGGCCAGCAACAGGCGTTCCAGCCGTGCCTCGTAGGCGTGCTCCATCGACAACGTCCCGGACAGCCAGGCCAGTTCGGGGCGCAGGGTCTCGGACCAGTCGGCCTCCAGCAGGGGGCGGAAGGTGTGCAGGCTGCCGCTGATGCGGCGGACCGAGCGGCGCAGGGCGCGCGCCGCGTCGACGGATTCCTCCGTGCCGTTCGAGGCGGCAGCCGTCCCGGTCTCCCGGTGCTGCCGCAGGGCGCGGAGGAACTCCGTGGCCTGGGCCCGCAGATAGCCCGCCAGGGCGTCACCTGTCGGGGCGGGCCCGGCCGCGGGGTCCGTCGGGTCAAGGTGTTGCTGTGCCACGCCGGCGCCTCCGGGCGTCTATGAGCATCTCCTGGACGTTTCGCAGGGGTTGGCCGTCCGCGTCGGTGGCGTGCCGGATCCATTCGCCGTCCGGGCCGAGGTGCCAGGACGCGGTGGTGTCGGACATGCCGGTCTCCAACAGCCGGTTCAGGGCTGCGCGGTGGGCCGGGTCGGTGACCCTGACCAGGGCCTCGATACGGCGGTCGAGGTTGCGGTGCATCATGTCGGCGCTGCCGATCCACACCTCGGGCTCGCCGCCGTTGCCGAAGGCGAAGACCCGGGAGTGCTCGAGGAAGCGGCCGAGGATGGAGCGGACCCGGATGTTGTCCGACAGGCCCGTGACGCCCGGGCGCACGGCACAGATGCCGCGGACCCAGATGTCGACCGGCACGCCTGCCTGGGACGCCCGGTAGAGCGCGTCGATGACCGCCTCGTCGACCATCGAGTTGACCTTGATGCGGATGAACGCGGGACGCCCGGCACGGTGGTGCTGGGTCTCCTTGTTGATCCGCGCGATCAGGCCGTCGCGAAGGGACTTGGGGGCCACCAGGAGGCGGCGGTAGGTCTCCCGGCGGGAGTAGCCGGAGAGGCGGTTGAAGAGGTCCGAGAGGTCGGCGCCCACCTGCGGGTCGGCGGTGAGCAGGCCGAGGTCCTCGTACAGCCGGGCGGTCTTCGGGTGGTAGTTGCCCGTGCCGACGTGGCTGTAGCGCCGTAGGGTGTCGCCTTCCTGGCGGACCACCAGGGACAGCTTGCAGTGCGTCTTGAGGCCCACGAGGCCGTAGACGACGTGGCAGCCCGCCTCCTCCAGCTTGCGCGCCCACTTGATGTTGGCGTGCTCGTCGAAGCGGGCCTTGATCTCCACCAGGACCAGCACCTGCTTGCCGGCCTCGGCGGCGTCGATGAGCGCGTCGACTATCGGGGAGTCGCCGGAGGTGCGGTACAGGGTCTGCTTGATGGCGAGGACGTCCGGGTCGTCGGCCGCCTGCTGCAGGAAGGCCTGCACGGAGGTGGAGAAGGAGTCGTACGGGTGGTGCAGCAGCACGTCCCGGGTGCGCAGGGCGGCGAAGATGTCGGCGGCGGAGGCCGACTCGACCTCGGCGAGGTCGCGGTGGACGCCCGCGATGAACTTCTTGTACTTCAGCTCCGGCCGGTCCAGGCCGTGGATGCGGAAGAGGCCGGTGAGGTCGAGGGGGCCGGGCAGCGGGTAGACCTCCGCCTCGGAGATCTTCAGCTCGCGCACCAGCAGGTCGAGCACCTCGCGGTCGATGGACTCCTCGACCTCCAGGCGCACCGGCGGACCGAAGCGGCGCCGCATGAGCTCCTTCTCCAGCGCCTGGAGCAGGTTCTCCGCGTCGTCCTCCTCGACCTCGAGGTCCTCGTTGCGGGTGAGCCGGAAGGCGTGGTGCTCCAGCACCTCCATGCCCGGGAACAGCTCCTCCAGATGGGCGGCGATGACGTCCTCGATGGGGACGTAGCGGCCCGGGGAGCTCTCCAGGAAGCGGGACAGCAGCGGCGGCACCTTGACGCGGGCGAAGTGCCGGTGACCGGTGACCGGGTTGCGCACGACCACGGCCAGGTTCAGGGAGAGGCCGGAGATGTACGGGAAGGGGTGCGCCGGGTCGACCGCCAGCGGGGTCAGGACCGGGAAGATCTGATGCCGGAAGAGGGTGAACAGGCGGGCCTGCTCCTTCTCCGTCAGCTCGCTCCAGCGGACCAGGTGGATGCCCTCCTCCGCGAGCGCGGGGGCGACGTCCTCGTGGTAGCAGGCGGCGTGGCGGGCCATCAGCTCGCGGGAGCGGGCCCAGATCATCTCCAGGACCTCGCGCGGCTGCAGTCCGGAGGCGGAGCGGGTGGCGACGCCGGTGGCGATACGCCGTTTCAGACCGGCCACCCGGACCATGAAGAACTCGTCCAGGTTGCTGGCGAAGATCGCGAGGAAGTTGGCCCGCTCCAACAAGGGAGTGTTCGGGTCCTCGGCGAGTTCGAGGACCCGCTCGTTGAACGCGAGCCAGCTGCGCTCCCGGTCGAGGAAGCGTCCCTGCGGCAGCTGGACCCCGTCGACCGGCGACTCCTCGTAGGCATCGAGATCGGCGTCGATGTCCGGGATGTCGGGTTCCAGGTCGGAGACCGTGGCCGCCACGTGCGGGCGGTGCGCGGCTATCGAGCCCACGGAGGGCTGGGCGTGCTGGACCTGTGCCTGGGTTTCTGACTGGCTCATGAACCCATTCTTCCGCGCCACGGGCGATACGGGCGCGTCGGACAACGCGGGCGGGAGCGCGTTCACGGAGCCGAGGGCGTCCCCGTTCCCCGCGGGCCCGTCGAGGGGCGGCGAAGGTTCCGGCACGGAGGGCGTCATTGGCCGAGCGTCGCAAGCCCGTCTGAACCGTTGGTTACGGCGACATGGCGTGCGGGATATCGGGGAGCGGCTCCCGGGCGTCTACGTCGGCCGGAGGGCCGTAACGAGTGGCTGGAAGCCGCCCCCGAGAATACGTACGTCCTTCCCGTCGGCGGAAGGACGTACGCGGGCCGGATGCCTCACACGTCGGCGCGGCGGTGCAGGACCGCGAAGGCCGCGGCGACGGTGAGGGCGGTGAGGGCCAGCAGGACGCCGGTCTCCAGGAGCTGGCGGGGCCAGTAGTCGGGGGAGGGCAGGTAGGCGCGGCCGAAGCCGACGATGTCGTGGCGGGCCAGACAGGCCTGGTCGGTGTAGCAGCCCGGGTCGTCGATCCTGGCTCCCGAGGAGGTGACCGCCCAGCTGTGGGAGCGCAGCTCCGGCTGCTGGTAGCGGCCCTGGAAGGGCCAGTGGTTGCCGCGGAAGGCGTAGACCAGGAAGTACGCGAACCCGCTGAACGCCAGCGCGGACAGCACCCGGCGGGTCAGCAGCCCGAGGAGCGCGCCGAGGGCGAGGCCGAGCAGGGGGGCGGCGACGGTGGCGGGGCCGAGGGAGAAGTACAGGGCGCGTGGGCCGATCCCGGCGATCAGCAGGTTGCCGTGGTCGGACCACAGCTGGCGGTAGAGCACGACGAGCAGCCCGGTGCCGAGGGCGACGAGGGCGGCGGGTACGGCGAGCTTGGCGGCGAGCCAGCGCGCCGGGGAGACGCCCTGGGTCCAGGCGAGCCGCGCGGTGCCGCTCTCCAGCTCGCGGGCGATCAGCGGGCCGCCGGCGAAGAGGGCCACCGCGAAGGAGGCCAGGGTGATCAGGGTGCCCGGGTCGTAGAAGAGGTCGTTGTAGGCGCCCGAGGTGAAGGACAGCAGCGGCGTGGAGGAATTCGAGGCCTCCTCCACCCCCGCGTATCCGAACCGCTCCAGCATCCGCTGCGCGTCGTGGGCCCGCGGCCCGTCCAGCCACAGCAGCAGCCCCGCGGTGCCGGCCACGAACACGAGCCATATCCACAGAGCGGTCCGGTGCAGCCGCACCACGGCCCACACGACCCCACGCGGCCGGACACGAGCGGCACGCGAGGGGACGGCACTCCCCAGAGTCGTGACGGTCATGCGGTCACCGCCGGGGTGGGCCGCGCGGAGGTGGTGGTTTTCGAGGGCGTGGTGATCAAGGGCGTGTTCATGCGGTCACCGTCTGGGGTTCGGGGGTTGTGCTCGGGGTGAGGAGGGCGGGGGTGTTCGGGGAGCGGAGGTGGGCGAGGAGGAGTTCTTCCAGGGACGGGGCGTCCGTGGCCCAGCCCTCGGCGACCGGGCCCTCGCGGCGGATCAGGGCGGTCAGGCCGCGGCCGGCCGCGCGGGCCTCGACGACGGTGTGCGGGGCGAGGTCGGCGGGGGTGCCGCGACCGGTGACCAGGGTGTGCGCGGTGAGCAGGTCGTCGATGCCGCCGCCGAGCCGGACCCGGCCGGCGCCCAGGAGCAGCAGGTGGTCGCAGACGTCGGCGAGCTCGCTGACGATGTGCGAGGACATCAGCACCGTCGTGCCGTGCTCGGCCGCGTCCGCCATCAGCGTGCCCATCAGCTCGTGCCGGGCGAGGGGGTCGAGGTCGGCCATCGGCTCGTCCAGCAGCATCAGATCGGGCCGCTTGCCGAGCGCGAGGGCGAGCGCGACGCGGGTGCGCTGGCCGCCGGAGAGCGCGCGGATCCGCGCCCCGGGGTCGAGCGAGCCCTCCTCGACGATCCGGTGGGCATAGGCCGCGTCCCAGCGGGCCGGGTTGAGCTCGGCGCCCATCCGCAGGGTCTCGGCGACGGTCAGCCGGGGGTACAGGGGCTTGTTCTGCGCGAGGTAGGCGACGCGCTCACGGAACTCGCCGGGCGCCCCGCCGAGGACGGTGAGGGTGCCGGAGGTGGGACGCAGCAGCCCCGCGGCCAGGGCCAGCAGCGTCGACTTGCCGGCGCCGTTGGGGCCGACCAGGGCGCTGATCCGGCCCGCCGGGAGACGGAAGGAGCAGTCGTCGAGGGCCGCGGCCCTTCTGCCGTACCGCTTGCCGAGCCGGGACGCCTCCAGGGCGACGGCCGGGGCGGTGCTGGTGGAACTCACTGGTCCCCCTTCGGGAAGTGTTCGTCGAGTACGGCGGTGAAGAGCGCGTCGACGTCCTCGCGCCCGAGTCCGGCCGAGCGGGCGCGCCTGGCCCACTCGTCGAGTTCGGCGCGCAGCGGCGAGTCGGCGGGCTGGGTGCCGAGGGAGCGGCGGACGAAGGTGCCGAGGCCGCGCCGGGCCTCGACCAGGCCCTCGCGTTCCAGCTCCCGGTAGGCCTTCAGGACCGTGTTGGGGTTGATGGCGGTGGCCTCGACCACCTCGCGGGCGGTGGGCAGCCGGTCCCCCGGTTCGAGCAGGCCGAGCCGGAGGGCCTGCTTGGTCTGCTGGACGATCTGGACGTAGGTGGCGACGCCGGAGCGCCGGTCGATGCGGTACTCGACCACCCGTTCAACCACCCTTTCACTAATTGAGTAGTGAAAGGGTGGTGGAGTGGGGCTGGGAAAGTCAAGCAGGATCCGGTGAACCGATCCGGGGGGCCGGTGCGATGAGGGGGTGTGAGCGAAACGAGAAGCGACGGGGAGCTGCTGCGGGCCGCCGCGGACGGGGACCGGCGCGCCTTCGAGGAGCTGTACCGGCGGTACGCGCCGTGGCTGACCGCCCGGCTGCGCGGCCGGTGCGCCGACGCGGGCGTGGTGGACGACGTCGTACAGGAGACGTTCCTCGCGATCTGGCGGGGCAAGGCCCGCTACCGCGAGGACGGGGCCTTCGGCGATGCAGCCGGATGGCTGTGGCGCATCGGCTCGCGGCGGCTGATCGACACCCTGCGCGGGGACGGGGCACGGGGGCGGCTGCGGCAGGCGCTGGCGCGGCTGCGGCACCGGGACGAGGCGTCCGCGGAGGAACGCGTGCTCGCGGGGGTTGAGCACGGGGACCTCGCGGGCGCCCTCGTCCGGCTGTCGCCGGAACTGCGGGCGGTCCTGCAGGCCACGGTCATCGACGGGCTGACCACCCGCGAGGCGGCCGTCCTGCTCGGCATACCGCCGGGGACGGTCAAGACACGGGCGATGCGCGCCCGCAAGCAGCTGAGGGAGGCGCTGGCATGACATGGCATGTGGATGCCGAGGACCTGCGGGCCTACAGCCAGGGGGAGTTGGCGCCGCCCGCGCTGTGGTCCGCCGACACGCACCTGGTCGCCTGCGCCGAGTGCCGGGCCGTGCTCGCCGAGGTCGGTGAGTCGGTCGACGCCGCGTGGGAGCGGCTGGACGCCGAACTGGACGCGCCCCGGCCGGGGTTGTTCGAGCGGCTGCTGGTGCGGGTGGGCGTCGCCGACCACACCGCGCGGCTGCTGGCGGCCACGCCCGTGCTGCGCCGCTCCTGGCTGGGCGCGGTCGTCGCCGTGCTGGTGATGTCCGTGCTGGCGGCCCAGAGCACCGGCTCCGTCACCCTCTTCCTGGCCCTCGCGCCGCTGCTGCCCCTCGCCGGGGTCGCGCTGTCGTACGGGCCCGCGCTGGACCCGACGTACGAGATGGCGGTGGTCTCCCCGGTGCACGGGTTCCGGCTGCTGATGATCCGCACGGTCGCCGTCCTCACCGCCGGTCTCGCCCTCTGCGGTCTGGCCACGCTCGCCCTGCCCGGACTGGGACTGCGCGCCCTGGCCTGGCTGCTGCCCGCGCTCGCCCTCACCTCGGCCGGCCTCGCGCTCTCCGCCCGGCTCGGCCCGGTGCTCGCGCCGGCGCTGGTCGGCGGGGCGTGGGTGGCGCTGCTCGTGACGGCCCACGCCGTCCAGGCCGACAGCACGCTTCTTCCGTTCACGGCGGCCGGCCAGGGGGTGGCGGCGGCGGTCGCCGCGCTCACCGGCGGGCTGCTGTTCCTCGTACGTGACCGTTTCGACCGCTTCCAGGGGAGCGCCGCATGACACCCACCGTTTCCGCCTCCGGGCTGAGCCTGCGCTACGGCGGCACCCACGCCCTCGACGACGTGTCGCTGCGGCTCACCCCGGGCGTCACCGGCCTGATCGGACCCAACGGGGCGGGAAAGACGACCCTGTTGCGGGTCCTGGCCACCGCCCTGCCCGCCGACGGCGGCGCCTTCACCGTCCTCGGGCACGACCCGGCCACCTCGGCCGGCCGCCAGGAGGTGCGGCGCGCGCTCGGCTACCTCCCGCAGACCCCGGGCTTCCACCCGGACTTCACGCCCTTCGAGTTCGTCGACTACGTGGCGATCCTCAAGGAGCTGACCGACCGCGGCGCCCGTCACCGCGAGGTGCGCCGGGTGCTGGAGCAGGTCGACCTCGGTGAGGTGCGCGGCAAGCGCATCAAGAAGCTGTCCGGCGGGATGCGCCAGCGGGTCGCGCTGGCCGCCGCCCTGATCGGCGACCCGGGCTTCCTGGTCCTGGACGAGCCGACGGTCGGTCTGGACCCCGAACAGCGCATGCGTTTCCGGGAGTTGATCGCCCAGGCGGGAGAGGGCCGGACGGTCCTGCTCTCCACCCACCAGACCGAGGACGTGGCGATGCTCTGCCACCGGGTCCTGGTGATGGTGGGCGGCCGCATCCGCTTCGACGGCACCCCCGCCGAGCTGACCGCGCGGGCCGCCGGCCGGGTGTGGAGCAGCACCGAACGCGACCCCGGCGCGAAGGCGGGCTGGCGCACCGGCACCGGCTCCTTCCGCAACGTCGGCCTGCCGCCCGTCGGCGCCGACCTGCTCGAACCCACCCTGGAGGACGGCTACCTGCTGACCCTGGACGAGGCGGAGGTGCCCGCGTGACCACGGTCCTGCAACAGACCCCGACGGCCACCGGGACCGAGTCCCGGCGCGCCCCCTGGGCCGCCGTCCTCGCCCTGGCCCTCTTCGAGGCGCGCCAACTGCTGCTGCGCGCGCCGATGCTGCTGGCCCTCCTGCTCTACATCGCCTGGATCGTCTGGCGCACCCCGGACTTCGAGAACGGCTACCCCGCCCTCCAGGACGCCGACCGCGCCACCCAGTCCGGCCCGGTGCTGATCGCCCTGGCGCTGCTGGTCTGCGTCAACCAGGCGATGCTGCGATCCGCGCGCCGGGACACCGAACGGCACTTCGCGGTGCTGGTGCTGCGGCCGTGGCAGCGCACGGCGGGCCACGCGCTGTCCGTGGTGCCGATCGTGCTGCTGGTCGCGGTGTGCGTGAGTGCCCAGTTCGGCTGGATGGCGCTCGAGTCCGGTTCGGTCGGCACCGCCTCGGCCGGCGAACTGCTCGTCGGCCCCCTGGTGGTGCTGGTGGCCGGCGCGTTCGGGGTGCTGCTCGCCCGGCTGTTCTCGTCGGTCCTCGCGGCGCCGCTGGCGATCGTGCTGCTCTTCTTCCTCCTGTTCGGCGGGGCCTTCCCCGCGGGCAGTGGCGAGCGGGGCACGCGCTGGCTGGCGCCGATCGTGAGCGAGAACACCAGCAGCGCGATCCCCTCCGACCTGATGGACCGCCCCGCCGCCTGGCACGCCCTGTACCTGCTGGGACTGGCGCTGACGGTGGCCCTGGTGGCGGTCGTCGTGGCCGGTGGTCGCGGCCCGGTCCTCATGGGAGCCGTCGCCACGGCGCTGGCCCTCGCGCTGACCGGCGGAATCGTCCAGACGGGCGCCCTGCCGGACCGTACGACGGTGGCCCGGGCGCGGGCCACGAACGCCCCGGAGAAGGAACAGGTCTGCGTGCGGCGGGACGGATCGACGTACTGCGCCTTCCCCGAGTGGAAGCCGCGGGCGGCCACCTGGGCGTCCGTGGTGGACCACGTCCGTTCCTCGGCCGGCGGCGGTGCACGCACCCAGCCGATCCTCGTCCGCCAGCGCGTCTACGCCACGGACGGACTCGCCTCCGACGGAGCGATCGACCCCTCGGCCAACCCGCACCAGGTCACCGTCGGCACCGGCTGGGGCGGCCCGCGCGTTCCCGAGTTCTCCGCCGCCGTGTCCGCCGTGCTGGTCACCGGCAGCGAGAAGGCGACGTCCGGACTGTGCGACGGCCGCATGGTCACCATCATGTGGCTCGCCCTGAACTGGCTGCCCGACCCCGTGAAGTCCCTGAGCAACGTCCGCCTCGACGACAGTGTCACCGGCTCGGCGATCGTCCTCTCCCCGACCGACCCGATGGACATGACCTCCGGCCAGACCTCCGTCGTACGCGAACTCCTCGACCAACCGCGGGAGTCCGTGGCCACGAAGGTGCGGGCCCACTGGACCGAACTGACGGCCCCCAAGGTCACGAGCGCGCGAGCGGCGGAACTGCTGGGGGTCAAGGCGCCGAAGGAGAAGGACAAGTGCGACTGATCATCCGGGAGTTGACGCTCCCCGTCTGGCGGACCCTGCCCTGGCGGGCGCTGGGGGCCGCGGCGGGCCTCGGACTGCTGCTGGCCGGGGCGCTGCGGTGGGGCGGGGGCGACGCCCACGGCTGGCCCGCGCTCACCCTGCTCCGCGCCGCCGTCCTCGCCTACGCGCTGGGCCTGACCTTCCTCCTGGACGACCCGGCCCGCCACACGACGGCCACGGTGCCGACCCGGCGCGCCCTGCGCACCGGTCTGCGGATCGCCCTGGTCACCCCGCTCACCGCGCTGTGGTGGACGGCGGTCGTCCTCCTGGTCCCCTCGGACGCACGCCCCCCGGTGGGGGATGTCACCCTGGAGGCGGCGGCGGCCTGCGCACTGGCCCTGCTCGCGGGCGCCTCGGCGCTCCGCTGGACCAACGAGCCCCGCCCCGGCCCCTCGGTGGCGGCGGCCTACCTCCTCACGGCGGTGGTGACCCCCCACCTGCTCCCCGCCGGCTGGGAGCTGTTCGTGTGGCCGCAGGACAGCAACTGGGGCGCGGCACACGAGCGGTGGGCATGGCTGCTGGTGGGGGCGCTGGTGGCGCTGGCGGTGTCTGCGCCGGAGCCCCTGCGCAGACGGGGCTTGCCGGCACGACGCCGGTCGACTGTCAGCCCGTCCGGCGTTTGAGGACGAGGCCCTTGGGCCGAAGGGGGGTCTGGGGGCACAGCCCCCAGAGGCGCACCCCCACGCACCCGAACCCGGCCAACCGCCGGAGGCATCACGTCTCCGTGCGGTACATCAGATCCGTCTCGTACGTCGTGAAGCCCAGCCGCTCGTAGACCGAGACCGCCGCCTTGTTGTCGCCGTCCACGTACAGCATCGCGGTCGGCAACTCCTGCGCCGCCAGGTGCCGCAGGCCGATCGTGGTCAGCGCCTTGCCCAGCCCGCCGCCCTGCGCACCGGGCCGCACCCCCAGCACGTACACCTCGCCGAGGCCCTCCGTCGCATGGACCTTCGTCCAGTGGAAGCCGACGAGTTCGTCGCCGCGGAAGGCGAGGAAGAAACCCGCCGGGTCGAACCACGGCTCGGCCTTGCGGTCGTCGAGGTCGCGCTGGGTCAGCGAGCCCTGCTCGGGGTGGTGGGCGAAGGCGGCGGCGTTCACCGCGAGCCACGCCGAGTCGTCCTGCCCGGGCACGAAGGTACGGACGGTCACGTCCGGCGGCAGCACCGGCTCGGGCAGGTTCAGGTCGGTCAACGGCCGCCGCATCTGCCGCAGTTCGCGGAACAGGGTCAGCCCGAGGACCTGCGCGAGATGCCGGGCAGCCGAGTGCCCGCCGTGGGCCCACACCCGCAGCCGCTTGCCGGACGCGGCCAGCAACGCCGCACCGAGGGCCCGTCCGTGGCCCTGGCCCCGGTGCGCGGGGTGCACGACCAGCTCGGCGGCCGGCGCCTCCACCGGGTCGGTGTCCTCCAGCTGGGCGTAGCCGACGAGTTCGTCCCCGGAGCTGAGCAGCAGATGGGAGACGCCCTCCCGTTCGCCGCCACGCAGTTGCAGCCGGCCCTGTTCGGACACCGCCTGCTGGCCGTCGTACCGCGCGGCCTCCGCCAGCAGGGCGAGCACGGACTCGATCTGCGCGGGGGTGAGCGCGGGGTGGGTCTCGATGGAGCGGGCCCGGCCCGCGCGTGCGGTGTCGTCGCTGGTCATGCGTACGAGGGTAAGGGGCGGGCGGCGCAAAGTGGGGGCACGGGACGAGGGGGACGTCAAGGCAAAGCGGAGGACAAGGAGAGGGCAAAGGGAAACCAGGATGTAACCAAGAGCCCCCTGTCGCGCTACGCGCGTTGACCCTAGGCTGCGCCGGACGGGCCATCCGCAGCAGACCCACAGGGGGGCGCATGCCAGCCACTTCCCAGCCGTACCGGGGCCGCAGACGCACATACCGTCTGCTGGCCGCGGCCGCCGCTCTCGCCACCGCGGGCGCCCTCGCCGCCGCGCTGCCGGCCGAGGCGCACGAGTCCAAGGGCCACGGCCGGCTGCCGAGCCGCTACCAGGACGTCCAACTGCTCTCCTTCAACGACCTGCACGGCAACCTGGAGCCGCCGTCCGGCTCTTCGGGCCGGGTGAGCGAACTCCAGGCGGACGGCACGACGAAGACCATCGACGCGGGCGGTGTCGAGTACCTCGCGACCCATCTGCGAGAGGCCCGCAAGGGCCACCCGTACTCCGTCACCGCGGCCGGCGGCGACATGGTCGGCGCCTCCCCGCTGATCTCGGGCCTCTTCCACGACGAGCCCACCATCGAGGCACTCAACAAGCTCGACCTGGACGTCACTTCGGTCGGCAACCACGAGTTCGACGAGGGCGCCAGGGAACTGGCCCGGCTGCAGAACGGCGGCTGCCACCCCACCGACGGCTGCTACACGGACCAGCGGTTCAAGGGCGCGGACTTCCCCTACCTCGCCGCCAACGTCCTCGACGAGAAGACGAACAAGCCGATCCTCAAGCCCTACTGGGTGTGGAAGAAGAAGGACGTCAAGATCGGCTTCATCGGGGTGACCCTGGAGGGCACCCCCGGGATCGTCTCCGCCGACGGCGTCAAGGGGCTGAAGTTCAAGGACGAGGTCGAGACGATCAACAAGTACGCGCGCGTGCTGCAGGCGCAGGGCGTGAAGTCGATCGTCGCCCTCATCCACGAGGGCGGCTTCCCGGCCTCGGGGGCGTACAACTACGACTGCGACTCCGCGGGCGCGGGCAGCGGCATCTCCGGCCCGATCGTCGACATCGCCAAGAACATCACGCCGGCGGTGGACGCCCTGGTCACCGGGCACACCCACAACGCGTACGTCTGCACCATCCCGGACCCCTCGGGCAAGCCCCGCATGGTCACCTCGGCAGCGTCCTTCGGCCGCCTCTACACGGACACCACGCTGACGTACGACCGCTTCACCGGGGACATCGCCCGTACGTCGGTGAAGTCGGCGAACCACGTGGTCACCCGGACCGTGCCCAAGGCTCCGGACATGACCGAGCTGATCGCCAGGTGGAACACGCTGGCCGCCCCCATCGGCAACCGCGCGATCGGCTACATCTCCGCCGACGTGCCGAACACGGGGACGGAGTCGCCGATGGGCGACCTGATCGCGGACGCGCAACTCGCGTACGGCAGGGAGCTGGATCCGGGGACCGACCTCGCGCTGATGAACCCGGGCGGGGTGCGCGCCGGGCTGACCTACGCGGCGAAGGGCAGTGAGGGCGACGGCGTGGTGACCTACGCCGAGGGCTTCACGGTGCAGCCGTTCTCCAACACGGTGAACCTGCAGGACTTCACGGGGGCGCAGCTGATCCAGGTGCTCAAGGAGCAGGTGAGCGGCACGAACACCGCCGCCCCGAAGATCCTGCAGCCCTCGGCGAACCTGGCGTACACCCTCGACCTGACGAAGACCGGCGCGGACCGTGTCGTCACGGAGTCCATCAAGGTCAACGGCGCCGCCATCGACCCGGCCGCCACCTACCGGATCGCCACCAACAGCTTCCTCGCGGGCGGCGGCGACGGCTTCACCACGCTGGGCCAGGGCACGAACGACCTGGTCGGCACGGACGATCTGGCGGCCCTGGAGAAGTACCTGACGGCGAACTCCTCGCCGGCGAACCCGATCGCGCCGCCGGTGGCGAACCGGATCTCGATCGTGCAGTGACAGGCTGACCTCGCAAAGGAGCCCGGTGCCATCGGTACCGGGCCCTTTCAAACGAGACGGTGATCCTCAGGTGGTAGCGGGCGGGGTGCGGTGGGTCCAGTACCAGGAGAACAGGGCGCCGAGCGTGACCAAGGCGCCCAGGGGTACGCACACCAGCTCCAGGAAGTCGTGCTCCGGCCTGCCCGTGCCGGCCTGCCAGACGGTGAACACGAACATCGCGACCAGGACGAGCAGCGCTCCGTTGAACCCCCAGGTCCACCCCTTGCGCCGGGCGGCCCGGTGCCGGATCAGGTCCTCGACCCGCGGCTGCCGTTCCCAACTGAGGCTGCGGTGCGGGGCGGCGGCCAGGCACAGCGCGGAGACCTCGGCGTACGGGTCGTCCAGCTGCAGGTCGTCCAGATGTGGAAGCAGGAAACGACGGCCCTCGAAGTCGTAGAGGTAGGTGACCCATTGGGGAGCGGACCGGCCCTTGCCCCGCGGGTCGTGCTCGACCCGGATGTCGTACACCTCAGGCCAGGCCCAGGTGCGCGAGCGCAGCGTCCCCTGCGCGGTGATCCCGGCGTCGGTGACGCGGGTGTGGGCCCGGAGCTGCTCCAGGAAGACCCGCGCGAGAGCCGTCACCGCCGCCAGTACGAACACCCAGGGTGCCCATCGGGCTCGGGTGGACGGATCGTTCGGGAGGGCCTCCTGGAGGCCGAACACAGACAGGAAGCCCGCCGTACCGATGAACTGCCAGGGCAGTCTTCGCCGCCTGCGGTACTCCCGCTCGAATGCGCCGCCCCCGATCGCGTCCATCGCCCGTCCCTCCCCGAAGCCTCTGCGGGCGATGGTACGTCCACCAAGTGTGCACGTCAGGACGGGGTTGGCGGCCAGCCCGCGAGCCAGTCGGCCACTTCCTGGTCCGTCTTCGGCTACGGCACTTCGGGGGGAGGCGTCGGGGCGCCCGGGAGGCGTACGGTCGCCACCGTGCCCCCGCCGTCCGCGTGGGTCAGCCTGACCTCGCCGCCCGCCTGCTCGACCGTGCGGGCGACGATGGACAGGCCGAGGCCGGAACCGGGGAGTGCGCGGGCGCTGGGGGAGCGCCAGAAGCGGTCGAACACGTACGGGAGTTCCTCGCCGGGGATGCCGGGGCCGTGGTCGCGGACGGTGAGGACGCCGTGGTCCAGCTGGACGTCGATCGTGCCGCCCTCGGGGCTGAACTTCACGGCGTTGTCGAGGATGTTGACGATCGCCCGCTCCAGGGCGGACGGCTCCGCGCGGACGTACCAGGGCTGGAGGTCGGCGGTGATCGTCAGCTCGGGCCCGCGCAGCCGCACCCGGCGCAGGGCCGCCTCGACGGTGTCCCGCAGCGACACGACCTGGACGCGCTCGCCCCGCTGTCCCTCCGAACGCGCCAGCTCCTGCAGGTCGCCGATGAGCGAGGCCAGCTCGGTCATCTGTGCCGTCACGGAGGAGAGCAGGGCCTTGCGGTCGGCCGGGGGGATGGGGCGGCCGGTCTCCTCGCTGCGGGTGAGGAGTTCGATGTTCGTCCGGAGCGAGGTCAGGGGCGTGCGCAGTTCATGACCGGCGTCGGCGATGAGCTGCTGCTGCAGCTCGCGCGAGCTGGCCAGCGAGGAGGTCATGGAGTTGAAGGACCGGGACAGACGGGCGATCTCGTCCTCGGCGTCGTCCTCCACGGGGATGCGGATGCCGAGGTCCTCGGTACGGGCCACGTGCTCGACGGCCTCGGTCAGCTTGTCGACGGGCCGCAGCCCGGCCCGGGCCACCGCGAGCCCGGCGGCCCCGGCCCCGAGCACTCCGACGCCGGAGACGAGGAGAAGGATGAGGGCCAGGTCGTTGAGGGTCTTCTCGGTGTTCTTGAGGGGGACGGCGACCACGAGTCCCACGTAGGGTCCGGCGTCTCCGGTCACGGTGGTGGTGGCGCCCAGAGGCACGGTCATCACCCGCACATCAGCGCCTTTTTCGTCGGTGCCGTTACGGAAGTAGGCCTGCCGGAGATCCGCGTTCTTGATCTGTTTCTTGTCGGCCTGGGTGACCTTGATGACGCCCGTGGAGTCCTCGGTCACGCAGATCTTGCCCTGGTCCGTCACAACTTGGGAGTAGGTGTTCCCGAAGAACCCGTTGCCCCCCTGCGCGGTCTTGGAACAGTTGTTCAAAGCCGCCTGTGCCTTCTGGATCTGCGGCCCCCGCATGCCCTTCTGCAGGTCGTTGTCCACCTGCTCATACAGCTTCCCCTGCACCAGGAACCAGCACGTCACCGAGACCGCCGCCACCGCGAACGCCACCGCCGCCGCGACCAGCATCGCCAGGCGGGAGCGGATCGGCAGGGTCTGGAAGCGGCGGAGAACCCTTCTCACTCCGCGCCGCCCTGTCGGAGCACGTAGCCGACGCCGCGCACCGTGTGCACGAGGCGCGGCTCGCCGCCCGCCTCGGTCTTGCGGCGCAGATACATGACGTACACGTCCAGCGAGTTGGACGACGGCTCGAAATCGAAGCCCCAGACCGCCTTGAGGATCTGCTCGCGGGTCAGCACCTGCCTCGGGTGGGCCATGAACATCTCCAGGAGGGTGAACTCGGTGCGCGTCAGCTCCACCGGCCGCCCGCCCCGCGTCACCTCCCGCGTCGCCAGATCCATCCGCAGGTCGGCGAAGGTCAGCGCCTCGTCCTCCTGGGCGGCCGCACTGGCCGCGGCGTAGGAGCTGCGCCGCAGCAGCGCGCGGACGCGGGCGAAGAGTTCGTCGAGTTCGAACGGCTTGACCAGGTAGTCGTCGGCGCCCGCGTCGAGCCCGGTGACCCGGTCGCCGACCGTGTCGCGTGCGGTGAGCATGAGGATCGGCGTCGTGTCGCCCGCGCCGCGGATCCGCCGGGCCGCGGTCAGACCGTCCATGCGCGGCATCTGGATGTCGAGGACGACCAGGTCGGGACGGTAGGCGGTGGCCTTGTCCAGGGCGTCCGCGCCATCCACGGCGACCTCCGTCTCGTAGCCCTCGAAGGCGAGGCTGCGCTGGAGTGCTTCGCGCACGGCCGGCTCGTCGTCGACGATCAGGATGCGCTGGGGGTCACGGTCGCCATCGGCGGGGCTCATGGGCTTCGGGTTCCTCGGGTGCGGTGGGGCGACAAGGACGCTGAGGGTGCTGAACGCCTTCAGCCTCGCATGTTTCCCTGCGGGCGCGTAGAGAGTGCGGCGCGGTGCGCGATCAGGCGCTCATCGCCGCGATCCGGTTCAGCGGCACCTTGCGGCGGTGCGCACGGGCCGCGGTGGTGTGCAGCCCCATCAGCTGGGGTGCCACGACGACTTCCGCTGCCCGCGTGGCCGGTGCGTGCAGTTCGTACGCCACCTCGAGGGCCAGGGCGAGACCGGCCGGATCGGTGCCGGCCACGGTGTGGGAAACCTGCTGGATCATGACGTACTCCCTGCTGGAGAGGTGAGGGGTCAGTTGGAGCCGCCGGCCCGCAGGTGCGCCAGGTCGGCCTTGACGGTGTTGATCGGGATGGCGAAGCCGAGGCCGATGCTGCCGGCGTCCGAGGAGCCGGAGGAGGCCGAACTGGCGGAGTACATCGCGGAGTTGATGCCGATGATGTCGCCGCTGGCGTTGATCAGCGCGCCGCCGGAGTTGCCGGGGTTGAGGGAGGCGTCGGTCTGGATCGCCTTGTAGGTCGTGGTGGAGGAGCCGGTGTCGCCGTTGAACTGCTGGCCGCCGAAGGAGAACGGCCACCGGCCGTCGCCGCCCTGGCCCTGCTGCTGGTTCTCGTCGGTGGAGACGGTCACGTCACGGTTGAGCGCGGAGACGATGCCGCTGGTGACGGTGCCGCTCAGGCCCTCGGGGGAGCCGATCGCCACGACCGTGTCACCGACCTGGACGCCGGAGGAGTTGCCGAGGGTGGCCGGGTGCAGGCCGGAGGCGCCCTCCAGCTTGATCAGCGCGAGGTCCTTCTTGCTGTCGGTGCCGACGACCTTCGCGGTGTACGACTTCCCGTCGCTGGCCGTCACCTTGATCGACTGTGCGCCGGAGATGACGTGGTTGTTGGTGACGATCTCGCCGTCGCTGGTGATGATCACACCGGAGCCGGTGGAGGTGCCGTTGCTCAGCGTCGCGCCGACCTCGACCACGCTCGGGCTGACGGCCGCGGCGATGGAGGCGACGTCGCCCTGCTTGCTGGAGGGGACCACGCTGGTGGTGGTGGAGCTGCCGGCGGCGGTGTCGCTGCCGGTCAGCTCCTGTATGCCGTACGCGGTGCCGCCGCCTATGGCCGCGGCGACGATCGCCACGGCGGCCAGCAGGGCGATGGGCCCCCGGGGGCGCTTCCCGGCGGCCGGTGCGGCGCCGGGGGCCGGCTCGGCGGGAACGGTGGGCAGCACCGCCGTACCGCCCCCGTTCCCGCCACCCTCTCCGCCGGCCATGGACTGGGTCTGACCCGGCCAGACGGTGGTGCCCGGCTGGACGGTGACCGGCTCCGCCTGCGGCGGCTGTGCGGGCCGGTGCGCCGGCGGGGGCGGCCACTCCGGGTTCACGGGGGAGGAGGAGTGCTGCTGGGCGCCCTGGTAAGGGTTCTCGTACTGCTCGTACTCGCCGTCGCGGCGGAAGCTCTCGGTCATGTCAAAAAGCTTGGCCCGTGACCATGAGAGCTTCCTGAGTGCCCGCTGAGAAGCCCGACAGAACCTCGTATGCCCGATATAAAGGCTGTACTCGCAGCCGGGAGAGTTCTCTCAGCCGCTTCTCATACGGCGCGGATCACTCGCACCCACAGGATTTCCGGGCCACCAGACGCGAGGGGAACGTCTTCAGCCGCTCCCGCCGGGACCCGGCCACCCGCAGCCCGTCGTCGAGTACGAGGTCCACCGCGGCTCGCGCCATCGCGCTGCGGTCGGAGGCGACCGTCGTCAGCGGCGGGTCGGCGAGCGCCGCCTCCTTGATGTCGTCGAAGCCGGCCACCGCCAGCTCGCCCGGCACGTCGATGCGCAGCTCGCGCGCGGCCCGCAGGGTGCCGATGGCCTGGTCGTCGGTTGAGCAGAAGATCGCGGGCGGCCGCTGGGGCCCGGCGAGGAGTTCCAGCGCTATCCGGTAGGCGTCGTAGCGGTTGTACGGCGCCTCGAACAGCCGCCCCTCGGTCGGCTTCCCGGCCTCATCCATGGCGCGCCGCCAGCCCTCGACGTGGTCGGAGACGGGGTCGCCGACGGCGGGTGTCTCGGCGGTACCGCCCATACAGGCGACGTACTCGTACCCGTGTTCCAGCAGATGCCGCACGGCGAGGTGGGCTCCGCCGAGGTCGTCGGTGACGACGGCGACGTCGTCGATGGCCTCGGGCCGCTCGTGCAGCAGCACGACCCGGGCGTCCCAGGCCTCTATCTCGGCGGCGGCCAGGTCGTTGAGGGCGTGGCTGACCAGGATGAGCCCGGAGACCCGCATCCCGAGGAAGGCCCGCAGATAGTGGACCTCTCGCTCGGCCACGTAGTCGGTGTTGCCGACGAGCACCATCTTCCCGCGCTCGGAGGCGGCCTGCTCGACCGCGTGCGCCATCTCCCCGAAGAAGGGCTGGCGGGCGTCCGGGATGATCAGGCCTATGAGATCCGTGCGCCGGGACGCCATCGCCTGGGCGACGCGGTCGGGGCGGTACCCCAGCTCCTTGATCGCGGCGAGGACACGCTCGCGCGTGGCCGGGGCGACCGGCCGGGGTCCGTTGTTGATGACATAGCTGACGACGGCGGTCGAAGTCCCCGCCAGTCGCGCCACATCATCCCTAGTCACCTTGGCCACGCGCGGAGTCTACGCGGATATACCCGCTGCGGGCAGGGCGTGCGGGAGCTTCCGCACGCACCTCGTGTGCGGAAGCAATGCCCAGCCCAGGCGCCCGCTACGCGTCCGCCGACACCTCGGCCGCGCCGAGTGCCGCCGTCTCGTCCGCATCCTCCGCCTTTGCCCGTTCTGCCTTGGCCTTGGCTTCGTCGGAGACCCGGTCGCCCTTCTCGGGAGTAACGAATCGATAACCGACGTTGCGGACGGTCCCGATGAGCGACTCGTGCTCGGGGCCGAGCTTGGCCCGCAGCCGCCGTACGTGCACGTCGACCGTCCGGGTGCCGCCGAAGTAGTCGTAGCCCCAGACCTCCTGCAGCAGCTGCGCGCGCGTGAAGACGCGGCCCGGGTGCTGGGCGAGGTACTTCAGGAGCTCGAACTCCTTGAAGGTGAGGTCGAGGACCCGCCCCTTCAGCTTGGCGCTGTAGGTCGCCTCGTCCACCGACAGATCGCCGTTGCGGATCTCCATCGGGGAGTCGTCGTTGACGATCTGCTGGCGCCCCATGGCCAGCCGCAGCCGGGCCTCGACCTCCGCCGGGCCGGCGGTGTCGAGCAGGACGTCGTCGATGCCCCAGTCGGCGGTGACGGCGGCGAGACCGCCCTCGGTGACGACCAGGATGAGCGGACAGCCGGGGCCGGTCGAGCGCAGCAGCTGGCACAGGCTGCGGACCTGCGGGAGGTCACGGCGTCCGTCGATGAGGATGACGTCGGCACCGGGGGTGTCGACGAGAGCGGGGCCTTCCGCCGGTGCCACGCGGACGTTGTGCAACAGCAGGCCGAGGGCCGGAAGCACCTCCGTCGACGGCTGGAGGGCGTTGGTCAGGAGCAGCAGAGAACTCATACGTCTGGTTCCTCCTCGGTCCCTGCGAGGACGTGTGCGGTACGTCACCTGCTCTGCGATCCCGAAGGCCCCGTACACCGGCGGTCACCTGGAGTTTCCCGCTTCGTATACAACGCTTCCGAAAGCACAAAAGGACCCGGGGGCGTCGCTGCCCGAGTCCTCTGCCCAGCAGAATAGCCCACATGAGCATCACTCCGGCAGGTCATGTGGCACGTTCCGTGGTTCGTCCGCATACCGAGACGATCAGACACACCCCTATGCGGACGTTTCTGACCACGGACGACGGTGTCACGATCGATTCCGTATACGATCCGCCGGCCGCCGTATACGACGTCTCCGCGCCATCTGCCGTTGATCTCGCGTTCGTGATGGCCCACGGCTTCACGGGCGACGTCGACAAGCCGCATGTGCGCCGGGTGGTGGAGGCGTTCGCGCGGTACGGGGCGGTGGTCTCCTTCTCCTTCCGCGGCCACGGGGCCTCCGGCGGGCGCTCGACCGTCGGCGACAAGGAGGTGCTCGACCTGGCGGCCGCGGTGCGCTGGGCCCGGGAACTCGGACACGCGCGCGTGGCGACCGTCGGCTTCTCCATGGGCGGTTCGGTGGTGCTGCGGCACGCGGCGCTGTACCGGCCGGAAGCGGGTGGGAACGCGCATACGGACGCGGTCGTCTCGGTGAGCGCGCCGGCCCGCTGGTACTACCGGGGCACGGCCCCCATGCGCAAACTCCACTGGCTCGTCACCCGCCCCGAGGGCAGGCTGGTGGGCCGCTACGGCTTCCGCACCCGGATCATCAACCGCGACTGGGACCCGGTCCCGCTGTCTCCCGTCCAGGCGGTGCCGGACATCGCGCCGACCCCGCTCCTCATCGTGCACGGCGACCAGGACGGCTACTTCCCGGTCGACCACCCCCGCATGCTCGCGGCCGCCGCCGGTGACCATGCCGAACTGTGGATCGAGGGCGGTATGGGCCACGCCGAACATGCCGCCTCCGACGACCTCCTGACCCGCATCGGGGACTGGACCGAGCGCCGGGCGGGCTAGCCTGACGCTGTACACCGCCGATTGATTGAGGAACGGATGCCAAAGGTCACGGTGCGCTACTGGGCCGCCGCGAAGGCCGCGGCCGGGCTCGCCGAGGAGCCGTACGACGCGGACACCCTCGCCGAGGCGCTCGACGCCGTGCGCGCGCGACACCCGGGGGAACTGGAGCGCGTGCTGCAGCGATGCTCCTTCCTCATCGACGGTGACCCCGTGGGCACCCGCGGACATGAGACGGTACGGCTGGCCGACGGCGGCACGGTCGAGGTGCTCCCGCCGTTCGCAGGAGGGTGACGATGACCGACCAGCCGTACGACCCGTACCAGCAGCAGCCGCGGGAGGAGTGGCCGGCCCAGCAGCCGTACCAGGGCTACGACGACCCGTACGCCGCCCAGCAGCACACCCAGCAGTGGCAGGGCCAGACCTGGGAGACCCAGGTCCACGCACCGGTGCAGACACCGGGGGCGGCGCCCTACCCGCCGGCGGAGCGGGGTGAGGCGTCGCAGCAGCACGGGGCGCCGGAGTGGCAGCAGCAGGCGCACTACCCGCAGCACCAGGCACCCCAGCCCCCGCAGCAGTGGCACCAGCAGGCGCACGAGGGGCAGGGCTACGAGGGTTACGCGGCGCAGGGCGGCCATGCCGCGTCCGCCGCCCACCCCGGCGCTGCTCAGGCCGATCCCGGCGGGTACCAGGCGCAGGCCGCCGCACAGATGGCCGGCGCGCCCGCGGCCCACGCCCCCGCCCACCCGGCAGGCGCCCCCGGCGCCGACCCCGGTTACGGCCCCGCCACCCTCTCCGGCAACGCACGCATCACCGATGCCCAGCGAGCCCGGCTGGAGGGGCGTTCGCCGATCATCGAGCCCGGGATGCAGCCGGCCGCCCTCACGGCGCTGCTCGGGCTGCTCCTCTCGAGTACGGCGGCCATCGGCTCGTACGCCCTTCTCCTCCCGCTCGTCGTCCTCCAGGCGGTCACCGCGGCGGGCTGGTTCCGCCTGAACGGCATGTGGCCCGCCCGCCAGGGCATCGCGCTGGCCTTCCTGGGCGCGCTGGTGGCCGACGCCGCCCTGCTGGCGGCGGGCCGCGAGCACGGACCGGCGGCCATCCTCGGCACGCTCGGCGTCTGGGTCCTGCTCTCCCTGGTCCTGCAACTGCGCTCGCACGCCGACCCGGACGAGCGGATGTACGGCCTGATGGCCACGGTCGCCTCGGCGGCGCTGTCGATCCTCGCGGCCGGTTACCTCGCGGCCGACACGGACGCGGTGTCCGTGGGCGCGGCGGCGGTGGCGGTGGCGCTCCTGGCCCGCGCCCTCCCGCTGCCCACCCCGGCCTCGCTGGTGGTCGCGCTGCTCGCGGCGGCGGGGGCGGGCATCGCGGTCGGCGGCATGACGGGCTTCGGTACGAAGGGGGCCCTCCTGGGTGCCGCCGCGTCCCTCTGCGCCCTCATCGGCCACCGCGTCGCGAGCTACGACTACCCGTCGAAATTCGTCCACTTCACAGCTGGAGTGGCCCTGCCCCTGACAGCAGCGGCCCCGGCCGTGTACGTACTGGGCCGAGCGCTGGGGTAGTCGGGCGCGGTGCCCCTTCGGTGCCGGTCCGCGCGACCAGCCAGTCCGGCGTTTGAGGACGAAGCCCGTTCAGGGCCGACGCGGGGGGTCTGGGGGCGGCAGCCCCCAGTGGACGGCGCCCACAACCCCGCCCGCCCCCTGTCACAGGTGATCAACAATCCCCCTGGCCCAAGTCCCGCAGGGTTACGCTCCGAAACGGCGGTCACTAGTCCGTCGTAGACCAACGTTGTCGGCCAGGTGGGGGAAGTACGGAATGCGCGCCCTGCGAATACTTCTGATCGTCGTCGTGATCCTGGGCGGCCTCTTCGTGATCGCCGACCGCGTCGCGGTGCACTTCGCGGAGAACGAGGCCGCCGACAAGGTGAAGGCCACCGAGAACCTCGCCTCCACCCCGGACGTGTCCATCAAGGGCTTCCCCTTCCTCACCCAGGTCGCCTCCGGCAAGCTGGACGACGTACGCATCGGCATCAAGGACTACGAGGCCGACACGGGCAACACCACCGCCGGCGCCCCGAAGAGCATCCGCATCGACGACCTCCAGGCCGACATGAAGGGTGTCACCTTCACCGGCGACTACAGCTCCGCGACCGCGTCCACCGCGACCGGCACCGCCACCATCGCCTACGACGAGCTGCTGAAGGCCGCGAAGTCCCAGCCGACGCAGATCATCCCCGGCGTCAACGCCCAGGTCGTGGGCCTCTCCGACGGCGGCAGCGGCAAGATCAAGGTCGACGTCAAGGTCACGGCCGCCGGCGCCTCGCAGACGTACCCCGTGCTCAGCACCGTCACCGTCGACGGAGACACGGTCAAGGTGCACGCCGACAACCTGCCCAAGCTGGTCGTCGACCTCGCCGACGCCCGGATCCGCTCGATCACCGACTTCCAGCAGACCATCGACCGGCTGCCGGGCGGTGTGAAGGTGGACGGTGTGCAGGCCGCGAAGAACGGTGTGGAGATCACGGTGAAGGGTTCGAACGTCAAGCTCGCGGGGTAGGACCGGACCGTTCGGTGATGGACGGGGAGTGTCCGAAGAGCGAGACGCGGGCGTCCGTACGGTAGCTGTGATGACCGATACATCCGGCCGCGAGCCGTGCCACGGCGGCTCGGAGGCTGATCGCATCCCACATCCCGGACGATCGCATCTCACGATACGACACGGCGGTGACACGCCCGCCTGTCCGTCCCTACGATCGAACCCATGCAGTGTCAGACGAGCGTCCTCCGGTCGCGGGGACAGGCGGATCTCACGAAGCGGCGGGCAGTAGACCTGTGCCGCGTCGCCGCCATGCTCTGTCGCCCCTTCTGAGCGGAAGGCGCAGACCTCCGCATTCCCTCGCCCTGCTCAGGGCACCGGTGCGTCGCCCCCGTACGGGCGTGTGCACCCCGCAGACTCGTATGCCCCGCCGCAACTGCCCCGGAGGAGAAAGAGCATGAGCCGCAGCGACGTCCTGGTCGACGCCGACTGGGTCGAGGCCAACCTCGACGACCCGAACATCGCGATCGTGGAGGTGGACGAGGACACGTCCGCCTACGAGAAGAACCACATCAAGAACGCGATCCGCATCGACTGGACCAAGGACCTGCAGGACCCGGTCCGCCGCGACTTCATCGACCAGGAGGGCTTCGAGAAGCTCCTGTCGGCGAAGGGCATCGCCAACGACACGCTGGTGATCCTCTACGGCGGAAACAACAACTGGTTCGCGTCCTACGCCTACTGGTACTTCAAGCTCTACGGCCACGACAACGTCAAGCTTCTCGACGGCGGCCGCAAGAAGTGGGAGCTGGACGCCCGCGAGCTGGTCGAGGAGGTCCCGCAGCGCCCGGCGACCGACTACAAGGCCAAGCCGCAGAACACCGCGATCCGCGCCTTCCGTGACGACGTCGTCGCCGCGATCGGTTCGCACAACCTGGTCGACGTGCGCTCGCCCGACGAGTTCTCCGGCAAGCTGCTCGCCCCGGCCCACCTGCCGCAGGAGCAGTCCCAGCGCCCCGGTCACGTCCCGTCCGCGAAGAACATCCCGTGGTCGAAGAACGCCAACGACGACGGCACCTTCAAGTCGGACGACGAGCTCAAGGAGCTCTACGCCGAGGAGAACGTGGACCTCGCCAAGGACACCATCGCCTACTGCCGCATCGGTGAGCGCTCCGCGCTGACCTGGTTCGTCCTGCACGAGCTGCTCGGCGTGCAGAACGTCAAGAACTACGACGGCTCCTGGACCGAGTACGGCAGCCTCGTCGGCGTCCCGATCGAGCTCGGCTCCGGCAAGTAAGTCCGCTGCGGCGAGTAAGTCCGCGCCGCAGCAAGCGAACAGACCCGCAGTTCCCCGACCGGCCTTCCTCCGGTCAGACCCCTCTTGGAGAAAGACATGTGTGGAGCGAAGGCCGGCGGCCCCGACGCCTCGACGATCAAGCCCGGTGAGACGACGATCCAGGGCCAGGTGACCCGCGACGGCGAGCCGGTGGTGGGCTACGTCCGCCTGCTGGACTCGACCGGCGAGTTCACCGCGGAGGTCCCGACCTCCGCGACCGGCCAGTTCCGCTTCTACGCGGCCGAGGGCACCTGGACCGTCCGCGCCCTGGTCCCCGGCGCCACCGCCGACCGCACGGTCGTCGCGCAGCAGGGCGGCCTCGCCGAGGTCGCGATCGCCGTCTGACCGACACCCCGCAAGCCAAGGGCCGCACCCCGGGCGCCCGCCCGGACTGCGGCCCTTCGGCATGCCCGGTGGCTTTGGAGCGCTGCGCCGGACTCGGTCCGGCGGCCTTCGGCGCTGAGCCTGTGGTGATCTGGGCCTTGTCCGCCTCGGCGTCTCGTGTCCGACCGGTGCCGGGGCCCTACCCTGGAACCATGCTGGCCCGCCGCCGTCACGTGTATTTCGCCATGATGGGCACCTGCGTCACGCTGTTCGTCCTGGCCTGGGGAGTCGTACGCATCTGGTCGATTCCGGCGGCCGTCGCCATGTGCGTCGTGGCGATGGTCATCCCGCCGGTCGCCGCCATGGTCGCCAACCGGCGGGGCCCAGAGGACCGCTGGTGGGACGACCCCTCCGGCGACCCCCAGTCCGACGAGTGGTGGGACGAACTCGACGGCAAGAAGCGCCCGCGCTCGTAGCCGGTGCCGGTGTTCCGGTCGGTCAGTACACCAGCGCCTGCGTCTCGTCCCCCAGCGCCTCCTGTACGAAGACCTGGGCGCCCGCGATCCGTACGCCCTCCAGGACGTCCTTCTCGGTGATGTCCCGGCGGGCCGCGCACTGGGTGCACAGGGTGACGCGGCCCGCGGCGAGGACCGAGTCGAGGAGGTCGGGCAGCGGGGCGGCGTGCGGCAGCTCGAACTCGGCGGCCCGCCCCGGCAGCGCGAACCACGCGGACTCCCCGGTCAGCCACAGTGAGACGTCGACACCGCTGGCCACGGCCACCGCCGCCACCGTGAACGCCTGCGAGCACCGCTCGGGCGCGTCGGCCCCCGCCGTCACCTTGATCACGAGCTTCTTCGCCATGACCGAATCGTAATCAACTTCCCTGCAACTCACTGCGCCGGCCATCGGTCTCCTGTGCGCGCACATATGGAATGCGCACGTCATGTTTCGGTGGGGGATGTCTTGCAGGTACCGCAAGAACCAGAAGAAGTTTCCGCGGCCGGGTCCGGGTCCGGGTCCGGGTCCGGGTCCGTGTCCGGGCCCGGGTCCGGGGTGGCTCGCCGCCGTGGCCGTACCACGGTCCTGATCGCCGTCGCCGCCGTGCTCGGTGTCGTCGCCGGTACCTGCACGGGTTACCTCGTCCAGGCGAACCGCGCCCCCGACGCGTTGCCCTCGCTCTCGCAGGCCGCGTTCCCACAGGCGAAGGGCGACGGTCCCGAGCCGCTGTCCGCCGCCCAGGACCGCAGGATCAGGACGGACGGCGACCTGCGCAAGCTGCTGCTGAGGAAGCCGGTCGGGGCGCGGGACGCGGGCTACGCCATCGGTGCGGACGGGTGGCTGGACCTGGCCGGGTACGCGGAGACGTACGACAAGCCGGCCAGTGCCTTCGGTGACCTCGTCGCCGGCGGGTTCCGCCGGGCCGCCGTCGTCAACTGGCGGGAGGGCAGCTCGCTGTTCGTCGAGATCCGGCTCGTGCAGTTCCGCCAGGACGATGAACTCGTTGCCGCCGACGACGCGGGCGACGCCTACTACTGGGCCGGGAAGAAGCCCCACACCGACAGCTGGCCCATCCCGGGCACGGGTGACGGGATGGCGTACGTCCACAACTCGCCGGAGCGCAAGGCCGGTTACACGGACGTCTACAACGGCGAGGCGCATGCCTGGCGCGGTGACATCGAGATGCAGGTCTGGGTCTCCTCCGCCAAGCCCGTCCCGAAGAAGAAGATCATGGACCTGGCCACGCGGCAGATGGAGCGGTTGTGAGCACCGAGAACCACACCGAGCGCGGGGAACCGGAGCCGGGCACGGAGCCGGAGACGGACGTCCTCGTCCCCGAACTCGTCGACGGCTCACAGGAGTCAGGCCCCGCAGTCGTCGGGAAGCCGGTACGCAGGCGCCGTATCGCCGCGATCGCGGCAGCCGTGCTGCTCGGCCTGGCCGTGGTCGGCGGGATCGGGTACACCGTCGTGACCGTGTACGGCGCGGACCGGGACGCGGGCGACGCCGTGTGGAACTTCCCGAAGGCGTCGGCGGAGCGGGCAGGGGGCACGGCCAGGGCCACCGGGCTCGCCGCGGCGCTCGTGCCCTACGGCCCGGACGGCTGGAGCCAGGGGCCCGACATCGGGGAGTACGGCCATGACGCGGCCTTCACCGGGGCGCAGGCGGCGGAACTGCGCAAGGAGTCGTTGAAGGGGCTGCCGCGCAAGGAGCGCGAGCCGCTGGAGAAGGCCATCGACAAGCAGCACACCAAGGGCTTGGCCATGCGCAGCTACGTCAGCACCGAAGAGCAGGCGTCCATCTACACGGACAAGGCGTCGACGGTGAGCATCGTGCTGGCCCAGATCGAGGACAGGTCGGCGGTACGGCGCGCGTCCCGCTTCCAGAACCAATTCCTCGAAGGCCTGGGAGTCTTCCGGCCCGGCCCGTCGATCAACGGTTACCGGGACGCCAAGTGCTTCCTCTCGCCGAAGGAGGCCGACGAGGAACTCGACACGATCTACTGCTCCGCCTACCGGGGGGAAGTCCTGGTCACCCTCACGGCGCAGTCCGCGAAGCCGATGCAGTCGTACGCCATCGGCCGCCTGCTCCAGGAACAACTCGACCGCATCAAGGACCCGGGGGAGGCGGTATGACCGGCCGGCAGCAGGAGGAGAACACGGCACCGAGGCTCGTCCCCGTCACCCCGGAGCCCCCGCTCCTCCCACCCACCGCCCACCAGGATCCCCGGGCCGCCTCCGCCGGGAAGGGTCGCCCAGGGCTCCGCGCCGCGCTCCGCTGGACCGCCGCCGTGGTCGTCTTCGCGGTGGTCGGGGCCGGGACGGCGTACGGGATCGCCGGGATGAAGCGGTCGGACGTGCCCGCACTCGGGACCGCGTCGGACGGGCGGTGGGACTATCCCACGCTCAGCAGGCCGCCGCTGCCCGCGGGCAGTCCGGGACCGTTCGCCGAGGAGAACAAGGCGGAGTCCCACTTCGCGGACCTGCGTGCGCTCGTGTTGCCCGCGCCGAAGGGCGCCGTCGACGACAAGGCGCTCGCCGGGACGGACGGATGGCTGGCCACCAAGGGCTTCCTGGCCGAGTTCTCGTCCAAGGACGACCGGGACGAACTCGCGCAGAAGCTGACCGACGACGGCCTGCGGCACATCGCCGCGCGCGGCTGGACCACCCCGGACGGCACCCGCACCCGGATCTACCTGCTCCAGTTCGACACGGCGACCGTCGCCGACGACATGGTGGCGAAGAACCTGGGCGGATACGCGGCCCCCGCCCGCCCGGTGGGTGGCGCCGACAGCTATGAGGAGGACGCGGACTTCCCGGACGCGGCCAAGGTCACGAACGTCTCGCTGCTCGCGTACGTAGAGAAGAAGCCGTACGGCGCCGAACAGGTCAGACAGGCGTTCCTCACGGCCGGCGACACCGTCGCGATGATCGTGCAGTCCAGGAAGGGCAGCGCGAAGGCCGTCCCGTTCCAGCAGACGGTCACCTTGCAGGGCCAACTGCTCGGCTGAGCCCGCAGGAGCGGACCTGGCCAAGAGGGCCGGGCCCCGGCCGACTAAGCTGGGGTCCGGCTCTTGTGTACCCACCCCGCTCAACCCGCTCAACAAGGAGCACCTCGTGCTTGAGGCATTCTTCGAAGCCCTGCTGGTCCTGGTCTGCGTCGGCGTCCTGGGCTTCGCCTACCTGACCGTGAAGAAGCTGTACCAGGGCCAGCGCTGACCCCCGTCTAGGAACCCCACCTCATGATCGAGATCCCGTCCGACCTCCACAAGGACCTCGTCCCCCTCGCCTTCCTGCTCGGCGACTGGGCGGGCGCGGGCGTCCACGACTTCCCCGGCGACGAGAAGTGCAACTTCGGGCAGGAGGTCAGCTTCACTCACGACGGCCGCGACTTCCTGGAGTACCGGTCCCACACCTGGGTCCTGGACAACGACGGGAACAAGGTCCGCCCGCTGGAGTCGGAGTCCGGCTTCTGGCGCGTCGACGCCGAGCGCAAGGTCGAGGTGACGATGACCCGCGACGACGGCGTCATCGAGATCTGGTACGGCGAGCTCGCCGCCCAGAAGCCGCAGATCGACCTGGTCACCGACGCGGTGGCCCGCACGGCCGCCGCCCGCCCCTACAGCGGCGGCAAGCGCCTGTACGGCTACGTCAAGAGCGACCTGATGTGGGTCGGCGAGAAGCAGACCCCGGACATCGAGCTGCGCCCGTACATGTCGGCCCACCTGAAGAAGGTCGTCACCCCCGAGGACGTCGAGCGCTGGGCCAAGGCCCTCCCGGACGACCTGCCGGACGACGGGATCGCGTTCTTCAAGTAGCTCTAGACTCGTCGGTGTGGTGAGCACCGACTGGAAGAGCGACCTCAGGCAGCGCGGCTACCGGCTGACGCCGCAGCGCCAGCTTGTCCTCGAAGCAGTGGACACCCTGGAGCACGCGACCCCCGACGCCATCCTCACGGAAGTGAAGAAGACGGCGTCGGGGGTCAACATTTCCACCGTGTACCGGACCCTGGAGCTCCTGGAGGAGCTCGGGCTGGTCAGCCACGCCCATCTCGGGCACGGCGCGCCCACCTACCACCTCGCCGACCGCCACCACCACATCCACCTGGTCTGCCGGGACTGCGAGAACGTGATCGAGGCGGACGTCTCGGTGGCCGCGGAGTTCACCGCGAAGCTGCGCCGGGAGTTCGGCTTCGAGACGGACATGAAGCACTTCGCGATCTTCGGCCGGTGCCGGAACTGTTCCCTGAAGGGTTCAACTACCGAGTCGTAGGCTTGTCCCATGAAGAGCCCCCTGCTGTCCCTGCCCGGCGCCGTCCCCGCCGAGGGCCCGGACGAAGGCGTAGCCGCCCACTACGGCGACCTGTTCCGTGAGCAGCGCGCCCTCGCCGACGGCACCGGCTTCGTCGACCTCTCGCACCGCGGCGTGATCACCGTCACCGGCGAGGACCGACTGAGCTGGCTGCACCTGCTCCTCACCCAGCACGTGAGCGAGCTGCCGACCGGCCAGGCCACCGAAGCCCTCGTCCTGTCCGCCCACGGCCACATCGAGCACGCGCTCTACCTGGTCGACGACGGTTCGACGGTCTGGGCCCATGTGGAACCCGGCACCCAGGACGCACTGATCGCGTACCTGGAGTCGATGAAGTTCTTCTACAAGGTCGACGTCGCCGACCGGACGGAGGAGTTCGCGGTCGTCCACCTGCCGGCCGGTTCGATCGCGGAGGTCCCGGAGGGGGTCGTCGTACGCGAGACGCCGTACGGCCGTGACCTGTTCCTGCCGCGCGTCGACCTGGAGTCCTTCGCGGAGAAGGCCGGTCCACCCGTCGGGATCCTCGCCCTCGAGGCCTTCCGCGTCGAACAGCACCGGCCCCGCCTCGGCTTCGAGACCGACCACCGCACGATCCCGCACGAGCTGGGCTGGATCGGCACCGCGGTCCACCTCCAGAAGGGCTGCTACCGCGGCCAGGAGACGGTCGCCCGGGTCCAGAACCTGGGCAAGCCCCCGCGCCGCCTGGTCTTCCTGCACCTGGACGGCAGCGAGGTCCACCTGCCCACCCCGGGCACCGAGATCCGGCTCGCCGAAGAGGACCCCGACGGCCGCAAGATCGGCTTCATCACGACGTCCGTACGCCACCACGAGCTGGGCCCGGTCGCCCTGGCCCTGGTGAAGCGGAACGTCCCGGTGGACGCCCGGCTGGTGGCGGGGGAGACGGCGGCGGCCCAGGAGACGGTGGTCGAGCCGTAGGGCCCCGGCAGAGTCGAATCCTGGATCTCTACCGGTACTGGATCTCTACCGGTACTAGATCTCCACCAGCACGGTGAACGGGCCGTCGTTCGTCAGGGACACCCGCATCCGTGCCCCGAAGCGGCCCGTGGCCACCGTCGCGCCCAGGGAGCGCAGCTGAGCGACGACCTCGTCGACGAGGGGCTCGGCGACATCGCCGGGGGCGGCGGCGTTCCAGGTGGGGCGGCGGCCCTTCCTGGCGTCGCCGTACAGGGTGAACTGGCTGACGACGAGCAGCGGGGCGTCGATGTCGCTGCACGATCTCTCGTCCTGGAGCATGCGGATCGACCAGAGTTTGCGGGCCAGTTGGGCCGCCTTCTCCTTGGTGTCCTCGTGCGTGACCCCGACCAGGACGCACAGCCCCTCGCCGGTGATCTCCCCGACCGTCTCACCGTCCACGACGACGCTCGCGCCGTCCACCCTCTGCACCACAGCTCGCATACGACCATCATGCCGGGCGGTCCGGAGTGGACCGTGCGCGGGTTTGTTTCTGATGCTTAACCGGCCATCTGGGGCAGTTCGGGGGCACTCGGTCACATAGCGGCCACTTGGGGTGGCACGATGCTTCCCACACGCCGGTCGAGGGGACGGTTGAGGCACATGAGCACACCGAGCACCGGGCAGCAGCCCGTCTCGTGCGCGGGAGAACGGACAGTGGCCCGTCCGCCCGCACAACGCACCGACAGCCCGTGGGACAGGGGCGGCACGGGCGGCGGCACGGGCGGTCCGCAGCTGTCCGTCGACCCGCCCGAGCACGAGCTGGCCGTGCTGAGCCTGGCGGAGCTGCGCACCCTGCGCCGGGACGCCCAGCGCGACGAGGCCGATCTCAGTTACGTACGGCGGCTGTTGCAGGGCCGTATCGACATCCTGCGCGCGGAACTGGCGCGCAGGTCACCGGCGGGCGCGGCGTCCGTGGTCGACCGGCTTCCGGAGATCCTGACCGACGCCCCGGCCCGGCACCGCTCCTCGGCCCGCCACGTCACGCTGGGCACGCCGCACAACGAGGAGTACCGCCGTCTCGCCGCCGACATGCTCGCCGAGGTCGAGCTGTCCGACCTGGTCGCGCGCACGGACCTGGAGTTGAACACCGCGATGGGCCGGCTCGTGCGCTACGAGCAGCAGGTCTCCCGGCGCCGGCAGCGGCTGCAGCGGACCACGGACGACTGCAGCGCGGAGATCGCGCGCCGGTACCGTGAGGGGGAAGCGCAGGTCGACGACCTGCTCCTGTGACGCCTCCGGAGGGCCAGTGCCGATGTCCGAGCCCGTCGTGCCGCCCGCCGTCCCGCCTCTCATACCGCCCGTCCTCGCCGAGGTCGTACGCTCCGGATTCGTCGAGGGCAGGCACCGCGGCAGCCTCGTGCTCCTGGCGGCGGACGGGGCGGTGGACCTCGCGCTGGGCGATGTGACGTCCCCTCTCTTCCCGCGCTCCTCCAACAAGCCGATGCAGGCGGCGGGCGTCCTGCGCGCGGGCCTGGAGCTGTCGGGGGAGCGGCTGGCGCTGGCGGCGGCCAGTCACTCGGGCGAGCCGTTCCACCGCGAGTTGGTCGCCGCGATGCTGCGCGAACACGGGCTGGCCGAAGCGGACTTGCAGTGCCCGCCCGACCTCCCCCTGGACGGGGAGGAGCGGGAGACCTACCTGGCCTCCGGCGCCGTACGCTCCCGGATCGCCATGAACTGCTCCGGCAAGCACACGGCGATGCTGGCCGCGTCGGTCCACCGCGGCTGGCCCCTGAAGACGTACCTCGACCCCTCCCACCCCCTTCAGCACCTCATCCACGGCGTGGTGGAGGAGGCGTCGGGCGAACGGGTCACCACCGTCGGCACGGACGGCTGCGGTGCCCCCCTTCTCTCGCTCAGCCTGACCGGCCTGGCCCGCGCCTACCGCGCTTTCGTCCTGTCCTCGCCCACCGCCCCGGAACGCCGCGTCGCGGATGCCATGCGCGCCCACCCCGAGTACGTCGCCGGCACCCACCGCCACGACACCTGGCTGATGCGCGATCTCCCGGGCGCCCTGTCGAAGATGGGCGCGGAGGCGGTCCAGGCGCTCGCCCTCCCCGACGGCCGAGCCCTGGCCTTCAAGATCGAGGACGGAGCAGCCCGGGCCTTGCGACCGGTGCTGGGGCGGGCGTTGGGGTTGATGGGAGTGGACGGGGCGGTGGCGGAGCGGATCGGGAAAGTGCCGGTGCTGGGGGGCGGGCGGGAAGTCGGGGAGATCCGGGCGGTGTTCTGAGCGCATTGGGCACGCCCGAGGCCATGGGAAATCCCCGCGACACCCTCCCCACCGTCCGCCTACCGTGATCCCATGAGCCGAGCCGCTGACATCGACGTCCGTCCGGTCACCGAAGGGGAGTACCCCGAGTGGATACGGGCGGTGAACACCGGTTTCCTGCGTCCGCCGACCCCCTCGGAGGCCGAGCTCGAGGCCCGACGCGGGCAGTTCGAGGCCGGTCGCTATCTCGGGGCCTTCGACGGGGACCGCTGTGTCGCGACGTTCCGGTCCTTCGCCCAGGAGGTCACCGCGGTCGGCGGCGCCTCCGTGCAGGCCAACGCCGTCTCCGGCGTCACCGTCACCGCCACCCACCGCCGCCGCGGACTGCTCACCCGGATGATGACCCAGGACCTCGCGACCGCCAAGGAGCGCGGCGACGTCGTGGCGACGCTCATCGCCGCGGAGTACCGGATCTACGGCCGCTACGGCTTCGGCCCCGCCACTACCTCCACCGAGTGGATCGTCGACGTCCCCCGCACCGGCCTCGACGCCCGCTGGTCCGGCCCGGCCGACGGCGCCCGCGTCGACCTCGTGGACGGCGACGACGTACGGAAGATCGGCCCCGAACTCCACGACCGCTTCCGCCGCGCCACCCCCGGCGCCGTCAGCCGCGGCGACTGGTGGTGGCAGCTCCACACCGGCGCCGTCCGTGTCGACCCGAAGTGGACCGAGCCGTTCTTCGCCGCGTACCGGGCGCCGGACGGCACGCTGGAGGGTCTGGTCGCCTACGAGGTGGACGACAAGTGGGGCGACGCGGGGCAGCCGCTGGACACGGCGACCGTACGGGGCTTGATCGCGACGACCCCGGCCGCCGAGCGGGCCCTGTGGTACCACCTCTGCTCGATCGACTGGGTGACGCAGGTGAAGACCGGCCAGCGCGCCCCGGACGACCTGCTCACCGACCTGCTCCCCGACCCGAGGGCCGCCCGCGTCGTCTCGCAGGCGGACTGGCTGTGGGTGCGGATCCTGGACGTCGTACGGGCCCTGGAGGCGCGGACGTACGAGGGTACGGGCTCGCTGGTGCTGGAGATCACCGACCGCGCCGGTCATGCGGGCGGCCGCTACCGGCTGGAGGCGTCACCGCAGGGCGCGTCCTGTACGCCGACTCGGGACAGCGCGGAACTCTCCCTGGACGTCTCCGAGTTGGCGGCGCTGTGGCTCGGCGACCAGTCGGCGGTACGACTGGTGTCGCTGGGGCGGGTCCAGGAAGAACGAGCGGGCGCCGGCCGGTCGGCCGACGCCCTGCTGCGTACGTCCAGGCGCCCTTGGTGCCCGGACATGTTCTGAACCTCCTCACACACGACGGCGGTTGACTTCTGATCTCTCATCCGTAGCTGTGCTGTTCAGTTGTGACTGTGCTGATGGGACTGATGGAGCTGTTCAGTTGTGGCTGTGCCGGTGCGGCTGCAGAGCCGCCGATGTTGAGTTGTCGATGTTGAGTTGTGACGGTGCGCTTGGTGCAGACTGACCGGGCTCCCGGCTCCCCTCCGGAAGGGAGCCCGGTCAGCCGAACCGGGTTCGGCCGACGCGAGGTCAGCCCGACTGGGCCAGCAGCATCACGAGGATGACCGCTCCCAGTCCGCTGATGACGGTGTTCTTGGCCTTGAGGCCGATGGACAGCGCGAGGAACGCGATGATGCCCATCGGCCCGTACTTCCACTGGACGAGCTGCTCGAATCCGAAAGCGAGGGCGGCGACGGCGAGGGCTACGAGCGGCATGACGGTCCCTCCTTCGGGACGGGAGGAGGACCCCTGTGGCCAAGCCTCCGGATGTTCCGACCATGTTGTTCAACGTTGCTGAAGCTTGCTCAAGTTGGCGACCAACTTCACTGTACTTATCTCCGCTTGGAAGCGGCTTATAACCACCTTCTCTGGAACTGCCGAAAGATGGCGGGAAGTTGTAGTGTTTGGTCGTGGACCCCCAACACGCCGCCGTCAATGGGCGGAAGAGGTCACAGCGGCCACAGAAGTCCCACAGAGAGGTGGCCGACGAGCTGCGTGCCCGGATCAGGTCGGGCGAGCTCCGTCCGGGCCAGCGCATGCCCACGCAGGCCAGGCTGGCCGACGAGTTCGGCGTCGAGCGCGGTGCCGTACGCCAGGCGCTGCGCATCCTGCAGTCGGAGCACCTGCTCACCAACGTCTCCAAGGGCGCGCCCGCCACCGTGGCCCCCGACCTGGGCCTGGGCGCCACACCGACCGGCCCCGGAGCTCCACCGCTGCCCACCATGGTGGCGCTGGCCCCGCGCATAGCGGCCGCGTTCGCGGAGCCCCACGTCGAGATAGACGCCCTGTGTCTCACCTCGGTGTCCCTGACCCTCGCGATCGGCGAACCGCTGCGCCAGATCCACGCCGGACGACTGAAACCGGCCAAGGTGGACGTTCGCGTCCTGCTGCCCAGCAGCGACATCGAACTGGCCTTCCCGACGCCCGTGGACGCGGCGATGGACGGCCGGCTGCAACGCCGCTGGGTGTCCCACCGCAACGCCCAGGTCCAGGTCCTGCGGCACAACCTGCTGGCCCTGCGCGCCACGCACGGCATCGATGTCGAGGTCACTTTCCGCTCGCTGCCCTTCACCCCGCCGGTGAAGCTGTACCTGCTCAACGGGGTGGAGTCCCTCTTCGCGTACTACACGGTCACGCGCCGCGAGGAGGAGATCGACCACGAGCCCCTGGAGATGTACGACGCGGAGGGCACCCAGTCCATGCTGTTCGCCTTCGAGCAGGGCGCCGACCTGCGGGACACGACCTTCGTCGAGCAGTCGCACCTGTGGTTCAACGCGCTGTGGGAGACGATCAGTTCGGAGCTGTTACTCACGAACTGACCGTCTCCCACAGCGATGGACACCGGCCGCCGGGACGGGCTCCGCTCATAGAGCGGGTCCGGCGACCAGCAGGGCCAGGAGGACGGCGCCGACGGAGCTGACCGTCGGGTTCTTCGCCTTGATGCCTATGGTGAGCAGCGTCAGGCCGATGATCCCGGTGACGCCGTACTTCCACTGGACGGTCTGCTCGACGCCGACGACGAAGACGGCGGAGAGGAGGGCGAGGACGGGCACGGTGGTTCCCCCTTCAGGCTTCGCGGGCGGGACGGTGCGGCGGTGCGGTGGGGGGTGCGGAGGCGGGACGGGCGGAGCGGACGGAGTTGAGGGAGGCCGATTCGAACGAGGAGGCAAACCTTCCGCCAACTCTTCAAGTTGGCAACCAACTCTGACTAAGTTATCCCCACTTGGTACCTACTCATAAACAAGTCGCCAACAACTCCCAGCAGATGGATCCGAGTTGTAGCGTTTGGTCGTGACCCAGGAGAACGTGGCAGTGAACGGCAGCAGAAGGTCCCCCCAGGAGATCGCCGACATCCTCCGCGAACGCATCCGCACCGGCGACCTCAAGGCCGGCGACCGCCTGCCGACCCAGGCGGAACTGGCGGACGAGTTCGGCGTGGAACGGGGGGCGGTGCGCCAGGCCCTGCGCGCGCTCCAGGAGGACGGCCTGCTGAGCAACGTCAGCAAGGGGAGCCCACCGAGGATCGCGGAACCACCGGTGACACGGGGCGAACCCCAGCCGACGATGGTGGGGTTGGCACCACGCCTCGCGGAGGCGTTCTCGGCCCCTCACGTCCGCATCGACGCCGCCTGCCTCACCGCCGAGAGCCTGATGCTGGCCCTGGGAGAGCCGCTGCGTCGCATCCACGCGGGCGAGATACGGCCCGAGTCGATCGACGCGCGCATCCTGCTGCCGTCCAGGGACATCACTCTCGCCTTCCCGGTCCCGGTCGACGGCCGCAGCGATGACGACCCGGTCCACCAGCGGTGGCTGTCCCAGCGCAACGCCCAGGGCCAGGTCCTCAAACACAACCTCCTGGCCCTGCGGTCCACCCACGGCCTTGACGTCCATGTCACGTTCCGCGCCCTGCCGTTCACTCCGCCGGTCAAGCTCTACCTGCTCAACGG
Organism: Streptomyces sp. NPDC005799; assembly: GCF_040630525.1. Taxonomy (NCBI): domain Bacteria; kingdom Bacillati; phylum Actinomycetota; class Actinomycetes; order Kitasatosporales; family Streptomycetaceae; genus Streptomyces; species Streptomyces sp. NPDC005799. The sequence goes on from NZ_JBEXXQ010000019.1 coordinate 65,575, forward strand.
CACCGAGGCGCTCATCGCCTACTACATGATCACCAAACGCGAGGAGGAGTGGGACAGCGAAACCCTCGAGATGTACGACGCCTTGGGCACCGAGTCCCTGCTCTTCTCCTTCGAACAACGCACCGGCCAACGGGACGCGGCCTTCGTCGAGCAGTCCCAGAAGTGGTTCAACGCCCTCTGGGAAACCATCACCACGGACCTGACACTCTCCTAGTGACTCCTGATACGACGCAGACTGAACTGGTGGCTGCAGAAGCGGATAACTTGCGGAACCTGATCGCTGAGGCGCGGGTCGTGCTCTGGGACTTCGACGGGCCCATCTGCCGCCTGTTCGCGAGGCACTCGGCGGAGGACGTCGCGGACGGTCTGGTGGAATGGCTGGAGGGTCAAGGGCTGCACAGCCTGCTGAGCGCCGAGGAGCGGGAGTCCCTGGACCCCCACGTCGTCCTGCGTGCTGTCGACCGTCGGCATCCCGGCAGCGACCTGGTGGCCGAGTTGGAGGAACGCCTCACCCAGGAAGAGCTCAGAGCGGCGTCGACGGCGATGCCGACCGCTCATGCCGATCCGCTCATCCAGACCTGGAAAGCGATCGGCTCCCGCCTCGCGATCGCCACGAACAACTCGCCCCTGGTGGTCCGCAAATACCTGGCGGGCCGCGGGCTCATCTCATGCTTCGCCCCCCACATCTACGGCCGGACCCAGGAGCTCCAACACCTCAAGCCCGACCCCCACTGCCTCAACCAGGCCCTGCGGGCCATGGGAGTGGCCGCTTCGGCCGCACTGATGATCGGGGACACCCCTTCGGACTTCATCGCCGCGCGCACCGCGGGCATTCCGTTCCTGGGCTATGCGCGTAACTCACGCAAGGAGAAGTTGCTGCGCGAAGCCGGGGCCACGTCGATCGTGGCTTCCCTGGCACCGGTCCTGACAGCGGTCCGGAATCAGGCCTGAACCATTAGCACCGTGAACATGAGCGCGGCCCCTACGGCCAAGCCGGCGTGCTTGGCCCGCACGCCGACACCGACCATGGCCAGAAGCAGTACGCCGAGCAAACCGAGCCTCGTCTGCGCTGTCATTTCCAAAGCCAGAGCGAGGAGTTGTCGAAGGATCGATCCTAGGAGCACGGCCCACCTCCCCTCCATCTGCGGCACATTTCGCAAGTGCCGGTCCAATTGGACTGCTTGCCTGGAGGTGGTCTCCCCTGGGTGGATGATCCTCTAACCAATCTGCCTCAATGGCAGACCAGTTGGCTGGATCTGGTTTGGTGTTGGACTGGCAGAGGTACGGTTGGAACCGTGGACGGACAGCAGGCCAATGACGGCGGCGGGCGGGAGTTCCAGCGAGTTGCCGACGAACTCCGCTTCCGGATGACGAACGGAACCTATCCGGAGAAGTCCTTCCTCCCCTCGCAGCGCGACCTCGCAGAGGAGTTGGGCGTCTCCCGGGACACCGTGCAGCGCGCTTTGCGCGAACTGGTCGACGAGGGCTGGATCGAGTCCAAGCAAGGCAGCGGGTCGCGAGTGATCAAGACCCAGCGCATACAGTCCTCGGCCCCCAAGGCCACCAGATCGCGCCGGGGTATGACGCTCGAATTCCTTGTCGGCGAGGCCTTCGAGCAGTCCGAAGTGACGCTGGACGTCTACACGCTGACGTCGGAGTCTCTGTACTGGCTCATCCAGCAGCAGGCGCATCGCATCCGCAGTCGTTCCATCAGCCCGCAGCGCATAACGCTGCGTATGCTCCTGCCCGCGGAACAGCAGACTCTGCCCTACCCGCGGGTCAAGGGCGATCCGCAGGACACGCGCCTTCGCGAGCGGCTGCACGGCATCACGGAGCGCCACACCAAGTCCCTGCGTGAGTCCCTGGGTGCGTTGAAGACCGAGGGATGGGTGCCGACCGTCGATGTGGAGATCCGACGGGCGCCTCTGACCCCGACCTTCAAGCTCTACATGTTCAACGGCATGGAAGCGCTGCACGGGCCGTATGAGGTCATCGAGCGGAACATCGCCCTCGACTCGGGGGAGGAGATCACTGCGCTCGATGTGCTGGGGCTCGGAGCGACCCTGACGCATCACATCAAGGACGAGGACCCCGACTCGGCCGGCAGCATCTTCGTAGGCAGTATGCAGAAATGGTTCAATTCGGTCTGGGAACTGTTGTCCGAGAAGACCTAGAGATGCATAGACGTTACAAGCTGCCCCACGGAAGGCAATGTGAAGTCCTGTAGTATCCCCGCACCGGGCACTGAATAAACCGTGCCGTGAACAAGCTCCGGCTTTGGTGCGTATGGGATGGCTACAAGCCGAACCTCGACGGGCTCGCACACCTGTGCTGCAAAAGGGTGGCAAACCACTCTCGTGGCCGCTCTTGCCTCGGTCTGAAGTGCGATGAGGCAGGCTCCTATTTACCTTTTGCCCCAAATGTCCCATCTCTTCTCCGGAGCGGCCCGTGGGCGCACCACCTGTTCCCCGGCACTTTGTCAGGGAACATGCCGACGGCGACCGGCTTGGTGCCGTCTATCGGTCCTTCGTGCAAGCCGCTGAAGCAGGGCAGGCGGCCAGCGGCCACCACAACCGGAACTACGTAGTACCGCTGCCGGAGAACCTGGCCCGCCTGGTCGGACGCGAGCCGGGCACCGCTGTGACCGTCCGAATTCGACGCTCCGACGCCCTGCCTGTGGTGATCAGAACCTGGCGAGACGAGGCCGCAATCCTGGGGGCGATTCGTGGCGTCCTGCCTAACGTGCCCGAGTGCTTGGTCAAAGGGGACGGGTTCGCCATTCACAGTTATGTCGAGGGGGTGCCGCTCTCAAGCGTCTGTGGGAACAGCAAGCCCGTCGACACGCTCCTGATAAGGGCTCTGACCGGGTTGCTGGCCCAGATGGCGCAAGTGCGCCGCACAGCACTCCCGGCGCTGCCCGACGCGTGGCCCGCCAACCTCACGGACAGTCAAGGCTTCCTGCGGACGCTCGCCCACTTGGCCGACAGGCAAATCCGTCAGCCCAATTGGTCTGTGTTCGGTGGTCTGTTCGCGGCGCTAGGCATTCCCGAAGATGCTCTGCTCAGCATGGCCGAGCGCGTGCCTGCCATGTCTCGGCGGCCGTACAGCTTGCTGCACGCCGACCTTCACCGCGACAACGTGATCATTTCATACGGAGCTCCTGACCCGCTCATCTGTGTCGACTGGGAACTCGCGACCTATGGTGACCCGCTGCACGATCTGGCGACGCATCTGGTCCGAATGCGATACCCCCTCCATCAATGGGACGAGGTCATCCAGGCGTGGGCGCAGGCCATGCAGCGGATCCGCCCCGCCGCGGTCAACGGCCTGGGCAAGGACCTCGACCGGTATTTGGCCTTCGAACGCGCGCAGTCCGTGTATCCGGACGTGATGAGGGCCGCACGGTCACTGGAAGAGTCGTTCACTCAGAAGAGGCTGGACGAGGCGACGGCAGAGGTGCGCAGGGCGTTGGAAGCGGCCGCCGCGCCGCTCCGCTTGGCGAGCGTACCCAGTGAGCGTGAGATCGAACGAGCCCTATTCCGCTGGATGGCGTCGCGCGGTGACAACGGCACCAGTGGTGGGGACTGGATCTCGAGGGCATTCGATTGGAAGCAGGACCGGCGCGTTCATGAGCACGGTGCCTTCCCGGTGTCCGCCGTACGGGAGGCGCTGCGGGCGGAAGGAGCCGCACCGGCGGGCCGTGTGTTCAAGGGGACGGCGCATCTCAACACGGTCGTCTGCGTGCCGGGTGTGAACTTTCCCGTAGTGGTACGCCGCAAACTGCCCGGGGTCTGCCGGAGAGAACGCAGCTTCCTCAGTGAGCATGCTGTACTCCGCGCGATCGAGAGCACACACGGCAAAGTTGCCGCGCCGAAAGTGCTTGCGCTCGGTGAGAGCTACCCCAACGACACCTTCGCCATCCATACGTACGTCGGACCGCATGACGTCGACCGGCCTCCCAACCACCCTGTGCACGGTCTGCTGCCCCATGAGGCGGACGGTCTCGTGGACCAGTTGTGCGCCTTGACAGAGGTTGACTACACGGCGGTTGACCCGACAGCAGGCGAGGGCGGGTTCTTCTCCTGGCTCAGGGAGCAACTCGTCACGATCGTTGCCGGGCTCCCGAAAGAGTCACGGCAACTGGCCCGTCTGCTTGGTCTGCCCGACGCGATCCGCCTGGAGCAGATCCTGTCCAGACACCAGGTGAGTGATCGCAAACCGACCCTGCTGCACGGTGATCTCAACCCGTGGAACCTGGTTCGCCGCGACGACAGTCTGGCATTGACCATCATCGACTGGGAGATGGCGCTTGTCGGCGACCCGCTCTACGACTTGGTGCGGCACATGCACCTGACGCCCACACGGCCCGAGATCCGCAACCGGATGTTCAGTCGCTGGGAACGCCGACTGTCTTCCCAGTACACCGTCGACTGGAGAACAGACTGGCGGGTCTATCGATGGATGGAAGTCGTCCGGTCCGCATATGTCGACCTGGACCGCCTGGTGACCGGGGCCGGTCTGGACGCCCCCAACGTCAGGCGTGCCGTCGACTCCTACGCGATGACGCTGGCGGCGGCCACGGCATCGCTGGGTCTGCCGGTGCGCCAGACGGCCAACCCGTATCTTGCCCGTGCCCTCGCCTGAGAGGACCATGACTACACCGAAAAGCGCGCGACTCGCATGCCGGAGCGGCCATGGCACCGAAGCCTCGCCTGGGGCGTTGGTTGATGCGACATCGACAGCGCTGGGAGCGCCCGGTCACTCGAACACTGTTGCTCGGCATCTTCGTCACCGGCCTCGTCGCCCAGTTCGTTCAGCCGGTTGGCGATGCCTTGGAAGGCACGGCATATCTGGGTGGCGCGTTACTCAGCCTGGTCGGATACATCTTGTACGACCAGATAAGAGAGTTGAATGCCTCTGTCAGGGCCCCTGTTCGCGCTCTCGTCAACTCCAGTGAACTCGGCACCTTCGTCAGTGACGCCTTCCAGGCACGGAAGGTCGAGATCAACTTTCTCGGTTATACCGGCGAGACACTGATCAACGCCCTGTACCACCGGCTGGAGGATCTCTTCGACAATCAAGGACCCACCCGACGGGTCTCGATCCGCATGATGGTGCCGGACTTCGCGCTGCCGATGATCGTGCCGTCCAGGGTCGGGGACGACGCCGTGCCCCAGGACGACGAGGCCTTCCGCCGGCGGATACAGCAGCGCTGCAGTGAGTACGACGACGTACTGTCGGACTTGGCCGCCAGGCTCACGGCCACGGGCCGCCTGAGGGTCACGTGCGAATACCGCCTCTACCCTGGCATCCCGCGCGACAAGATCTGCATCTTCAACCGCAAGCAGGTGCTCCACGGCCTGTACGACCTCTCCGCGCGTATGCACTACATGGGGACCGAGTACTACGACCCCAAGGGCTTCAGAACCGACCTCAACGTGTGGTCGCTGGAAGGCGCGACAGCTGCGGCGACGGCAGTTGCCACATGGAACAAACACTTCGACGACCTGTGGACGCTTGCGGCCGTACCACAGTGGGGACGCAGGGCGGCGGCCTGACGGTAAGCGGTCGTCTCGCGCGCGGTGCGTACCCTCGACGCCATGACCAACCCCGGCCTGCGCGAGCGCAAGAAGCAGCGGATGTTCAACGACCTCTCCGAGACGGCCATACGGCTGTTCCTGGAGAAGGGCTTCGACGCCGTGTCCGTCGCCGAGGTCGCGGCCGCCGCGGAGGTCTCGAAGCCGACGCTGTTCCGGTACTTCCCGACCAAGGAAGACCTGGTTCTGCATCGGATCGCCGATCATGAGCGAGAGGCCGCCCGCATCGCCGCCCAGGGGCCGACGCCGGTCGCCGCCCTGCGCCGGCACTTCCTCGACGGGCTCGAGCGGTCCGACCCCGTCACCGGGCTCAATGATCATCCGGCCGTCCTCGCCTTCCACTCCCTCCTCTACGGCACCCCCTCCCTCGTCGCCCGCGTCTACGCCTACCAGGAGCGGTCCGAGGCCGCGCTCGCCGAGGCGCTCGGGGGAGGGCTGGCGGCTCGGCTCGCCGCGGGGCAGATCATCGCCGTCCAGCGGATCCTCGCGCTGGAGAACTGGCGGCGGGTAGCGGCCGGGGAGTCGATCGAGGAGGTGCGGTCGGATGCCGTACGTGCCGCCGAGCAGGCGTTCGACATGCTGGCCGCGGGTTTGCCCCAGTTCGCCTGAGGGGTTCACACGGCGCGAGACTCGGTTAGAAATTTAACTCGGTTACGTTTTCTGGCGTACCCTCGTCCCCATGACGTCAGCCGACCCCGCCCTGAAAGAGTCTCTCCACCACGAGCGCGCCCACCACGACCGCTGCCGTACCGCCCTCGCCGCCATGGTCGACGGCGCCCAGGAACACGTCGTCACCGGCGAGGACGTCTCCGCCTCCGGTGCCGACGCCGAGGTGCTCGGGTACCGGCTGAGGAGTCAGGCCAAGGCGATGCGCGAGCTGCCCGAAGGGCCTCTGTTCTTCGGGCGGTTGGACTTCTCGGCCGATGCCGGTGACCACTCCGGGCAGAGCTACCGCATCGGGCGGCTGCGGATCACTGAGGCGCCCGCCGCCCCACCCCTCGTCGTGGACTGGCGCGCGCCCGTCAGCAGGGCCTTCTATCAGGCGAGCGCCCGGGATCCGCAAGGCGTCGCGGTCCGGCGGAGGTTCGGGTGGGCGGCCGGCAGCCGGGGCGACTCCGCCGATCTCACCGGGCTGGAGGACGAGCATCTGGGGAAAGGGGAGCCGCAGGTCAGCGGGATCGTCGCGCGTGAGATCGAGCGGCCCCGCGTCGGGCCCATGCGGGACATCGCGGCCACCATCCAGCCCGAGCAGGACGATCTCGTACGGGGCGGGATCGGTCTGTCCGTGTGCGTGCAAGGGGCACCGGGCACCGGCAAGACCGCCGTCGGGCTGCACCGCGCCGCCTATCTCCTCTACACCCACCCGCAGCGCGTCCGACGCGGCGGACTCCTCATCCTCGGACCCAACCGCACCTTCCTGACGTACATCGGCGAAGTGCTGCCCGCCCTGGGCGAGACCGGCGTCCGGCAGTCCACCCTTCAGGAGGAGATCGGACGGCATCATCTGGTCACCGGGACGGACGGGGAGGAGGCCGCCCTCGTCAAGCACGACGCGCGCATGGCCGAGGTGCTGCGCCGGGCGCTGTACGCCCACGCGTCCAGCCGGGATGTCGACTCCCTCGCGATCAAGGACGGTTCGTACCAGTGGAGGGTCGGCGCCGGCGAACTCGTCCGGATCGTCGAGGACGTGCTCGCCGAGCAGCCGCCGTACGCCGTCGGACGGGAGCGGGTACGGACCCGGGCCGTGCGGGCGCTGCAACTGCGGGCCGAGCGGCGGGCCGGGCCGCAGACGAACGCCTGGGTGCAGAAGATCTCGCGGGCACGGGCGGTCGGCGCGTACGTCGACGTGGTGTGGCCGCGGGTGCGGCCGGAGGAGGTCGTCAGTCAACTGCTGTCCGACGCCTGTGTGTTGAGGAAGGCCGCCGACGGGCTGCTGGACGACGACGAACAGCGGGCGCTGCTGTGGGCCAGGCCGCAGCGCTCGTGGAAGTCGGCGCGCTGGTCCGCCGCCGATCTCGTCCTCCTCGACGAGGTCGCGGGACTGATCGAACACCCCGAGGGGTACGGCCATCTCGTCGTCGACGAGGCGCAGGACCTCTCCCCGATGGAGTGCCGGGCGATCGCGCGCCGGGCGCGTTTCGGTTCGCTGACCGTCCTCGGCGATCTCGCGCAGGGCACCACGCCGTGGGCCGCGCGGTCGTGGGGGACCGTCCTGCGGCACCTGGGGAAGCCGGACGCGGCGGTCGTGCCGTTGACGACCGGGTTCCGGGTGCCCGAGGCCGTCGTAGGTCTCGCCAACCGGCTGCTGGAGCGGCTCGATGTGGACGTTCCGGCCGGGCGGTCCCTGTGCACGGACGGGGAGTTGAGGGTGCGCGAGGCGGCGGGGGACGTATACGGGGTCGTCGTGGAGGCGGTGCGTGACGCGCTCGGGCGGGAGGGGTCCGTGGGAGTGGTCGCCGCCGACGCGGACGTGGAGCGGGTGGGGGCGGCGCTCGTCGCGGCCGGGATCGAGGTCGCGGGGGCGGAGCAACTGCGGGCGCGGGTGAGCCTCGTACCGGCCAGTCTGGTCAAGGGACTCGAGTACGACCATGTGGTCGCCGTCGAGCCGGCGGCGATCGCGGAGGCGGAGACGCGCGGGCTGCACCGGCTGTACGTGGTGCTGACCCGGGCGGTCTCGCGGCTGGACGTGGTGCACGGGCGGCCACTGCCCTTCTAGCCGGGTTACGAGGGAGCAGTGGCCGCCCGCGGATCAGGCGGGGGCGTCGAGGAGGGGGATCAACTGCTCTTCCTCGTACGTGAGATGCGCCTCCAGATCCAGCGTCAGGCGCTCGACCTCGGCGCGGGCGGCGGCGGAATCGCCGGCGGGGGCGGTGACGACTCGGCGGAGTTCGGCGACGAGGGTGGCGATGTGGTCGTGCTCCTCGCGCAGGCGACGCAGCGCCGGGCCGGCCGACGGGTGGCGGTCCTCGACGAACGGGAACAGGGCCAGGTCCTCGCCGGAGTGATGGTGGTGCAGCCCCTGGCAGAACGTGAGGCAGTTGACGCGCAGTTGGGCGCCCAAGGTCGGGCCGCCCGCGGTCATCTCCTGCCTGATCAGGGCCAGTTCGCGGCGGAAGGCGTCGTGCACGACCTTGATCGCCTCGGCGAGGGAGGAGGCGTTGACGTTCGGGGGGCCGCCGTTCGCGATCTGGTTCAGCGCGACCACGGGGATGGTCCGCGTGGTCTTCCTCTGATACGCCGCCCAGCCCTCGTCGGCCTCCACCGCCCGCGCCCAGGCCCGCTCGCGCTCCTCGCCGGTCAGGACGACGGCCCGCGCCGGACAGGTGAAAGCGCCGCTCTCCACGGTGACGTGGGGGTCGGCGCGGAGGTTGACGTACCAGTCGGGGTGTTTGTCGGCGCCACCGGCGGAGGCGATGACCAGGACGCGGTCGCCGCCGTCGGGGAGGTAGCCGACGGGGGTGGTGTGCGGGGTGCCGGTGCGGGCGCCGGTGGTGGTGAGCAGGAGCAGCCGGGCCTGCGCGAAGTGGCCGGTCAGACGGCCCTTGTTGGCGCGGAACTCATCGATGACCCGTTGGTTGAAGTCGCTGACCCGGCGGTTGAAGTCGTTGACCGGTTGGTTGGAATCCTTGGGCACTCTGTCTTCTTTCTCTCTCGTTTCCGGTGGGGAAGGCGGAGAGAAAGACGGCGGGCTCCTGGCCCGCCCTGGCCTCACTCAGAGGCCGGGCACCCAACTCGCTCACGGCACGAGGCCGACCCGGCAGTCATGGGAAGGGACGGTAGCGTCGGCCCCATGACTGCCGCCAGCGAATTCCAGTTCCAGGACGTCCCCACCACCACCCTCGCCGACCTCCTCGGCCGTGACCAGGTCATGGACATCGGGATCCGTCCGTTGTGGGGGCCGGTCGGGCGGGTGGCCGGCGCCGCGTACACCGTGCGGTGCCCTCCCGGGGACAACCTCATGCTGCACGCGGCGATCCACCGAGCCGAGCCCGGTTCGGTCGTGGTCGTGGAGTCCGGCGACCTGGACTGGGCGCTGGCGGGCGGGAACGTCTGCGCGGTCGCCCAGCGGCGGGGCATCGCCGGGTTCGTGCTCGACGGCCTGATCCGCGACCTCGCGGAGGTCCGTGAGGCGGCGTTCCCGGTGTTCGCCCGGGGTGTCATCCCGATCCCGGGCACGAAGTCCGCGGTGGCGCCGCTGGGGGAGCCGGTGGTGTGCGGTGGGGTGCGGGTGTCGGCCGGGGACGTCGTGGTGGCGGACGAGGAGGGCGTGGTCGCCGTACCCGCCGCACGCCTCGACGAGATCCTCAAGGCGGCCCGGGCGAAGCTCGCGAAGGAGGCCGCCGAGTCCCTGGACGAGTGGGAGTCGGCACACCGGTCCCGCATAGACAAGATCCTGGCGGATCAGGGCTTCGAGGGCTGACGCGGTTCGCGATGCCGGTCCCGACGCTCCTCTTCCTCGATGTCGACGGCACACTGATCCCCTTCGGCGCGGCCGACCCGTATCCGTCATACACCTCCCGTCACACACGCCCGGAGACCGCCGACGCACACCCCCTGCTGAGCCGCGTGGATCCCGCCCTCGGGGCACGGCTTACCGCCCTGGGCTGCGAGCTGGTCTGGGCGACGACCTGGCTGACCGACGCGAACACCTGCCTCGCACCGTGGCTCGGCCTGCCGCAGCTGCCCCTGGTGGACTGGCCGGACCAGGACGACACGACGGCGCCGCTGCACTGGAAGACCCGGCCGCTGGTGGCCTGGGCGGCGGGGCGTCCGTTCGTGTGGGTCGACGACGAACTCACCGACGCCGACCGGGTGTGGGTGGCCGCACGGCACCCCGCGCCGGCGCTTCTGCATCGGGTCGACCATCGCTACGGCCTCACGGACGAGGACTTCGCGGTGCTGGAGGCATGGCTGGGAGGGAGCCGGGGCGGACTCGGGGGTTGACGCACTCCGGGATGCCGGGGGCCATCTGCGGTGGTGCGAGGCGGGTGGTGTCGACAACTCGGGGCCGAGGACCGGGTCGGCCGCGATGCGTGCGCGGAGGGTGGTCTGCTCTGCGTGGAGGACGAAGGGGCGTATCGCAATGGCGTGGTCGGCGAGGCCCGTCTGGGGACGACCGGGTGCACCGTCGTCCTGCCCGTGCCGTGGGTGCCGTGGATGCATACGATCATGCGGCTCACCCTGGCGGCCGCACCCGCCCGAGTGGCGTGGCGCACTATTGCAAGCATGTGCTTGCAATAGTTAGCGACGGTGTTGCACAGTGGAGGCATGGCAACGCTCAACGTCGGCAATCTCGGTGAGTACCTGCGCGAACAGCGGCGCAACGCGCAGCTGTCGCTCAGGCAGCTCGCCGATGCCGCCGGGGTGTCCAATCCGTACCTGAGCCAGATCGAGCGCGGGCTGCGCAAGCCGAGCGCGGAGGTGTTGCAGCAAGTAGCCAAGGCGCTGCGGATCTCCGCCGAGACGCTGTACGTGCGGGCCGGAATCCTCGACGCGGAGCGCGACCGCGACGAGGTGGAGACGCGCGCGGTCATACTCGCCGACCCCACGCTCAACGAGCGGCAGAAGCAGGTCCTGCTGCAGATCTACGAGTCGTTCAGAAAAGAGAACGGCTTCGGGGCCGAGGACGGCGAGGCCGACGCGGTGGCGCAGACGAACGCCGCGGTCGCCGAGGCCGTGGCCTCCGGCGACGGCGCGGTGGACACCGAGGGCGACGACACCGTCGTACGACGCCCCGCCCGCAAGGGCACCGAGGCGGCCGAGAACCGCGCGGCCGGTGGACGTGAGTCCGCCGCGCGCCGCACCCGCACAGCCGGCGGCAGCGACGCCGCACCGCACGACCCGCAGCGGCCCGCCAGTTGAGCGAGCCCGCCGCGGCACCCAAAACCCTCAGCTGCACGTGATCCAGGAGGACCATCACCATGGCCATCACCGACGACCTCCGCAAGACCCTCAGCGACCCCACGCCGCTCTACTTCGCGGCCGGCACCGCCGACCTGGCCTTCCAGCAGGCCAAGAAGGTGCCCGGCCTGGTGGATCAGCTGCGCGCCGAGGCCCCGGCCCGCATCGAGGCCGTCCGCAACACCGACCCGAAGGCCGTCCAGGAGAAGGCCCAGGCCCGTGCCAAGGAGGCGCAGGCCCGCGTCAAGGAGACGCAGGAGTCCTTCCAGGCCAAGGTCACCGAGTTCATCGCCTCCCTCGACGGCGACATCAAGAAGCTCGGCTCCACCATCGACGCCGACCTGAAGAAGTTCGGCGAGTCCGCCCAGGACTTCGCGCTGCGCGGTGTCGGCGTGGCCGCCGAGTACGCCGTCAAGGCCCGCGAGACCTACGAGAAGGTCGCCGAGCACGGCGAGCAGGCCGTGCGGACCTGGCGCGGCGAGGCCGCCGAGGGCATCGAGTCCGTCGCCGAGGACGTCGAGGAACTGGCGATCGCCGTCGAGCCGAAGCCCGAGCCGGCCGCCGAGGAGCCCGCCGCGGCCAAGCCCGCTCCCGCCGCCGTCAAGAAGCCCGCCCCCGTCAAGAAGGCGCCGGTCCGCAAGCCCACCACCGCGAAGAAGACCACCCCGCCCGCCAAGTGACACGAACGGGTGACGAAGAACGGGCCGGGCACTCCTGGAGTGCCCGGCCCGTTCTCTGTGCAGCGGGAACGCCTGAACGGGTACGGTGACCGCGTAAGGACTAGCCGATTCGGGTGGTGGACGTTGTGCTGATGTCGGGCTTCGCAGGGTTCATGTGGCTGCTCTACCTCGCCATGCTGGTCCTCGCCGTGGTGGCACTCCTCATGGCGGCCATCTTCCGCGACGACGCCTACCGCGCCGCCGACAAGCAGAACAAGGGCTTCTGGCTGATCATCCTGGGCATCGCGGTGGCGGTGAACCTGCTGATCCCGATGCTCTTCCTCCAGCTCGCCGGCCTGGTCGCCTCCATCGTCTTCTTCGTGGACGTCCGCCCCGCCCTCAAGCAGGTCTCGGGCGGCGGCTTCGGCCGCAGAAGGGGCGGCGGCAGCAGCAGCGACGGCCCGTACGGCCCCTGGAACGGCGGACGCTGAGAACTCCCCGGAGGGCAAGAAGCACTCCCCGGACGACGAGGACGACGAGCGCGCCCCTCAGGGTCACGACAACCCTTTGGGGCTCAGCGACCCTCTCGGCCGCGACACCCCTTCAGGGCCCGGCGACCGCGCTCAGCCCTCCCGGTCCAGCAGCAGCACCGCGACGTCGTCCGTCAACTCGCCCCCGTTGAGCTCGCGCACCTCGTTCACCGTGGCCCGCAGCAGCTCCTCGCCGCCCAGCCCCTCGGCGAGCAGCCGGCGCACGATCTCCACCATCCCGTCCTGCCCGAGCCGCTCCCGCCCCTGACCGACATGGCCCTCGATGAGCCCGTCGGTGTAGAGCATCAGGCTCCACTCCGGTCCCAGCTCCACCTGCATCCGCGGCCACCGGGCCCCGGGCAGCAGGCCGAGAGCCGGCCCGTTGTTGTCGTACGGCAGCAGCTTTGCGGCCCGTCCCGGCCGGGCGACCAACGGCGAGGGATGCCCGGCGAGACACAGCCCGGCCCTCCGCCCGTCCGGTGCGATGTCCACCGTGCACAGGGTCGCGAAGATCTCGTCGTCGGACCGCTCGTGTTCGAGCACCTGCTGGAGTGTGTTCAGCAACTGGTCCCCGCACAGCCCCGCGAGCGTCAGCGCCCGCCAGGCGATCCGCAGCTCCACCCCGAGCGCGGCCTCGTCGGGGCCGTGCCCGCAGACGTCACCGATCATGGCGTGCACGGTCCCGTCCGGGGTCCGTACGACGTCGTAGAAGTCCCCGCCGAGCAGCGCACGCGAGCGCCCGGGCCGGTAGCGCGCGGCGAACCGCAGCGACGATCCGTCCAGCAGCGGGGTCGGCAACAGCCCGCGCTCCAGACGCCGGTTCTCCTGCGCCCGTACCCGCCCCTCGGCCAGCCGCCGCTCGGCAGTGTCGGAACGTTTCCGCTCCACGGCGTACCGCACCGCCCGGCTCAGCAGCCGCCCGTCCAACTCGTCCCGGAAGAGATAGTCCTGGGCGCCCACCCGCACGGCCTCGGCGCCGCGCTCGGCGTCACCGGACGGGGCCAGGGCGAGCACGGCGTGCCGGGGGGCGAGCCGCAGCACGTGCTTGAGCACGGCGAGCTCGTCCTCTTCGTCGCCACGCCCCGGCAGCGCGAGGTCCAGCAGGATGCAGTGGACGTCGTCGGTCAGCAGCCGCTCCGCCTCGGTGAGGTTGCGGGCGTGCCGGACGCGGATCGGCTTGTCGCCCGGGTCCTGCGGTTCGGGCACGACCGCGGAGCCGCCGGGATCGTTCTCGATCAGCAGCAGCGTGAGGTGGGTGGTGGCGTTGTTGTCGACCGTGGCTTCCTTGTACGGGGACCGGTGCGTGGAGGGACCGCCGTGGGGCGCGGGCTGCGCCTGACCGCTTTCCGCGGCCGGGATCGCTCGCTGCCGCGGTATGGGTACGGGCATCGTGCTGACTTCCTTCCCTCCCCCCGAGGGCGCGGTGGGGCGAGGGACCTCGATCCACCGACGGGGACCATAGCGGTAGTCGGCGGCTGAGCGGAATGGTGTGAGCCACGTCGCCGTACACCGGCCACCGTCATATGCCGCTTTCCATACCGCAGTTGGACAGCCCACCCCATCAGGGGGAATGACGAAGGTCACGTTCACCCGAAGTTTGAACTCAACTGGGCGTGCCCTGCGTCACGTGACCCCGGTCTCAGGCGTCCGGCCGCACCACGCCCAGGATCGGCATGGACCCGGCCCCCGCGATCGTCACCGTCCGCCCCGGCCGGGGCGCGTGCACGATGGCGCCGTCACCGATGTACAGGGCGACATGGCTGGCGTCGTCGAAGTAGATGATGAGATCCCCCGGACGCATGTCCTTGATGTCCACGTGCTTGAGCTGCTTCCACTGCTCCTGCGAGGTGCGCGGAATGGGACGCCCGGCATCCAGCCAGGCCTGGGAGGTGAGCCCCGAGCAGTCGTACGACTTGGGCCCCTCGGCACCCCACTCATAGGGCTTCCCGATCTGCTGGGTGGCGAAGGCAACGGCCTTCTTCCCCGCCTCGGAAGCGGACCCCTTGATCTCGTCCAGCACCCCGGTGCCGAGCCAGGCGCTCTGCGCCTTGTAAGCGGCTTCCCGCTCCAACTCGGCGAGCCGCTCCTTCTCCTTCTCCTCCAGCCGGGACTCGAGCTTCTCGGCGGCCGCGATCCGCGTCTTGATCTCCTTGCGGGCGGAGTCTTTCGCCTTCCGATCGGCCTCCAGCTTCTGCCACTGCGCGGAGGCGTCCGTGGCGTACTGCTGCAAGTCCTCCTGCGTTCGGGTCAGTTCCCCGATGAGCCCCTTGGCCGCCCGTTCGCCCTGCAGCACCCGCCCGGCCCCGTCCAGGAACTGCTGCGGATTGTTGCTGAGCAGCAACTGCGCCTCATCGGGCAGCCCCCCGCTCCGGTACTGCGCGGCGGCCGCGGCCCCCGCCCGCTTCTTCAACTCGTCGAGCTTCTTCTGCCCTTCGACGATCTTCTTCGCCAGATCGACGATCGCGGCGGACTGCTTCCGCGCCCGCTCCTCGGCGGCGTTGTAGGAGTCCGTGGCGACGGCGGCGTCGTGGTACAGCCCATCGAGCTTCTCCCGGACGGCCTCAAGGTCCTTGGCGGAGGCCGAAGGAGTCGGCTTGGGACTCGCGAACGCCACCCCGGGGACGGCCAGTACGGCAATCACACACGCCACGGCGGTGACCAGCCCCTGACGCTTGGCCGCACCCATACCGCTCCCCCAACCTGATTTACCGTCAGTAACTTACAAGCGTGGGGGATCGTGCCACGATCAAGCGCAATAAGACAGACCCGGACCCCCGACGATCTCCCCGCCCTGTGACGAACCACCCACCCAGATCGTTCCCCCCAGGTCAGCGGCCCGGCGCCAACGCCTCCCAGGCCACCGTCACTTCACCCTGCCGCCACCGCCCGACCCCGCCCACGAGCGGCCAATCAGCGGCCAGATACCGCACCGCCTGGATCCACCGCTGCCGAGCGCCATAAGAAGCCAGAGGGGCGGCGGTCGCCCAGGCCTGATCGAAGTCCCGCAAAAAGGCATAAACGGCCTGCCCCGGCACATTGCGGTGGATGAGTACCTTCGGCAACCGCGCCGCAAGCTCGGACGGACGCTCCATCGACCCCAGATGAGCGGCGAAGGTGACGGTCCGCGGCCCCTCCACCCCCAGAGCGACCCACACATGCCGCCGCCCGACCTCGTCACAGGTCCCCTCGACGAGCAGCCCCCCGGGAGCAAGCCGCCCACACAGCCGCTCCCAGACGCCGGCCACCTCGTCCTCGTCGTACTGCCGCAGCACGTTGGCGGCACGAATCAGCACAGGCCGCTGCACCACAGGAATCTCGAACCCCCCATGCACGAACACGAGCCCGTCCCGCTCATACCGCTTGGCACCAGCAACCCGGGCGGGCTCGATCTCGACCCCCACCACCCGTACGCCCGGCGCCACGGCCCGCAGCCGCTCCAGCAGCTCCACAGCGGTCCACGGAGAGGCCCCGTACCCGAGATCAATGGCAACCGGATCACCCACCCGCCGCAGCTCCCCGCCCTGCGTATGCGCGATCCACCGATCCATCCGCCGCAGCCGATTGGGATTGGTCGTCCCGCGAGTGACGCTGCCCACAGGACGGGACACGGCGCGGCTGCTCATACCGAGAGGGTATGCGCCCGCACTGGCGCAACGGCGAGAAGGGGACGTGGCGGGGGTGTCCGCCCGCGGCGTCGGGCGTCCGACGCCGCGCACCGCCGAACAAACGGCACCGCCCGACCGAGGACGGACACCCCCCGCCGCGGCACCGACCTCCGATGGCGAGCAGTGCGCAACGCAAGCCCCCACGCAACCCGCGCCGGCCGCCGCAGGCACCACCGCCCAGGCCCCACACGCACCGAACGCCCGAACGGTTGAGCGACTACCCGTAATGTCCAGGCAAAATTCGCCACCCCAGGAATGGGAACCCGCCCCTCCGCTGTTGCACCCCCTTGGAGGGAACCGCACACCCTCCGCCACGGCATGCCCGCTGCAAGGAGGACCGCCAAGTGAGCCAGTACGTCAGCAGGCTCGGGCGACGCTCCCCGGCCCCGCCCACCCGCCTGAGGCTCCACCGCCGCCCCCGCCGCGTAGCCATGCTCTCGGTCCACACCTCCCCGCTCCACCAGCCCGGCACCGGCGACGCGGGCGGCATGAACGTCTACATCGTCGAACTCGCCCAGCGCCTCGCGGCCATCAACATCGAGGTGGAGATCTTCACCCGCGCCACGTCGGCCGCCCTGCCCCCCACCGTCGAGCTGGCCCCCGGCGTCCTGGTCCGCCACGTCGACGCCGGCCCCTACGAGGGCCTGGCCAAGGAGGACCTCCCCGCCCAGCTCTGCGCCTTCACGCACGGCGTGATGCAGGCATGGGCCGGCCACCGCCCCGGCCACTACGACCTCGTCCACTCCCACTACTGGCTCTCCGGCCACGTCGGCTGGCTCGCGGCCCAGCGCTGGGGCGTCCCCCTCGTGCACGCCATGCACACCATGGCCAAGGTCAAGAACGCCAACCTCGCCGACGGAGACACTCCAGAACCCGCGGCCAGGGTCATCGGCGAGACCCAGATCGTGGACGCCGCCGACCGCCTGATCGCGAACACCGCCGAAGAGGCGACCGAGCTGATCCACCACTACAGCGCCGACCCCGCCAAGGTCGCGGTGGTCCACCCCGGCGTCAACCTCGACCGCTTCCGCCCGGCGGACGGGCGTGCCGCGGCCCGGGCCCGCCTGGACCTCCCCCAGGACGCCCTGATCCCGCTCTTCGCCGGCCGCATCCAGCCCCTCAAGGCGCCGGACATCCTCCTCCGCGCGGTGGCGGCGCTCCTGGGCGAGCGCCCCGACCTCCGCTCCCGCATCGTCGTCCCCGTCGTCGGCGGCCCCAGCGGCAGCGGCCTCGCCAAGCCGGAGGGCCTGCAGAAGCTCGCCGCCCGTCTGGGCATCGCGGACGTCGTACGGTTCCGCCCGCCCGTCGGCCAGGAGCAGCTGGCGGACTGGTTCAGGGCCGCGTCCGTGCTCGTCATGCCGTCGTACAGCGAGTCCTTCGGCCTGGTGGCCATAGAGGCACAGGCGGCCGGCACCCCGGTGCTCGCGGCAGCGGTAGGCGGACTCCCGGTGGCCGTCCGGAACGAGGAGACCGGTTTCCTCGTACGAGGCCACAACCCCGCCGACTACGCGCGCGTGCTCCGCGCCTTCGCCGACGACCCCACGCTCACCCCCCGCCTGGGCGCGGCGGCGGCCGACCACGCCCAGTGCTTCGGCTGGGACACCGCGGCCGCCGCGACGGCGGACGTCTACACGGCCGCGATGCAGACGCACCGCCGTCGCGTACGCTCGCAGCATGGCTGACGAGGCGAAGGCTGACGAGGCGAAGGCGGACGAAGCAAAGACGGCGCAGATCGTCGAGGACGCGCTCAAGGACGCCGAGGTCGAGTGGGAGAGCCCCGCCCCCGGCAACTACGTGGCGCAACTCCCCGGCATCCGCAAGCTGAAGACGACGGTCTCCCTCCTCGTCGGCCGTCACTCCCTCTCCGTCAACGCCTTCGTCATCCGCCACCCCGACGAGAACGAGCCCGGAGTCCACCGCTGGCTCCTGGAACGCAACCTCAAGCTGTACGGCGTGAGTTACGCGGTGGACCACCTCGGCGACATCTACGTCACCGCGAAACTCCCCCTCTCCGCGGTCACCCCGGAGGAGATCGACCGTCTGCTCGGCCAGGTCCTGGAGGCGGCGGACGGCAGCTTCAACACGCTCCTGGAGCTCGGATTCGCCTCGGCGATCCGCAAGGAGTACGCCTGGCGGGTGTCCCGGGGCGAATCGACGCGCAATCTCGACGCGTTCACACACCTGACCCAGCGCTCCGCTGACTGAATTTCAGGTCCGTACCTAATAACCCTCGCACGCCCCTTCCGGCCTTGTGGGGTGCCGTGGCATGCTCACGCCTGACGCAGATCTGAACGTCGTTCACATCCATGAAGAGCCGCATGGAAGGACGTACGGAATGAGCACCGCGCACCACGGCATGACCAGACGGAGTCTCCTCGCCGGAACCACGGCGGTGGCGGCCGCAGCGATCACCGCCACACCGGCGCTCGCGGAGCCCCGGACAACCGTCGGCCAAGTCCCCGATCAAGTCCCCGGCCAAGTCCCCGGTCAAGTCCCCACCCTCTGGCGGGAGTTCGTCCGCACCCCCTTCACCCACCCCCAGATCCCGTACATCGGAAGGGCCGGATACCGAGGCGGGGCGGCGCGCTTCCCCCACCGCCCCGCTGTCCTCGACGTCCGCCGCTACGGAGCCGTGGCGGACGGCACGACCGACTGCGCCCCCGCGATCAACCGTGCCATCGCCGCCGCCGGACGGGCCGGCGGTGGCACGGTCTCCATCCCGCCCGGCACCTTCCGCATCGACGGTCTGATCCAGATCGGCCACGACAACGTCGTGCTGCGCGGCGCCGGAAGCGACCGCACCACCCTCTACGCCACCAAGAACCTCACCGAACTGATCGGCGTGTACGGCTCCCGCTACGGCGGCACCAAGTCGGCCTGGTCCTGGGCGGGCGGCCTCATCTGGCTGGCCCCGAAGACCCGTTGGGACTCCCTGGTGGCCGCGATCAAGGCCCAGGCCTGGCCCTTTGAGGGCTGGACCGGCAACAAACGGGACGAGTGGCGGACCCTGACCCCCGTCGAACCCGCCCGCCAGGGCGACTGGACGGTCACCGTCGCCGACCCCTCGCACCTTTGCCCCGGCGCCCTGGTCCTCCTGCGCATCTCCGACGACGCCACCCACACCCTGCTCCAGCACATGTCGGGCGGCGGCCCCGGCCCGGCGGCGTACTACTGGGAGGACAAGACCAAGCTCCTGTCGTACGTCCCCTACGAATGGCCGGTCCGCGTCGCCCGCGTCCGAGGCCGCAGAGTCACCCTCGAACGCCCCCTGCCCCTCGACCTGCGCCCCGAATGGAACCCTCAGTTCACCACGCACGTAGGGGAGTTGACCGGCTCCGGCGTCGAGGGCCTGACCCTGGAGGTGATGGAGACACCCCAGTCCCCGCACCTCCTCGACAAGGGCTACAACGGGGTCGTCCTGCAGTGTGCGTACGACTGCTGGGCGGACGACGTCACCGTCCGCAACGTCGACAACGGCTTCGGCCTGGTCGCCGCCTCCTCGTGCACCCTGCGCCGCACGCACGTGGGCGGCCGGGGCGAACACCACCCGTACTTCTGCCGTGAGGGTTCGCACGACAACCTGATCGAGGACTTCACCATCGAGCAGCGCACGGTCCCGGCCCGGGCCGACACCCAACTGCACGGCATCAACGTCGAGGGCCTGTCCTCGTACAACGTGTGGTCGCGCGGGAACATGCAGATGGGCACCTTCGACTCCCACCGCGGTCTGCCGTTCGCCAACGTCCGCACCGACATCACCGTCAACAACAACGGCCGCCACGGCGGCGACGCGAACGCGGGACCGCTCTTCGGCGCCCGGTTCACCCACTGGAACGTCCGGGTCACCAACGGCCGCGCGGGTCTGATGAAGCTCGACGGCCTGGCACCGTACTCCGCGACGGTCGGCCTCAACACCGTCACCGAGTTCGACCAGATCGACGTCCCCGACTTCACCGGCGATCTGCACGCGCGGCTGGAGCTGTACCCCACGACGGACACCGTACGACCGCGCAACCTGCACGAAGCTCAGCGCACGGCGATCCGGTAGCGCCCCGGGGTCACCCCCACCAACTTCCGGAAGTGGCGCGTCAGATGGGACTGGTCGAAGAACCCCGTCGCCGACGCCACCTCGCCCGGCGCCCGCCCGTCCAGCAGGAGGCGGCGGGCCCGGCCGACGCGACGGGAGGTGAGGTACTGGTGCGGGGCGATGCCGTACGCGGTGCTGAACGCCCGTACCAGATGGGCGGGATGGGCGTGCAGGAGCTCCGCGGCGGCGTCCAGGCCGAGCCCGTCGACGACGTGCTCGTCGAGGAGCTCCCGAAGCCGGCGGGCGAGGACGGGGTCGGGACGCGCGGGTCGCATCTCCTGCCCCGGCCGCAGCAGGTCCCGCAGCCGGTCGCCGATCAGCGTCAGCCGGCTCTCGGCCTCCAGCTCCTCGCCCGGCCGCCCGAGCGCGGTGTGCAGCTGCCCGACCCGCCGACGCAGCATCGGATCGCGCAGGTCGGGGCCGTCGACGGCGGCCCCGATGAGGTCGTCGCCGAGCCGGGTGCCGTCGAGGTAGACGACCCGCTTGCGGAAGCCGTGCGGGGTGGCCGGCGAGCCGTTGTGCGGGACGTGCGGCGGCAGCAGGGTGACCGTGTCGTGCGGGGTGCCGTGCTCGTGCCGGTCGAGGTCGTACCGTACGGCCCCGTCGTCCACGATGAGCAGCGTCCACGCCTCATGGACGTGCATGGGGTAGGCGTACTCGGTGAAGTGCGCGTGGAAGACCTCCACCACGCCCCGCACCCGGGGGCGCCAGGCGGAGATCTCCGGGCGGGAGCGCTGAGCGGCCATGCAAAAAACGTACAAGACGGGGCCGTGAGCGGACCGGCAGTCTCGGAGTATGAGCGACACACCCATCCGGTTCGACACCAAGATCGCCGTCCTGCTGCGCGAGGACCTGGAGACCTGGCAGCGCCTGAACGTCACCGCGTTCCTGGTCAGCGGCCTCGGCAGCACGGTCCCCGAGGTGATCGGCGAACCGTACGAGGACGCGGACGACGTGCCGTACCTGCCGATGTTCCGCCAGCCGGTCCTGGTCTTCGAGGGCACGAAGGAGACCTTGACGGCGGCCCACGCGCGCGCCCTGTCCCGGGCGCTCCCACGGGCGCTGTTCACCTCCGACCTCTTCGCGACCGGCCATGACGCGGACAACCGGGCGGCCGTACGGGCCGTCGGGACGGCGGAGCTGGATCTGGTCGGGCTCGCGGTGTACGGGCCGAGGAACGCGGTGGACAAGGTACTGAAGGGGGCGCGGATGCATCCGTGAGGGAAGGTGGACCGAATCTGCACAGGGCATGCGCAACCCCCTCGGGGCACGGGGGCGTTGGCGCCGAGTTGTCCTGTTCGGCGCGGCCGTGACACCGTCCGTCGATGCCCTGCGCCGGCCTCCAGGTGGAGAACCTGGCCCCAATTCGTGTACATCCCCTCACCGTTCGGTCGCCGGCGCGACCAACTGCCGCGCCCCGCACGTCGGTCGACTGGATGCCGGGCACGCTCCGTGATTTGATCCTGCGCACCGCGGCCCGTCGTCTGTCCCCCTCAGCAGGGCCGCTCCCCCTGGTACATCCATGCGAAGGGCAGTCCCCTCATGAACTCCGCTCCCCAGGTCCAGACCCTCGAGATCTCCGACGCCGAGCTCGACGCCGTCTCCGGCGGCCTGAGCCCGCAGATCGGCGTCGCCGTCGGCTCGACCACCCTGAGCAGCGCGGGCATCTTGGCCGAGGTGGACTCGGCCAAGGCGACGGCGCTGGGCGCCGTCGACGGCGCCCTCGGCGCGCTGCCCCACCAGGTCGGCGTGAACGTCAGCTTCTGACGGCCGCACACGACACGAGCCCCCTGCCGCAGGAGAAGTGCGGGCAGGGGGCTCGCTCGCGTGTGGTCACCGGGTAGCGAGGGACCGAGTGCGCGTGTGTCCACCGGGGCCGAGGGAAGGTCAGCGGGCGGTCGCCTCCGCCGCGGCCGGCACGGAAGTCTCCGTCACCGACCGCGTTTCCTCCCCCTCCCCCTCCGGCATCCGCCGCATGAGCACGCCGTACCCGACTCCCGCCGCCGTCCCGACGGCCGCGCACAGCCCCCACAGCCATTGAGCACCGAACCGGTCGATGACCAGGCCGGACATCAGCGGGGCGACGAGCGCGGCCAGCGACCAGGACAGGGTGTAGACGCCCTGGTAGCGGCCGCGCCCGTGCACCGGAGAGAGTCGTACGACGATCCCCGTCTGCGTCGGGGCGTTGATCATCTCGCCCAGGGTCCACACGCACACGGTCAGCGCGAAGACGGCGACCGACCCGGCGAAGGCGGTGAGCCCGAAGCCGTACCCGGCCAGGACCGACGAGACGACGAGCAGCCGGCGTGGGTCCCGGTCCTGGATGAACCGGGTGACCGGGATCTGCAGCGCGACGATCAGGATGCCGTTGACGGCGATCGCGAGGCCGTAGTCGGCGGGCGTGAACCCGGCCTCACCCATGGCGACCGGTAGCCCGACCGAGCCCTGCTGGAAGACGAGGGCGACGAGGAAGGACAGCCCGACGACCCCCATGTACCGCCCGTCGCGCAGCACGGTCCCGAGGCCGATCCGCTCCTCGGCCGCCTTCTGGGTCGCCGTCCGCTCGGGCCGTGACTCGGGCAACTTCAGGAACACGACCACCGCGCACAGGGCCGTCATCCCGGCCTCGATCAGGAACCCGGCGAGGTAGCTGAATTCGGCGATGAACCCGGCGGCCATGGAGGAGACGGCGAAGCCGAGGTTGATGGCCCAGTAGTTCAGCGAGAAGGCCCGCACCCGGTCCTCGGGCCGCACGATGTCGGCCATCATCGCCTGCACGGCGGGCCGGGAGGCGTTGGAGGCCATGCCGACGAGGAAGGCGACGGCGGCGATGGCGACCGGGTCGTGCACGAAGCCGAGCAGTGCGACGGAGGCGGCGGTGGCGGACTGGGCGACGAGCAGGGTGGGCCGCCGTCCGAGCCGGTCGGCCATCACCCCGCCACCCAGCGACGAGACGACCCCGCCGAGCCCGTGCAGCGAGGCGACCAAGCCGGCGTAGGAGGCGGAGTACCCGCGGTCGAGCGTCAGGTACAGCGCCATGAAGGTGGCGACGAAGGCGCCGAGCCGGTTGACGAGGGTGCTGGTCCACAGCCACCAGAACTCGCGGGGGAGTCCCGAGACGGTCTCACGGGCGGCACGTCTCAGGCTGGCGACGGGCATGGTGGATCCCTCCACGGATACAAGCGTCGAATGTGAGCGTCGGAAGCATCGGAAGCATCGGATACATCAGATGCATCGGATGTAAGCGTCTCTGGCGGCAAGGACAACTTACGAACACGGGACGGTCGCGGGCCACTCAATTAACAGATGCAGTCAACTGTCCGGCCTTCGGGCAGCCACCCGGCGGGACGAACCCGTGGATTACGCTCTGACCCATGGCCGACGCACCGTACAAGCTGATCCTCCTCCGCCACGGCGAGAGCGAGTGGAACGCGAAGAACCTGTTCACCGGCTGGGTGGACGTCAACCTCAATGAGAAGGGCGAGAAGGAGGCAGTCCGCGGTGGCGAGCTCCTGAAGGACGCCGACCTTCTCCCCGACGTGGTGCACACGTCCCTCCAGAAGCGGGCGATCCGCACGGCACAGCTGGCCCTCGAGGCCGCCGACCGCCACTGGATCCCGGTCCACCGCAGCTGGCGCCTGAACGAGCGCCACTACGGCGCCCTCCAGGGCAAGGACAAGGCGCAGACCCTCGCCGAGTTCGGCGAGGAGCAGTTCATGCTGTGGCGCCGCTCCTACGACACCCCGCCGCCGCCGATCGAGGACGGCTCGGAGTTCTCCCAGTCCGACGACCCCCGTTACGCGACGATCCCGCCGGAGCTCCGCCCCCGCACGGAGTGCCTGAAGGACGTCGTCATCCGCATGCTCCCGTACTGGTACGACGGCATCGTCCCCGACCTCCTCGCCGGCCGCACGGTCCTCGTCGCCGCCCACGGCAACAGCCTCCGCGCCCTGGTCAAGCACCTGGACGGCATCTCGGACGCCGACATCGCGGGCCTGAACATCCCGACGGGCATCCCCCTCTCCTACGAACTCGACACCGACTTCAAGCCCCTGACCCCGGGCGGCACGTACCTCGACCCGGAGGCAGCGGCAGCGGCCATCGAGGCGGTCAAGAACCAGGGCAAGAAGAAGTAGGGTTTGTGATCATGCCTCCCACCTGCACTAACAGTGCGGGCGGGAGGCATTTTCGCGGCCTGGGCCCACTGTGGGCCCTCAGTGCCCGGGACCCTGCGGCCGGAGCGCGCGCCCGATGGCGTTGCGGGCCCGGTCCCGGCTACTGGGCATGAGGTGCGCATACACCTTCAGGGTCAGCCCCGGGTCGGAGTGTCCGAGGTACTCACTGACGGCCTTGATGCTCTCGCCGGCGTCCAGGAGAACCGACGCGTAGAAGTGCCGCAGGGCGTGCATGCCGTGTTCACGAGCGGCCTCGTGCTCGCGACTCTTGGCCTTCGGGATGACGCCCACCTTTGCGAGGGCGGGCTTCCAGTGGTCCTCGTTCAGCGACGTGCGCCAGACGTGCCCGCCGCGCGGTCCGCTAAAGATCAGGCGCCTGGTCACGGGCTGGCCGCTCGCGCGCATCCACGGCAAGGTGACCTCGACCGGCGGGAAGCGCTTCATGTGCTCTTGCAGCGCCTCAGCCACGGGATCAGGCAGAGGCACGTCCCGGAGCTTGCCACCCTTCGGGGGCGCGAACACGGGCTTACTCAGACTCAGCTTGAGTTGCTGCACCACGTGCAGGGTGCCGCTGTCGAAGTCCAGCTCATCGACGCACAGACCGAGGATTTCGCCCTGTCGCAGCCCGCAGCCGGCGCCCATGTCGACCATGGTCCGGAAGCGCTCAACCATCGCGTCACGGACGGCGAAGACGCGTTCTGGCTGCCAGGGGACCACGCGGCGCATACCCATCTCGGGGAGCGTCACCGTGCGCGAGTTGCAGGGGTTTCGGCGAAGGTAGCCGTCCTCTACGGCTGCCGAGAGTACGGCGCGGACGTTGGAGAAGATCACGCGAGCGTAGGCGCCGGACATGCCGGATGCTTCGAGCTGCGTCACGAACTCGCGAATGTGGCTCGGCTGGAACGATCCCAGCGCGCGTGCCCCGATGCGCGGGAACGCGTGCAGGCTGAGCTGCGACTGCATCGACGCCCGGGTGTTCGGGTCGCCGCTCTGACTCGCCAGCCAGCCTTCCGCGAACTCCTGGAACGACGTCCGCGATGCGTTCGGGTCGATGTAGTCGCCGCGTGCTACGTCCGCAGCCATCTTGGCCAGCCACTGCTCAGCGAGGCGCTTCTGTCCATCGGCGAAAGACTTGCTCTTGCGCTTGCCGTCGGGTGCGAAGTAGCGAGCCCTGTATCGCAGGCCGGTCCCGTAGCGCGCCGTCTTGACGCGGATGGTTTTGCCGTTGGCGTCAGTCTCGGTCCTGAACCAACGGTCTTGGATGCTTCCTGCCATGAGAGGCGGAGTCCTTCCCGGCATCGAGCAGGGGCGGCCGTTCAACGGCCGCCCCTTGACGGTGTGTGAAGACTGCGTCAGGCCGCGATGCGGTCGACGCTCTTGAGTTGGGTGACGTAGACCCCCACTTCGGCGGGGTCGTAGCGAACGTGTTTCCCGACGCGGAAGCCGGGAGGACCGGTGCGCTTCCTGCGCCACTGGTAGACGGTTTCGAGGGGGACGCCGAAGATCTCGGCGATGTCGTCGGGGGTGAGGTACCTGTCGGGGAGGCCGCTGCGGAGAGTGGCCCGGGGGTCGGGTTGAGCGGAACGGGGTCGGCTCATTGGGCTCCTCAGGGGTGGGTCACCTTGGCTTCGGGGATTTCGCGGCCTCTGTGTTTGTCCGAGGTGCGGATTTCTGCGTCATTGCGTCATCAGCGTCATTCGCGCTGCTGACCTGCGTCTTTGTGTGACGCAGTCGTGAGGGGGTGCGTCATCGGCGCGTCATGGGCTGCGTCATCGCATGACGCAGATGACGCAGGATGACGCAGGCACGGCCGTCTGCGTCATGCCTGTTGCCGCAGGTCAGGTGCCGTTTTCTGGCTTGCATGACGCAGATGACGCAGCGTCTTCCCTCTTAGGACAAAAGAGGGGGTGGTGCCTGTTGTGGTGCGGTGCGCTTCAAGAGCGACGAAGGAGCCGCTACGCGGCGCGACCCTTGAGCGGCGCCTTGCGCCGGGGAGCAAAGAGGGGCCGCTTCGCGGCGCGTCCTTTAAGGCGGCGCGGTGCGCCGAACAGCAAGAAGAGCACGCGGTGACTGGTGCTCTTCTTGCTTGTCCGGCGAGCGGAGCCCGGGTCAGAACGCCCGCTTCTGCTCGTGCTGCGGCGTGGCCGGGCGGGTCATTTCGAGGTAGCGGCCCTCACTGGTGCGGCCGGAGTCGATGAGGACACCGCGCGCGGCCAGCGTCGGCTGGAGGCGCTTGAGCCGGTCGGAGAGCACTTTGCCCGTGGTCGGCCACCCCTTGGGCAGCGGACGGAAGTCCTCCCCGCTGTAGAGGCGACTGAGGTGGTGCAGCCACTCCGTGGAGGTCATCCGCTGCGCCGTGCCCAGCTCAAGGGTGTCGGCATGCCTGAGCACGGTCTGCGCGAGCAGATCGCCCTCAATGACGTCGTCGTTGAGGTCGTCCAGACTGGCCCGGTAGGCGGCCAGCGCCCCGAGGCCGGTGGCCGCGTCGAGCTGTGCGCACAGGTGCGCGAAGTCGGCCATCCGCAGGTCGGTGGGGGTCTCGGCCTCGGCCGCGCGGACCTTGACCGTGAGATCCAGGAGCGAGCCGAGGACGACGGGCAGGACCTCCGCGTACTCGGCCCACAGTTCCGCCTCGGTGCGCCGCACGCGGGGCCGCTCCAACCGCAACGGCAACAGCCGTTCCGCGAGGTCACCACGGATGACACCCACATCAATCCCGGTCAGCAGCAGCGGGCGGCGGTAGCCAACGCGGAAGACGTCTCCGTCGGTGAACAGGGCGCGTTTGACGCTCTCGGCTCCCGTGACCACGCAGCACACGGCGTCGGACAGCTCCGGAGTCAGGTGGGAGAGGTTGTCCAGGGCGGTGACCCAGCCGGCCGCCACGGCTGCGATCAGGTTTTCCTCGTCCTTGGGGGCGCGGCGCAGGTCACCGCTCAAGCCCTCGATAATCCGCACGAGCATGCGGCCCCCGGTCGACTTCCCCGCTCCCTGCGGCCCGGTCAGGAACGGCGCGGGGACGGGCACGGACGGTCCGAGGCAGCCGATGAGCCAGGCGATGGCCAGGCACTCGGTCTCGGCGGTGGCGAAGTTGCACAGCCGCATCAACAGGTCGATGCCCTTGCCGTTGGTGTCCTTGGCCGGCAGGGGCAGTTCCCCGGTGAGCTGGGTGCGGCGCCAGCACACCTCACGCGGGTCGGGAACGGCGATGTCCCACCCGGTGGGGTGGATGCGCACGGACTGTCCGTCGTTGCGGCCCAGGTCCAGCCACGTGGCCCCGTCGAATCCGGGGGCCACGCGGATGTGCACGGGCTGCACGTCCTCGGTCAGCGCGAGGGCTTCGATCAAATCCAGTGCCTCCTTGAGGGCGGTGCCGTTGAACACGCCGCGCCCGTCTTTGAACAGGCCAACCATGAGTTCTTGGCGGTGGCTTCCGGTGGTGCCCTGGGAGCGGATCGGGCGGGCCACGGGGTGGCCGTTGCGCTGCGCGTACACGGTGCCGTCGGCGGTGCGGAAGTACCGGAAGTGCGCCTGCGCGTAGTCGGTGATGACCTCGCGGGCCGGGGTCTTCTCATCGTCGGACATGGTCACAGTCCCAACCTGGTCAGGGCGTTGGTCCACGCGTCGGTGCAGTGCCGCAGGCTTTCGCCCTTGGCCTGCGCGGCGTTGAACAGCCGTGCAACGTGGCCGTCGGTAAGGCAGCCGCACCGGCCGTGCGTGGACAGCACCGCGAGGAACGTGCGGTAGACGGTCGCGTGAATCGCGCTGCGGGCCTCTGCGATCTGCTGTTCGGCCATGGCGATGCCGCGTTCCAGGAAGGCGGGCGTGCGGTGCCGGCACGCGCCTCCCACCGCCCCCACGGGCGCGGCCACCGCATGCGCTGCGGGCCGGACCGGGATGGGAGCCTTCACGATCAGCGCGCGCACCGCGTCCGGCAGGGCCGTGATGGCGCCGGTACCAGGCCCAAGCCAGCGGGCGTACTGCATGGACGACTTGATGTCCACACCGGGCCGTACAGCGTTGGCGGAGGGCATGGCGCCCTGGTAAAGCCAGTGCTCCCCCCGGGTGGTCAGCACGATCCGGGTGGCGGGCAGGCTCGCGCGGGCCCACGCGATGGCGTCCGCGTTGTCGAGGTCGACGACGGTGAGATCGGCGCCGCCCGGGTGGTAGGCCACCGCCGCAGCCTCGCACCACGCCCGCACCCATGCCGTGGAGTTGACGATGGCGGGGTCCGTGATGGCGGCGGCCCATCCGTGGCAAGGAGCCGGGCAGGCGCACGGGCCTGGGGTCTTCATGTTGGGTCGGCCGCCACAGGCGTTGTTGGTGCAGCGACGGCAGTTGCCGAACGGCACCTTCCCTGCTCGTAACGGCAGCACGGGGAGGCCAGAGGCGGCCAGGGCGCGAGCGGTCCGCAGGTGCTCTCCCCGAACGGTGGTCGGTTGGGTCATGCTGGAGGTCTCCAGTTCGTGAGCGTGCTGGATTGGCGGCGGCCCCGGTTCTTGGTCGGATGGGGGCCGCCGTTGTCGCTCGCGTGAGTGGTCAGGCCGCTTGCTGGCCGGGCAGGAGCCTGCCGTCGGCGGTCCGGTGCAGGGCACCGCTGGCGATGAGGGCTTTGATCTCGCGGGAGACGGTGCCCTTGTTCAGGCCGGTCGCGTCGGCGACGTCCTTGGCGGTACGGGCCCCGGACTGCACGGCGGTCAGCACCTTGTCCCGATTGCTCGCAGCCCCGGACTGCGGGGCCGTGTTCTTGACCAGGTGCAGCGGCGTGCGCGGCGCCTGCCCGCTCGCGGACTGCGCGGGGGACCAGATCGACTTGGGCAGGGCGCGTACGCCCGCGTCGTCCAGGGTCCAGGTGCGCAGCATGCGCGGCCCGTAGCCCTTGAGGTAGCCGTGGCCCCGGTATTCGCGGCCGTCGGGGATCTGGTGAGGGGCGTAGTGCGCGCAGTCGTCCAGCGCGACCTGTGCCTGTGTCGTGCCGGCCACCCGCAGCGAGAATCGCGTCAGGAGGTTCGGCGCGATCAGCTTGTGCACGCCCGGAGCGCTGCCGTCGGTGAGCGGGTACTGCGTGGCCCACCACAGCACGACCCCGCGCGAGCGACCCAGCGAGGACAGTTCGATGAGCCGCTGGAGTCGGTCCTTGTCCTTGGTGATGAGGGCGAGGATGACCTGTCCCTCGTCCACGACGACGGTGAGCTGACGTCCGTCCCACACGCTGATCCCGCGCTGTTTCATGTCGGTCTTGCGGCGGGTCATCTCCGCGTGCGCCTCATCCACGGCGTCGGTGATCTCGCCCTGTTCCACGGCGACGCGGCAGACCGGCTCCCAGATGTTGGCCTCTTCGCCCTTGCCGTCGATCAGCAGCAGGTCACCGCGCAGATGGGCGGTGGCCATGAGCGGACGGAACGACCACGACTTGCCGGTGCCGGACGCGCCGGAGACCAACAGCCGCTCATCAAAGGGGATCAGAACCTCGTCCCCGGTCTCGGTGTCCAGAGCGAGGCTCATCATCAGCGGGTCGGACGGGATGCGGTCCGGGGTCCACAGGGAGGAGACGCCCGCGGCTGCCGACCGGGTCGCCAGGGTGACAACGGCCCAGCCGCCGCGCGAGGCGGACGTGATCCGTATGCGCAGCGCGGTTCGGGCACCCAGCAGCGCCCGGACGGAGTCGGCCTTGTCCGCGAGCGTTTTGACCGTCCACTGTCCGTCCAGGCGGATCTCACAGCGGATGCCGCCCGGTTCGATGGCCGGGGGCGTGGTGACCGTGCCCGCCAGGCCCCGGTCGGGGGCGTGCTCCACCCAGTAGGACGGGTCAAGGCGCTCCATGAGCTGACGCTCTTCCAGCGAGACCGACGCATCCACCGGCACCCGTAGCCTGCGCCGCCCGAGCGTGAGCACGGCCACGTTTGCCCCGATCAATACGGCCGAAGTGGCTGCGGGCCAGACCGTGACGTGCGCGGTGGACATGAGCGCGGACGCGACGGCACTTGGCACGGCGTGCACCGAGTGCGCCTGAACGGCGCGGGCCTTGAGCGTGCTGGGGTAGTTCACCCGGGCGGCCTTGAGCTTGGCGCGGGTGTCGCGCTCGTGCTTCAAGGCTGCCTTGGCCGCGACGCGGGCGGCGCGGCGGCCGGCCGAGAACGGATTGTTCGACGCGGCGCGGGCGGAGAGTTGCTGCGACTTGGCGGTGGCGTGCGTTGAGCGCGCGGCGTTGTGTTCCTTCTGCGCGGCCATGAGCGCCTTCAAGTGCTCCGGGGTGCGCAGCTTGTTCCGTCGCTCCGCCTCAAGGTCCCAGCGCGCCGCGAACGGAGCACACACCGGGGCGAGTGCATCGAGCGCCGCAGTGGTGGTGTTGGTGGTGGTCGACCATGCTTGTTTCCAGTCCACGAAAGGGTCCTCCAAGACCGTGGATGAGGGCCGGTGCGCCGTTGCGTGGCGTCACCGGCCCGCCCGAGTTGCAGAGAGCGGTGCTGTCGGTTGCGTCGACAGCACCGGTTGAACCCCTGCAACCGCATCTGACCTGCGATGTTGCAGAGTTGAGCGGTGGGGAGGGGTGGGGGCCCTACGCGCACGCGCGCGTAGAGAGCCGAAAAATTGGGCCGTGCAACCCCCTCAGTGGGCCCTGAACGGCCGTTCACGGGCCCGGGGGTCTCACCCCTCACTCGAGGGGGGTCGAACGCTCTACGGGCCGTCTACGGCCTCCACCCACCAGAGAGGGCGGAAGGGGTCAACGTCCCTTGCGGCTCAGTCGCTTGGCGGCGGCCTTGCCGTCGCTTCCGCCGACCGAGCGGACAACGGTGACCACGCCCCAGGCCATGACGGCGGCCAGGAAGGCGAGCATGGCGAGGTTGGCGGCCATCGCGGTCAGCACGCCGACCAGCAGCGGGCCGAAGTACACACCGGCGGCCACCGCACCGGCACCGACGCCGGAACCGAGCGCGATGCGCTGCACCGTGCGGTCCGGCGGGGCGTGATGGATGTGCTGCACCACCACCGGCGCAGCCTGCTGCGGCGGCATCGGGGTGAGGTTGGCGGGGGTGTCGTTGTAGACGTAGCGGCCATCGGGGAGACGGACGATGCCTGGCACGGGCAGGTTGTCGGAGTCCACCAGGGACCTCCCAAGTCAGTTGGAGTCGGCGCAGGGCACGCAGGCACCCAGCGCGGCGGGGATGACGTATCCGGCATCACGCCGGCACGCGGGGCAGATGCGGCGGGCGCGGTTGGCCCGGGCAAGCGCGGCCCACCGACCGGGCGTCATCGGCCGGACGGGCTTCGCGCAGTCGATGCGGTAGAGGTAGGCGACCAGCGGGCCCCGCCTGCGGCGGGGACGCCGGAGTTCGGCGGCCACGTCCTGACCACCCGGGCGCAGCCCCATCGCACGAAGCTGCCGACGGGTGGCCAACCCGTCAGGGGCGAGCCGCCACCGGTACACAGGCAGCGACGGAGTGGCGGTCATCCGTGACTCGTTCCGGCGAGATCAACCGGCACGCCGTTGACGCTCCCGCGCAGTTCGGCGTAGCGGGTCGAGACCCAGCCGACCGACCAGCCGCACAGCTCGGCAGCCTGACGCACCGACAGGCCCTCGGCATGGGCGGCGGCCACGATGGCGCGCGCCTCGTCCTCCGGGAGCTTGTCCGTGACCGGGCCGCCGGACAGCAGCGCGGCGCGTTCACGCGCGGCCCGCTCCTCCCGCTCCGCCCGTTCACGGCGCTCTTGCTCTGCCCGCTCGCGCCGTTCGCGTTCGGCATGTTCGGCGGCCTGGCGTTCACGGTGTTCACGCTCCGCCCGGAGCTGTTCACGCTCGCGCTCCTGGCGTTCACGCTCGGCTTGCTCGGCCCGCTCGCGGGCCTGCTCGCGCTCGCGTTCCTCACGCCGCACGGCGGCCTCCCGCTCGGCCTGTTCACGGACCATGCGGGCCTCGTGCTCACGCTGTTCACGGGCCAGCGCCGCCGTGTGCTCGCGTTCCTCGCGGGCCCGCCGCGCGGCCTCCTCGCGCCGCTCGATCGCGGCCCGCTCGCGGGCTTCCCGCTCGGCTTGCTGCCTGACCTCCAGCGCCAGTACGGCGGCGGTGATCGCGCGCCGGTAGGCGAGCCCGGTCTCGGCCGTGACGATCAGCAGCAGCGGGGCGACCGCGTGCACGGCCACGCCGACCAGGTCGTTTTTCAGGGCGGAGTCGGCGACGTTGAGGGCGAGCGTCATGCAGCCGGTCATCCACCGCAGCGCGATCGGCCACTTGCCGCCGTGGCCCCCGAGCCGCGCAAGCACCGCGTCGAGACGGACCACGATGACCACGGCGGCATCAACCACGAGGGGCAGGATGGGTGCCGTCCAGTCCCACCGGTCGGGGGTGTGTGCGGCGGCGAGCGGGGTGACGGTGAGGATCGAATAGAGCATCGCGCCTGCCACGATCAGCCACGTGCCGACCGACAGGGCGCGCTCGGCTGAACGGATCTGAACGGCGTTCACGCGCTCACCCCCGACCGTGAACGGACCCGGATCGCGGCGATCAGCACGACCGGGGAAGCGGGATCGTCGGGCGTTTCGCTGTCCTCGGTCCACGTCCACTCAGCGCCCGCAACCGGCTCGAAGCCGAGCGCGTTGAGCGCGTTCGTACGGTCCGTGAACGTCGGCACCGACCGCCCGAACCGGTACTCGGGCCAGGCTGCGGTGGTGTCCAGCAGCGCCACGTACAGGCGCCAGCGGCCGGCACGCACGGACATCTGCGCGGTGAACTCCCGCGCGCTCTTCTGTCCGTTCACGCCGCGCCGC
Organism: Streptomyces sp. NPDC005799; assembly: GCF_040630525.1. Classification (NCBI taxonomy): domain Bacteria; kingdom Bacillati; phylum Actinomycetota; class Actinomycetes; order Kitasatosporales; family Streptomycetaceae; genus Streptomyces; species Streptomyces sp. NPDC005799. The sequence goes on from NZ_JBEXXQ010000019.1 coordinate 98,952, forward strand.
CCCGGTGCGCGTCCGTCGCCTGGTGCGCCAGCGCGGCCAGCAGTCGGCGGCGGGTCCGGCGAATGCGCCGCACGTCCAGCTCGGTCGGGGTGCGGTCGATGGTGATGATCTGCGCGTCCAACAGGTCGACGTCCGCGAGGATCGCGGGCATCTCCCGTTCGATGGCGTCCAGCTCGGCGTCCGTCGGCTCCATGAAGTCGGCGAACGCGGTAACAGCGTCCTGAACAGTGACGATGTGGTCCATTGGGTCGTGTTCTCCCTCGCAGGTGGAACGGCCCGAACAGCGGCCCCGGAGTTGCACCTCCGGGGCCGCGCGCCGTTGAAGTCGGTCAATCCGGCTCCCCTCAGCGCTGCTCGTACGAGACGAGCAGCGGAGGCAACCGGCCGCAGCGGTTGAGCTGCGGAACGATCGGATTGCGCTGTACTCGCACGCGGGGAACCCGCGCACGCCGCCCTCTTGCTCGCAGAGGTGGGGCGGTCTCCCTCGTCAGCTCTCTGTTGAGTTCTCAAACCGCTGTCGCTTCCTTTGAGCCCGTCTCACGGAGCCCTCCGGGCGTTGACGCAACCCCCGGTTCACGCCCGTTTTGCCCACAGGTGTGCCGAGGTTCAGCGACCGCCGCTCCTCTAAGTGACCGGCGGGCACATCCCTAAGGTTCCCTAGGGTTCCCTGTGGTGTCAAGCGGTAAGGTAGGGAACCTAAGGGAAGTGACGACAGGGAGCAGACGACATGGCAGGCCAGGCCGACAATCGGGCGCCGTACGCGAAGATTGCCGCCCACTACACGGAGCTGATTACGTCCGGTCAGCTGGAGCCCGGAACCCTCTTGCCGAGCATCAAGAACCTCGCGGAAGAGTGGAAAGTGAGCACCGCGACAGCTGAAAAGGCTCTGCGCAAGCTACGCAACGAGGGACTCGTGCGAGGGATCCACGGGATTGGGACAGAGGTTCTGGACCAACCGGCTCCGATGTCATCGGGGTCTCAGCGCCAGGATCGAGGGCGCCGTACAGGATCCAGCTGGGGGGCAGGCGAAAGGTCCGACTCGCACCAAGCAGCCGTCGTGTCCGCGCCCGCCGAAGTGGCCCAAGCGCTGGACATTCAGCCCGGCTCCGACGTGATCCGCCGAAGCCGGGTCTACCGAGACCGGCACGGCATCGTGGCCCACAGCACGTCATGGATTCCCGCCCGCTACGGGAAGCTGATCCCGCAGCTAGCGGAGAGCGAGCGACTGACCGGGGGAACCTCGCTCCAGCTCATTGCCCAGGTGACCGGCAACCCGATCAGCCACCGCATCGACACGGCCTCAGCGCGTCTGGTCACGCCGGAGTACGCACAGCTCTTGGAGCTGGACCCCGACCACCCACCGACGGAACCGGTGGTCGTGATGACGGCAAAGTTCGTGGACAGCGAGGGGAGCATCGTGGAATACGGCGTGGACCTCGGAGGCCCGGGCCGCACATGGCGCACGGAGTCGGAGGTGACGTCATGACCGTGACGGATGACACGCTCACGAACGTCCTCGAAGAGCGCCTAGGGTCACTGCTTGCGGCCCGCAGGGCTGGCACAATCACGCTCGAAGCCGAAGCGGAGATGAGCGCCATCTCCCAGACCATGGCGAGACCGATGTCACCACGTCCACCGTTCTGCGTCCTGATGGCCGGACTCCCCGGCTCCGGTAAGACCACCCTTTCCCGCGCCCTCACGGATCGCGGGTTTGTTCGTCTGTGCCCAGATGAAGAGATGTACCGCCGACATGGCGTGTACGGGGTCGACTTCCCGCGAGGCACGTTCCCCACGCTTGAGCGGCCTGTCCTCGAAGATGTGGCACTTGAACTTAGGGAACAGCTCAAGGCCGGACATGATGTGGTCGTTGACCACGGCTTTTGGACCCCGGAAGATCGGGCTCGATGGCGAGCCATCGCCACCGACGCCGGCGCCACCCCTGTGCTGGTCTACCTCGCAGCCAGCCACGATGAGCTCTGGTCGAGGATCAGCAAGCGCAACGAATTCCACGCAGACGATCCCAATTCCATCTACTTCTCAGAGAGCGACCTCCAGCGGTACCGAACCCGGTTCATCCCCCCCGAGGAAGACGAGCCGCACCTTCTCTACCAGGGCGACACTGCCGACGTGATCGCGGCCGTGGAAGCCTCTCGCCCCTGATGGAGACCGAGTGTGAGCGCCAGGTTGGCCTTGCCGCGCCCCCTCTCATTCACTCTTGTTTCTGAGTGGGGAAGTCGCGCCAGGTGTTAGAACTTCCGCGCATGCACAAAATCCTGCGCACAGCGTGGCAGGGGATGGATGAGACGCTTGGCTCGGGGTGATCAGCTATGACGGATCGAGGGAAGGCTGAGTTCCGTAGTGTGTTGCGCCTTCATATCCTGGATAGTCCGAATGAACCCTTCCGTCCCGCCCCAAGGTAGCGAGAATTCGATTAATTACGATGTTCCCGTATACGTAGAATGAGAAGTTCAATCGCCTGTATGTGCCCTTATCGATTGCGAGTCGATCCCCTATTGATAGGCCGTACGAAGGGCATGCGTCGATGAATCGCTGATCGGCGATGCCAGCGCGGTGTGCCAGCACATTCCTTATGCACTGTGCTTCGAATAGTGCATCCCGTACACGGGGGTCGACGGGGCCGCCGAGTCCAACCGAACTCAGCAGCTTCTCGAACTTGGTCACGCCACTTCGAAGGTCAAGCTTCAGGTCCCTCTGGACCTCACTGACCAGCAGGCGCACGCGCTGCTCGTCGGTTAGGCTAAGGAACTCGGCCAGGGGAACTCTAATCTTCGCGAAATTTTGATGAAGCAGTACTTCGGGCCTAAACGCCATCCATGCTTCAACTGTATCTTCGATCAAGGACTCCAAGGCGCCCCAAGTCCCCATGAGCGCATGACCATGGAGAAGTCGAAATTCGGAATCAATCTGCGTTCGGGCGAGCTTAACTTGATCTTTGCGCTGAGTTAGGCGCGACTCGGGAACTTCCCTGCCTTCCTCGATGACGCCAAAGACCTCGTCAAGGTGAATCATGGCCTTAGTGCCGACATAGGCAATCTCGACCAGTTGCCCAGTCTCTTCTATGTGTTCAGCCCACCTCATGAAGGGCGCCTTCCAAGGTTCTTCCTGGCCCTCACTAATACTCGGAGCGTCTTCCACTCTTAAGTACCCCCCAGTTCAGCAGTGGCGTGTAGAGGCAGTGATTGTCTACGCACCTAGACGAATGGAAGAAACCGGATGGGCACTGTGCCGTCAACTTGATGACGGCGGCGCCTGTCGGTTGGCTCTCTCCCAAGCTGCCTCAACTAGCTAGTGAACAGCATGACCGTCCACCATTGCAGGTGGATAGTTCGTGCCCCGGATGCCCGATCACGGCCTCAAGCGGACACCGCCTCACCCAACGGCCTAGGTCAAGGAACGCTCGGCGGTGAACGGAGATCCATGGATCCCCTGTGGGCTGCCACGGTACGGAAGTCGGGGAGCTGCTCTTCTTCGTAGTGAAGGACGAGGGCGAGACCGCCGGGGGCCCTCTCTGGGCCCTCTCTGGGCCCTCCGAGGACGACAAGCAACGGCCAACAACGACCAGCAACGACCGCCCGACCGCAGGTCAGCGGAGGGTCGTGCCCCGCTGACCTGGTCAAAAAAACGGGCCCGCCAGACCCAGGGCAAGAAGAAGTAAGCACCCACGAATAAGCCCCCTACCTGCGGTTTCCCCGCTGGAAGGGGGCTTTTCCCTGCCTCTGGGCCGTCTCCGGGCCGTCAGGGCGATGGGGCCGTGCGGTCTCCGGGCTCCGGCTCCTGTCTCCACTCTGCTGAGGCGCCGGCGCTCTGAAGCACAGCAACAGCGGACTGCCCCCCCGCCGGGGGAGGATGGCTTCTTCTCGCGAGCGGCGCCGCAGTCCGAGCACGGTGCCCAGCCCCGTCGGTGGCCGGCGCGCGAGCGGAGCGAGCGCCAAGGGATGCGGGGCCGTAGGCCGCTCCTCTGTATGTAGTGTGCGGAAATGACAAGGAGCGAGCGACTTGCGGAGCAGCTGGACTGGTACTGGAGCAAGAACCTGCGGCCACGGCTGGAGGGTCTTACCGATGAGGAGTACTTCTGGGAGCCAGTGCGCGGCTGCTGGAGCATCCGCCCGCGTGGCACGTCGACTGCACCGGTGTCGGAAGGTTCGGGGGAGTGGACGATGGACTCCGCGTCTCTTGCCCCGGTGCCGGCGCCGGTGACCACGATTGCCTGGCGGCTGGCGCACATCATCGTCTCTTGCCTCGGCTATCGGGTCGGGTGGTACTTCGGCGGCCAGGACGTCGACTCCGAAACATTCGCCTACGCGGGGACCGCTGACGAGGCGCTGAAACAGCTCGACGAGATGTACGGGAGATGGAACGCGGGGGTCCGCGAGCTCTCGGACGCTGACCTGGAGAATCCGCCCATGGTGGGTCCCGAGCCGTTTCCCATGGAGAACAGGGTCCTGCACGTCAACAGGGAGCTGATCCATCACGGCGCCGAGATCTCCCTGCTGCGCGACCTCTACCGCTGGCAGGATGGAGCCGGGAGCCTCGGCCGATAGCGGCACGGGCCACCAGGCAAGGTGCATACCTCTCTGGTGTCCCGGGTCAGGGTGAGCGACGCGGAGAGGTTGCCCGCCGAGGGGTGGAGGGATCCCGGCGGGTTCCGGTCGGGCCGGCTCGCTCTCGTGTCGCCGCTAGGCCGTCAGCGGTACGGGGACCACCTCGTCCGCCTTGTGGCCGGCGCGTTCGTGGATGCGCTGGACCGCTTCCGCGGAGGGGGCCTCGGAGAGGCAGTAGACCGTGCCGGACTCCGGGTCCGCCCAGGCCCTTTCGAAGTGGACGTCCTCGTCCTTCTCTATGGCGAGGTCCGCCCGGTGGGCCTCACGGAGTTGGTCCGCCGTGATGCCCTTCATCCCGTGGTGCACGTCCATGAACTTGGCCATGGCTCCGCACCTCCTTCCCACCTGTTCCTTCATCCATGCTGCGCCCGTACGGCGGGAGGGGCGACCGGGCGTACCCGGCGGCCCATGCGGGCCTGCGGAGGTGGGAAGCCCGGGCCGGCGCCCGCCGCGTTGATCGAGAAGGGGCCTGTGTTCGGTGACGGTGGCGGGGAGACCGTCGATATCGCCCTTCAGCGCGCCGATGACTTCCGCGGCAGCATCCGGCCCGCGACGGATGTGCTGCTCACCGTCCGGCGCGTGCACCGGCCATGACGTCGGCCCCGGTGCGCCGGGGCACCGGGGCCGACGTGGACGTACGCTCTCAGCCGCACTGGCAGGGGCTGCCCGACTGGCACCCGCAGCCGCAGCCCGAGCCGCAGCCGCACGCGCCGACGAGCGGGAGGCTCTTGATGTCGGCGGGCTGCTCCGTCTCGCGCTCCTGCGTCGGGTCGGGCGTGGTAGGTGCTTCGGCCATGGGTCCTCCTGGAGGCTCGGGCCTGGGCAGGACTGCTGCCTCACCCATTGCATGCCCACCGCGGCGGTCGCATCAACGGCGCACGGAGGCGCCACCACGCCCTCCGAAGCCCCCGCACTCCGCCGAACACCGCGGCTTACGCCCCCTTGGCGCGACGGCTGACAGTGCGACGGGTGATGGTCGGGCTGCCGCACACCCCCAGCGGCGGCAACATCCGCGGTCATCGCGCGCAAGCCCGATGCCCACCGATGAAAAAACGGTCGCACGAGGCCCCGCGTACGACGACCGCGGCCGGCGGCCGGGTCCCAGGGATCGGTTCCCGAGACCCGCCGCCGGCCGGCTTCGACTACGCCCCCTCGACCCCCGCCACCGGCTGGATCTCCGGCTGGATGTCGGTCTGGAGTTCGTCGGCGTGTTCGCCCGTGACCAGGAACACCACACGCTTGGCGACCGCCACCGCGTGGTCGGCGAAGCGCTCGTAGTAGCGGCCGAGGAGGGTGACGTCCACCGCCGTCTCTATGCCGTGCTTCCAGCGGTCGTCCAGCAGGTGCTGGAAGAGCGTGCGGTGCAGGAGGTCCATCTCGTCGTCGTCCTGCTCCAGCTGCATCGCCAGGTCGACGTCCTTGGTGATGATCACCTCGGCCGCCTTCGCCATCAGACGCTGCGCGAGCTGGCCCATCTCCAGGATGGTCGCGTGCAGGTCGTGCGGGATCGCCCGCTCCGGGAAGCGCAGCCGGGCGAGCTTCGCCACGTGCTGGGCCAGGTCGCCCGAGCGCTCGAGGTCCGCGGACATCCTCAGCGAGGTCACGACGATCCGCAGGTCGGTCGCCACCGGCTGCTGACGGGCGAGGAGGGCTATGGCCCGTGCCTCCAGGTCGTGCTGCAGTTCGTCGATCTTCTGGTCGCCCTCGATCACGCTCTCTGCCAGCTTCAGGTCACCGTCGAGGATGGCGGTCGTGGCGCGCCCGATCGCCGACCCGACCAGCCGGGCCATGTCCACCAGACCGTCACCGATCGAGTCAAGTTCCTCGTGGTACGCGTCCCGCATCAGGGGTCCCTCTCTTACGTCTGCCTCGGGGATTCCGGGGATGAGAACCGGCCGCGAAACCGGTCCTGTGAACCCCACGCTCCCACGATCCGGCCTGAACGCGTCGGTTTCCGTCCCCTCAAATGAACCATCCCTGGCTCCAAGGTGAACTCTGGGCGACGAGTGTTCGAGCTCGCACCTCGACGGCTGTGGGGATGTCGTACCCCCTGCTTAACCTGTTTGCATGGACGTGAACGCGGCGGTCGCCGCAGCGGCAGCGATCGCCGGGGTGCTCACCGGTGTCATCGCCATGCTGGCGTTCCGCTGGAGCGAGCGGGAGCAGAAGCGCCCCACCCGCACCTCCCTGCACACCGACCCGGTGCTTCCGCCGGGTGTGGACACGGTCCTGTCGGTGCTCCGGTCCTCGGCCGTCGTGCTGGACGAGGCGGACACCGTGGTCAAGGCCAGCTCGGCGGCGTACGCCCTGGGTCTGGTGCGCGGCGGCCGGCTCTCCGTCGAGCCGATGCTGCGGATGGCCCGGGACACCCGCAGGGACGGGGAGATACGACAGGTGGAGCTGGATCTGCCCCGGCGCGGCACCGGACGGGGCGAGGCGCTGGCGGTCTCCGCGCGCGTGGCGCCCCTCGGGTCGCGGCTGGTGCTGCTCCTGGTCGAGGACCTGACCGAGGCCCGGCGGATCGAGGCGGTGCGGCGCGACTTCGTCGCGAACGTCAGCCATGAGCTGAAGACGCCGGTCGGCGCGCTCTCCCTGCTGTCCGAGGCCGTCATGGACGCCTCCGACGACCCGGAGGCCGTCGAGCGCTTCGCCGGACGCATGCAGATAGAGGCCACCCGGCTGACCAACCTGGTGCAGGAGCTCATCGACCTGTCGAGAGTGCAGAACGACGACCCGCTCGAGGACGCCGAGCCGGTGCGGGTGGACGAACTGGTCGCCGAGGCCATCGACCGCTGCCGCCACCAGGCCGGCACCAAGCAGATCACCATGGCCGCGGGCGGCACCGCCGACCTGCATGTGTGGGGCAACCGCGGCCAGCTCGCGGCCGCGCTCGGCAACCTCGTCGAGAACGCCGTCAACTACTCGCCGGCCCGTACCCGCGTGGGCATAGCCGCCCGCCGGGTGACCGCGCCCGGCGGTGACCTGATCGAGGTCGCCGTGACCGACCAGGGAATCGGTATCTCCGAGAAGGACAAGGAGCGCGTCTTCGAGCGCTTCTACCGCGTGGACCCCGCTCGCTCCCGTGCCACCGGTGGTACGGGCCTGGGGCTCGCGATCGTCAAGCACGTGGCCGCCTCGCACGGCGGGGAGGTCACGGTGTGGAGCGCCGAAGGTCAGGGCTCCACGTTCACTCTGAGGCTGCCGGAGGCGGGTGCGGCCCGAGACCGCGCCCAGCAGCACCCCGATCTCGACGACCTCGACGACGAGGTCGGCGAATCCACCCCCCAGTCATCCCCGTACGAACCGCTTCCCGCCCCGGAGGTCCTTCCGTGACCCGAGTGCTTGTCGTCGAGGACGAGGAGTCCTTCTCCGACGCCCTGTCGTACATGCTCCGCAAGGAGGGCTTCGAGGTCGCCATCGCGGCCACGGGCCCCGATGGACTCGACGAGTTCGAGCGCAACGGCGCCGACCTCGTCCTCCTCGACCTGATGCTGCCGGGTCTGCCCGGCACGGAGGTGTGCCGCCAGCTGCGCGGCCGCTCCAATGTCCCGGTGATCATGGTGACCGCCAAGGACAGCGAGATCGACAAGGTCGTCGGCCTGGAGATAGGAGCCGATGACTATGTCACCAAGCCCTTCTCGTCGCGTGAGCTCGTCGCCCGTATCCGGGCCGTCCTGCGCCGCCGCGGCGAGCCCGAGGAGGTCACCCCGGCCGCCCTGGAGGCCGGTCCGGTCCGGATGGACGTGGACCGCCATGTGGTCACGGTCTCCGGCTCCAAGGTCGACCTGCCCCTCAAGGAGTTCGACCTGCTCGAGATGCTGCTGCGCAACGCCGGCCGCGTCCTGACCCGTATGCAGCTGATCGACCGAGTCTGGGGCGCCGACTACGTGGGCGACACCAAGACCCTCGACGTCCACGTCAAGCGCCTGCGCGCCAAGATCGAGCCCGACCCGGGCGCGCCGCGGTATCTGGTGACGGTGCGGGGTCTCGGCTACAAGTTCGAGCCGTAGAAGGCGCCTGGCCGTGAGTCGACGGACGGAGTCCGGCGCAGCAGCCCGAAGCCCGCGAGGCGGTGCGAGGGGTGCGTGGGGGATTGGGCCCCTCGACGTCCACGTCAAGCGCCTGCGCGCCAAGATCGAGCCCGACCCGGGCGCGCCGCGGTATCTGGTGACGGTGCGGGGTCTCGGCTACAAGTTCGAGCCGTAAACCGCCGTACGCACGCCGAAGGGCGGGACCTCCCGGTGATTCCCGGTGAGGTCCCGCCCTTCGTTCGTACGGCTACTCGGACGACTGCTCGTACGACCGCTCAGTGGCCCGTGGCCGTCGCGCTCGCGGAGGCCGCGCTGGTGGGGTTGGTCGTGGGCGGCGTCGTCGACTGCGAGGCGGACGGGTTCGGGGACGCCGTCGTGCTCTTGGTCGGCTTCGGGCTGGCGGACGGCGTGGCCGTCGGAATCGCGCTCGGGCCCCACTTGGCGAAGTAGCTCGCCGCCGGGACCACGAAGGCGCGCAGGCTCACGTCACCGGTCTTGCTGAAGGTGAAGGTGACCTTGCGGACGCTGCCGTCCTGGACGGCCTCGCGCCCGTTGGGCAGGGAGGCGCTGGCGTTGCCCTTGCCGCCGATCACCAGCGAGCCGTGCGCCGGGACGACGAGCTTGCCGCTGCCCTTGGCCGGCCTGACCTCGGCGGTCTGGTTGACGTTCGGGAGGGTGATGGAGTCCACGGTCTGCGCGGTGTCACCGTTGTTGAAGAGAGTCGCCGAGATCACGGCGGGACCGGTCGCCTGGATGTCGGGCTGGGTGATGACCAGCGCGTTCTGGATCTTGATGTCGCCGACCGTGACGGACGCATTGTCCGGCTTGACCTGCAAGGTCTGGGCGTCGCTGCCCGCGGCGCACGCGGAGAGCGAGGCGATCGAGACTGCGATGGCGGCGGCGGCGAGAGCGCCGCGTCGAAGGCTGCTGCTCACGGCGGCGGCAACTCCTTGACTCGAGCGTGGCGACCATAAAGCCGCCCTAAGTGTCTGTCAGCGGCCTTAGGTTACCGAGCCGTTCCCACGCCACCGCACCCGACCCTCCCCCAAGCACTCCGCTTCCCTCGGCAGGGGGTAGTCGGGGGAGCTCGTCCGGCATTCACATAACCCTGTCCGGCAAACCCCGGGCACGGGCGCGCAAATTTTGCGTGAAGGAATGCGGAGCCGTTCCCGGAAATGGATCACCGACCGCCCGCCGACCCCCTGTGATCAATTCCGGAATCGATACGGAAGCGACTCACGCCACCGAACGGAGTAGCGGAAGTCGCACATCCGGAACCGGACATATGTGGACGTTCGCCCGCTCGGAGGGGGCTCCGGATGTGTGTAACGTGCGCGTTTCACCTCGGCCGGAGAGCCGCTCCGACCTGCGAATACCTTCTTCCACTGGGTGGGCGAAGCACGTTCCTGTTGCTGTTGTCAAGCCCCGAGATATGCCCTGACCTGCGAAAACGCCATTCAGAACCGCCGGTTTCCGTGTTACCCTGGATAGCCACGGAAGGGGTACCTGTCACATGACGTTCAAGGTTGGCGACACCGTGGTCTATCCCCATCACGGGGCCGCGCTGATCGAGGCCATCGAAACTCGCCAGATCAAAGGCGTGGACAAGACCTACTTGGTGCTGAAGGTCGCCCAGGGTGACCTGACGGTACGTGTGCCAGCGGACAATGCGGAGTTCGTCGGCGTACGTGATGTGGTCGGTCAGGATGGGCTGGACCGGGTCTTCGAGGTGCTGCGCGCGCCGTACGCCGAGGAGCCCACGAACTGGTCCCGTCGATACAAGGCAAACCTGGAGAAGCTCGCCTCCGGCGATGTCATCAAGGTCGCGGAAGTCGTGCGTGACCTGTGGCGTCGTGAGCGCGAGCGCGGACTCTCCGCCGGTGAGAAGCGCATGCTCGCCAAGGCCCGCCAGATCCTGGTGAGCGAGCTCGCCCTCGCGGAGAACACGAACGAGGACAAGGCCGAGGCGCTGCTCGACGAGGTCCTCGCGTCCTGAACGACTGACGCAGGCGCGCCGGCCCGCTTCAGCACTCAGTACATCGAAATGCCGCGGTGCCCGATGACATCTCCATTGTCGCCGGGCGCTGCGGCATGTTCGTATTCGGACGCCGTACGTACGTAAACCTCGGGGTATTCCCCCGATACTTGGCGTGCCGGGCCCGGGCAGCAGGCTCGACCAGTGTCACGGAAGGGTCCGGTCAAGGCGTCGCGCCCGGCACTTCCCAGGCCATACCCACCTAGGTCGAGCACACAAACCTTGACAGGAACCGATGTCTGACGAATCGCGCCCTTCGCCCACGGAGGCCCGCACCGCGGCCGTGATTCCGGCCGCCGGCCGGGGCGTACGCCTCGGTCCGGGCGCCCCCAAGGCGCTCCGTGCGCTGGGCGGCACCCCCATGCTCATCCACGCGGTGCGGGCGATGGCCGCGTCCCGCGCGGTCTCCCTGGTCGTCGTCGTGGCCCCGCCCGACGGCGCCGCCGAGGTCAAGTCCCTCCTCGACGCGCACGCGCTGCCCGAGCGGACGGATTTCCTGGTGGTCCCCGGCGGTGACTCCCGCCAGGAGTCCGTGCGGCTCGGCCTCGACGCGCTCCCGCCGGAGTACGACATCGTGCTGGTCCACGACGCCGCCCGGCCGCTGGTGCCGGTCGACACGGTGGACGCGGTGATCGAGGCGGTACGGGACGGCGCCCCCGCCGTCGTGCCGGCGCTGCCGCTCGCCGACACCGTCAAGGAGGTCGAGCCCGCGCCGGTCGCCGGGGACCCGGAGCCCGTCGTGGCCACCCCGGTCCGCGCACGGCTGCGGGCCGTGCAGACACCGCAGGGCTTCGACCGGGCCACGCTGGTCCGGGCCCACGGGGAGGTCACCGAGGACGTCACCGACGACGCGAGCATGGTCGAGCGGCTCGGGAACACGGTGCTCCTCGTCCCCGGGCACGAGGAGGCCTTCAAGGTCACCCGCCCCCTGGACCTGGTCCTCGCGGAGGCGGTCCTGGCCCGCAGGAGGCTGAACGATGGCTTCTGAGACCTTTCCGGTGCTCCCCCAGGTCGGCATCGGCACCGACATCCACGCCTTCGAGGAGGGCCGCGAGCTGTGGTGCGCCGGCCTGAAGTGGGAGGGCGAGGGGACGGGGCTGGCCGGTCACTCCGACGCGGACGTCGTCGCGCACGCCGCGTGCAACGCGCTGTTCTCCGCCGCCGGGCTAGGTGACCTGGGACAGCACTTCGGCACCGGCCGCCCGGAGTGGTCGGGCGCGTCCGGGGTGACCCTGCTGACGGAGGCCGCCCGCATCGTGCGCGAGGCCGGCTTCCGCATCGGCAACATCGCCGTACAGGTCGTGGGCCCCCGCCCGAAGATCGGCAAGCGGCGCGACGAGGCGCAGAAGATCCTGTCGGAGGCCGCCGGAGCCCCGGTGTCGGTGTCGGGAGCGACGACGGACGGCCTCGGATTCCCCGGTCGGGGCGAAGGTCTCATGGCGGTGGCGACGGCTCTGGTGGTGCGGGAGGGGTAAGCAAGGTGCGGGAGGGGTAAACAAAGGGACTGCTCCACGCACACCCTTCGGCCCACTACCCTAGGTCTCGTGACGATTCGCCTGTACGACACCAGCGCCCGGCAGATCCGTGACTTCGCCCCGCTCAAGCCGGGCTGTGTCTCGATCTACCTCTGTGGTGCCACCGTGCAGGCCGCACCGCACATCGGGCACATCCGCTCGGGCCTCAACTTCGACATCATGCGCCGCTGGTTCGAGTACCGCGGCTATGACGTGACGTTCATCAGGAACGTCACGGACATCGACGACAAGATCATCGCCAAGAGTCACGAGCAGAACCGCCCGTGGTGGTCGATCGGCTACGAGAACGAGCGGGCGTTCAACGACGGCTACACCGCGCTCGGTTGCCTGCCGCCCACGTACGAACCGCGGGCGACCGGACACGTGACCGAGATGGTCGAGATGATGCAGCGGCTCATCGAGCGCGGTCACGCCTACGAGGCGGACGGCAACGTCTACTTCGACGTGCGGTCCTTCCCGCAGTACCTGGAGCTGTCCCGGCAGGAGCTGGACAAGCTGCTGCAGCCCTCGGGCGAGGGCGAGACCGGCAAGCGGGACCCGCGCGACTTCGCCATGTGGAAGACGGCGAAGCCGGGCGAGCCGACCTGGCCGACACCCTGGGGGCCGGGCCGTCCCGGCTGGCACCTGGAATGCTCGGCGATGGCGCACAAGTACCTCGGGAGCGCCTTCGACATCCACGGCGGCGGCATCGACCTGATCTTCCCCCACCACGAGAACGAGATCGCCCAGGCCAAGGCCTACGGCGACGAGTTCGCGCGGTACTGGCTGCACAACGCCTGGGTGACCATCGCCGGCGAGAAGATGGCCAAGTCGCTCGGCAACTCCGTGCTGGTCTCCGAGATGACCAAGCGCTGGCGGCCCATCGTGCTGCGCTACTACCTCGGCACCCCGCACTACCGCTCGATGATCGAGTACAGCGAGGACGCGGTGCGCGAGGCCGAGTCGGCGTTCGCGCGGATCGAGGGCTTCATCCAGCGGGTGGTCGAGAAGACCGGTCCCGTCGAGCCGTCCGCCGAGGTCCCGCCCGCCTTCGCCGAGGCGATGGACGACGACCTGGGCGTCCCACAGGCGCTCGCCGTCGTGCACACCACCGTCCGGCAGGGCAACTCCGCCCTCGCCGCCGACGACAAGGAAGCCGCCGTGGCCCGCCTCGCCGAGGTCCGCGCCATGCTCGGCGTCCTCGGCCTGGACCCGCTCGACCCGCACTGGGCCGGCGAGACCGACCGCGGCGAGGACCTGCACGGTGTCGTCGACACCCTGGTCCGTATGGTCCTCGACCAGCGCGAGGCCGCCCGGTCCCGCAAGGACTGGGCCACCGCGGACGCCATCCGTGACCAGCTCGGCCAGTCGGGACTGTCGATCGAGGACAGCCCGCAGGGCCCGCGCTGGAGCCTCGGCCCGCGCTGAGTCCGGGGCGCCGAGCAGAAGATCGATTGTGCCGTCCGGCCCTCCGGGCGGCACACTTCATAGACGTACGTACGACTTTCACGACAGACAGGTAGGTCATGGCCGCGAACAACCGCCGCATGTCCGGCAAGAAGGGCGCGCAGGTCGGCAGTGGCGGCCAGCGTCGCAGGGGCCTCGAGGGCAAGGGGCCGACCCCGCCCGCCGAGATGCGCAAGGGCCACAAGAAGAACCGCATCGCCACGGCCAAGGCGAAGCAGACCGCGCGCCGTCCCGCGCCCCGCGGGCGTGGCGGCAAGTCGTCCTCCGAGCTGGTCGTCGGCCGTAATCCGGTGGTCGAGGCGCTGCGCGAGGGAGTACCGGCCTCCACCCTCTACGTCCAGCAGTTCATCGACAACGACGAGCGCGTGCGCGAGGCCCTGCAGCTCGCCGCCGAGCGCGGTGGCATCAACCTCATGGAGGCCCCGCGCCCCGAGCTGGACCGGATGACCAACGGGCTCAACCACCAGGGGCTCGTGCTCCAGGTCCCGCCCTACGAGTACGCGCACCCCGAGGACCTGGCGGAGGCCGCCTACGACGAGGGCGAGGACCCGCTGATCGTCGCGCTCGACGGGGTCACCGACCCGCGCAACCTCGGCGCCGTGGTCCGGTCCGTCTCCGCGTTCGGCGGCCACGGCGTCGTCGTACCCGAGCGGCGCGCGGCCGGGATGACCGCCGGCGCGTGGAAGACGTCGGCCGGTACGGCCGCCCGCACGCCCGTCGCCCGCGCCACCAACCTGACCCGCGCCCTGGAGGCGTACAAGAAGGCGGGCATCGTGATCGTCGGTCTCGCCGCCGACGGCGAGCACGAGATCGGCGAACTGGAGGCACTCGAGGGCCCGGTCGTGATCGTGGTCGGCAGCGAGGGCAAGGGCCTGTCCCGACTGGTCGGCGAAACCTGCGACTTCCGGGTGCGGATCCCGATGCCGGGTGGGGCGGAGTCGTTGAACGCCGGCGTGGCGGCGGGGATCGTCTTGTACGAGGTGGCGCGTCGGCGGGCCTGACGGCGATCGGCGGAGGCGGGCGGAGCTCGCCGGTCGAAGGCCGGCGCAGCCGTGCGAAGCGCGCACCCGCGAGGGCGGCGGACAGAAGTGGTCCTGCGACTTCCGGGTGGGGATCCCGATGCCGGGTGGGGCGGAGTCGTTGAACGCCGGCGTGGCCGCGGGGATCGTGCTGTACGAGGCGGCACGCCGACGGGGTTGAACACGCGTGCCCAACGTCACCCGTACGGGTCAATCTGGGCGTCTGGGACAAGCTTGACGGGGTCCGGACACATCCGGCGGGTCAAAGCAGTGTCCTAAGCACACGTCACTCGGTTAGATGAGTGTGGACACCAGAACACCCCGCACACCCACGGGGGACCGCTCGTCGGGATTCGATTCCGGATTCGACGACGCTCCCGCGCTGAGCATGGTGAAGGTGCCGAGCGATCCGGCGCAGATCATCGTCAATCACGCCAGCTTCCGCGTGCAGCTCGGCGCGTCGACGCGCGCCCAATCTCCGCGGATCGCACGGCACTTGAGCGTCGGCGAGGACACGACCCGGATGCCCGCGGGCGGCACGCCGGCGTCCCGCCGCCGGCCGGTCGTGTGGAGCGGCAGATCCGCTCCCGACGACACCGGCGCCCACCGCCTGCTCCAGGCCGTGCGGGCCGGCGTCCGGCGCGACGAGGACCCCTCCGCCGACGCCGGCGCCACCCAGGTCATCCCGCGCGTAGAGACCGGCCCTTCGTACGACGAGATCTACGACGGGCTGGACCAGACCGTCGAGACCCCGATGGTCGGCGCCCAGCGCAGCTACGAGGACACGGGCGGCAGGCGCCTGCTGCCCCACATGCGCACGGTGGGCAGCGCCTACGACGAGGAACCCCCGTACGGCGAGGCGGACTTCGAGCCGGACGAGGCCGAGGAGCAGCGTTCCCGGCGGCACGGCGACGACCCGGCACGGCACGCGTACTACCCGGGCCGCCGTATGAACCTGGGCGTGGTCCTCCTCCCGCTGCGCATCTTCCTCGGCTTCATCTCGATCTACGCCGGCATGGGCAAGCTGTGCGACCCCGTCTACTTCGACGGCGGCAAGCGCGGCTCCATGGTGAAGTGGCTCAACACCCTGCACCCCTGGGAAGTCGCCGAGCCGCTGCGCCAGTTCGCCCTGCACCACCCCGTCGGCTCGGGCCTGGTCATCGCCTTCGCGCAGGTGATCGTCGGCGTGCTGACGGTCCTCGGCTGCTGGCAGCGGGTGGCCGCCGTCCTCGGCGCCCTGCTCTCCGCCGCGCTCATCGTCACCGTCAGCTGGAAGACCGTCCCCGCCTACGACGCCCCCGACATCATCTACCTCGCCGCCTGGTCCCCGCTGATCATCGCCGGCGCCCCCGTCTACTCCATCGACGGCCGCCTCGCCGGGAGCGCCTGGCGCCGTCTCGGACCCCGCTCCGACATCTGGGAGCTGCGCCGTTACGTCCTGCGCCGTGGCGCGCTCGTCACGGCCATCACGGTCGGCCTCACGCTCCTCGTCGGCTCCCTGCTCGGCGGCGCGGTCCGTGACGCCGGCCGGGTGGTCGTGCCGGGCCCCGGTGAGGCGCCGCGCAACCAGCTGCCGGGCTCTCCGCTCCCGCAGGAGCCGGGCAAGCGGCACCGGCAGTCGCCGTCCGCCTCCCACTCGCCCACCCACGGCGCGACCAGCCGGTCCACGCCGTCGGGCGCGGCGACGACTCCGAGCAGCACCGCGACGGGCGGCGCCCCCAGCCAGACCCAGGGCACGGCGGGCCAGACCACGCCGCGCCACTTCGCCCCCTCCGGCGGCGGCGCCCCCAGTACCAGCTCCGGTCCCACGTCGGGCGGTTCGACGGGCGGCACCGGCTCCAGCAGCGGCACCGGCACCGGCTCCGGCGGCTCCTCCGGCCAACCGGGCCTGGTCGGCGGCCTGTTGGGGTAACCAGGCCGGTGGGCGACATTTTGGGCGGGCCCACCGGCTGAACCTCTTGGCCCACTACGAAGGGGTCCCGCACAGCTGACTGTGCGGGACCCCTCGGTCGTACGGCGGACGCGTTCTCAGCGTCCCAGGGCGGCCAGTTCCTTCGCCGCCTCCGTCAGGTCCTTCGCCGTGTCGATGGCCCGCCAGTACGAGCCCTGGGGGATCGGGAAGCCCGCCAGGCGCAGTTCCCGGGCCAGGTGGGGGAAGGTCGTCCGCTCGTGGTCCCCGCGCTCCGGCAGGAGTTCGGCGAACTCCGGCGAGAAGACGTACACGCCCGCGTTGATCTCGAACGTGGAGGGCGGGGCCTCGATGAAGTCCGTGATGTGTCCGAAGCCGTCCGTCTGCACCGCGCCCCAGGGGATGCGCGGACGCGCCAGGGCCAGGGTGGCCACCGCGTCCCGCTCGGTGTGGAAGTCGGCCATGTCCCGCAGGGAGAAGCGGGTCCAGATGTCGCCGTTGGTGGCGTACCAGGGCTTGTCGGGGTGGGGGAGGTGGGAGGCGGCGTACTTCAGGCCGCCGCCGCGGCCGAGCGGCTCGCTCTCCACGACCGTCGTCACCCGCACCGGCAGATCCGCCGACTTCAGCCAGTTCTGCAGCACCTCGGCGAGGTGCCCGCAGCTGATGACGACGTCCGTGACGCCCTCCTCGGCCAGCCAGACGAGCTGATGGCCGATGATCGGCGTCCCCGTGCCGGGGATCTCGACCATCGGCTTGGGCCGGTCGTCGGTGTACGGACGCAGCCGTGAGCCCTGGCCTCCGGCCAGGACGACGGCTTGAACGGGGCGGGAAGCGGCGTTCGGATGGGTCATGACCGCACTGTACGGGGCCTGCCGGAGGCGACCGACGCCGGGAACCGTTCCTTAATCACCCGTTACCCTCCTCCGAACCCGGCCGAGACGGGACTGGCCGACGCGTGCCCGGCGGGCGAACTCAGCAGACACGAATGCCGTGGGCGCGCGAACCCGGGCGGGAGGGGGACGGGTGGGTGCGGGGTCGGCGGTCCGGGACGGCCCGACAGTTGCTCGACCAGAACCGGCTAGCGCGGGATCGGCGGACCGGACCGGCTGGCGCGGGACCACCCGATCAGCCCCGCCCGGACCAGCTCCCTCGACCGGAACCGGCGGGCGTGGGATCGGTGGGCGCGAATGCCGTGGGTGCTCGAACCCGGGCGGCCGCGGGACCGGCTGGTGCGGGGACGGCGGGTCGGAACGGCCTACCCGTCCCCCGACCAGAACCGGTTGACGCTGGGGCGGCGGGCAGGACCGGTTGGCGCTGGTTCGGGACCGCCCGACCAGTCCCCGACCAGAACGGGCGGGCGCGAATGCTGCGGGTGCGTACCCAACGGGTGCTGGGGCGGCGGATAGGGACGGCCCGACCAGTCCCAGGCCAGAACCGGTTGGTACGGGATCCGTGGTCCGGGACCGCCCGGACAGTCCCCCCGACCAGAACTGGCGGGCAGGATGTCGCGGGCGTGAACCTGGCGGGCGCGGGAGCGCCCGGCCAGCCCCCGGACAAGCCGCCCGACCAGAGCCGGGCCGGGACCGGTGGGTGGGGGTGGGGGATCAGCCCTGTGCTGCTGCGATGCCTGTTGCGAAGGACGTGTCGCAGACCGGGCGGGCGTATGACTGCGCCCTTACCGGCCCGTACATCCGGGCCGCGGCGCGGCCCAGGGCGCGGGCGATGGAGTAGCAGTGCCCGGCGAGCGAGGGACGCCCGTTCACGGCCTCCTGGAGGTGCGTGAGGACCACGCCCGGGTTCCTGTCCTGCAGCTCGGCCAGGAGCTGGTCCCGCAGCACGTCCTGCGGGGCCCGGTGAACCGGTGCGGCGCCCTTGGCGTCGTCGATCGCGTCGGAGGCGGTGAGCACCGAGCCGGACGGGCTTCCCGTCCAGTTGACCCGGGTGACCGCGAGGGTCCCGGACAGCACCAGAAGGACGGGCAGGACGAGGGCGAGGGTGCGGCCGACCCGGCGGGCGGGGCCCTGGCCGCGTCGCGTCTGAGGGTTAGTGGAGTGCTTCACGCGAGTGAGGGTAGCGGTCGGTACTGATTTGGCGACATTTAGTCACCGGTTCGGGGGATGAACTGGTGGCTCGTTGCGGGTACGGCGTTGACGTACACCGCTCGAAATGACCGGTCTGCCGGGGTATTTGTCGACAACGGAAAAGGCCCCGCAGCAGGTTGCGGGGCCTTTCGCGTCAACCTGGGTGTATTCACCCAGGCTGGTGGTTTTGCCTGGCGTCAGCCGAGTCAGCCGGCCGTGTCAGCCCTCTCAGTCGGAGAGGCGCTCGCCCGTGGAGGTCGAGAACACGTGGGTCTCGCCCGGCCGCGGCACGACGTGCAGCGTGGAGCCCTTCTCCGGCACCCGGCGGCCCTCGACGCGGACGACGAGATCCTTGGTGGTGCCGCCGACCTCGGCGGAGCCGTAGACGTAGCCGTCGGCGCCGAGCTCCTCGACGACGTTCACGGAGACAGCGAGACCGGCCGGCTTGTCCTCGGTGTCCTTCGTCAGGGCGTTGGCGGCGCCGCCGTTCTCCTCGGCGATGTCGAAGTGCTCGGGGCGGACGCCGACGGTGACCGTCTTGTCGCCCTTGTCCGTCGCGGCCTTCAGGGCCTCACGGTTGACCGGGACGACGCTGTTGCCGAACTTCACACCGCCGTCGGTGATCGGGACCTCTACCAGGTTCATGGCGGGGGAGCCGATGAAGCCGGCGACGAAGAGGTTGGCCGGGCGGTCGTACATGTTGCGCGGGGAGTCGACCTGCTGCAGCAGACCGTCCTTGAGGACGGCCACGCGGTCGCCCATCGTCATGGCCTCGACCTGGTCGTGGGTGACGTAGACGGTGGTGATGCCGAGGCGGCGCTGCAGCGAGGCGATCTGCGTACGGGTCGACACACGGAGCTTGGCGTCGAGGTTGGACAGCGGCTCGTCCATGAGGAAGACCTGCGGCTCACGCACGATGGCGCGGCCCATGGCGACACGCTGGCGCTGACCGCCGGAGAGCGCCTTCGGCTTGCGGTCCAGGTAGTCCGTCAGGTCGAGGATCTTCGCGGCCTCCTCGACCTTCTTGCGGATCTCCGCCTTGTTGACGCCGGCGATCTTCAGGGCGAAGCCCATGTTGTCGGCGACGGTCATGTGCGGGTACAGCGCGTAGTTCTGGAACACCATGGCGATGTCCCGGTCCTTCGGCGGCAGGTGTGTGACGTCGCGGTCACCGATGCGGATGGCGCCGGCGTTGACGTCCTCGAGCCCCGCCAGCATGCGGAGCGAGGTGGACTTGCCGCAGCCGGACGGGCCGACCAGGACGAGGAACTCGCCGTCCTCGATCTCGATGTTCAGGCCGTCAACGGCGGGCTTCTCGGTGCCCGGGTAGATCCGGGTCGCCTTGTCGAACGAGACAGTGGCCATGGTGAATGGGCCCCCTTCTACCGGCAGGAACGTGCCGGACGATCCGTTGTAGGAAGGTGGTGGTGTAGTCCACGAGGGTGAACTGGCACAGGACGGTACCTGCCGTTCGCCCGTATGTCAGTACCTGGCGGCATGTGAACTTCGCGGAAACTTTCGACAGGGGGCGCCTGTGGCCTGGGTACACTGCACGGGCACGTCCGCGATCGCGCGGGCGCAGGCCTCCTTAGCTCAGCTGGCCAGAGCAACGCACTTGTAATGCGTAGGTCGTCGGTTCGAATCCGACAGGGGGCTCTCTCCGAGCCCAGCCCAGACAGCGTCTGAGCTGGGCTTTTTTTGTTCAGTGCGCAACGGCGACGGCAGGGGGGTTCGGGGGCGCGGGTGAAGATCGCGAGCGGCCGGCAGGGCTACGAGGGCCTTTTCCAGACAGGCCCGTCCTCCACCGCGGTCTCACCCAGGTACGTCCAATCCGTCGGTGCCGAGGAGCGTGAGGGCGTCGTCCGTCAGGCGGTAGACCGACCACTCGTCCTGGCGGCGGGCGCCGAGGGCTTCGTAGAAGGCGATGGACGGGGTGTTCCAGTTGAGGACGGCCCACTCCAGGCGCTGGTAGCCGCGTTCGACGCAGATACGGGCGAGTTCGGCGAGGAGGGCCTTGCCGTGGCCGGTGCCGCGGGCGGTGGGGCGGACGTAGAGGTCCTCCAGGTAGATGCCGTGGACTCCGCGCCAGGTGGAGAAGTTCAGGAACCACAGGGCGAAGCCCACAGGGTCGCCGGTGCCGTCGTCGACGGCCAGGTGGGCGTAGGCGGCGGGCCGCTCGCCGAAGAGGGCGTCGTGAAGCTGGGCATCGGTAGCCCTGGCCTCGTGGGGGACCTTCTCGTAGGTCGCCAGTTCCCGGATGAGCTCGCGGATGACGGGTACGTCGGCGGGGGTAGCGGCACGGATCATGCGGCGAGGCTAACTCGCGGGGGCGCGGGGGCGCGGGGGCGCAGGGACTCAGGGGCGCGGGGACAAGGGGCGGTGTTCCGTGCGGCGGGGCCGGCGGTCTCGCCGCATCGCGGCAAGGTGGCGGGCGTGCTGGCGTCTGGCACGCCGGCGGGTCCGGTCGGCGGGGGCGGCGGTGGTTTTCTGTGCGGCGGGGTCGCGGGCGTGCTGGTTCTCAGCGTGTGCAGCGGCGGTGGTTTTCTGTGCGGCGGGGTCGCGGGCGTGCTCGTTCTCAGCGCGTGCAGCGGCGGTGGTCTTCTGTGCGGCGGGACGGCGGTGCTTCCGGCCCGGCGGGGGCGGCGCTGCTTTCGGAGCGGGCAGCTCGCTCGGCAATGCGGTCGGGATGCCCAGCGACCGGACGGGGAAGGACTGGAACTGCCGCTGCCGGCCGGTGACTTCTTGTCCGGCGAGTCGTGGCGGCCGGGGGCCCGAGCGGGCTGGAGGGCCGTGCTCGTTGACGGTGCGGCAGGGGATGGAAATCGCCTACTCGGGGTGATCCCGCAGGCGTTCGGCGATGGCCAAGTGCTCGGGGAGTGGGGTGCGGGATTCCTCGAGTTGCCAGACCGAGTTCTGCAGGACCCGGGCCAGGGTCCAGGCACGAGCCCGGAGGCGGTCCAGGGACAGGGTGGCTGTCATGGCGTCGAAGCGCCACCGCACCTCGGTCGCGTCGAAGCGGTTCCACAGGGCCGGGAAGAGGTCGAAGCCGGGGTCGCCGGCGAGCGGTTTGGGGTCGATGGCCAGCCAGGGGGCGCGGTCGGCGCCGAGGACGTTCTCGAAGTGCAGGTCCCAGTGCAGGAGCCGGTCGCCGGGCTCGCCCGCGACCTCGCGCACCGCCGCCGCGCAGTCCGCGAGCAGCCGCCGCTCGGCCGGGTCGGGCACCCGGGGCAGGACCGCCGAGGCCCGGTCCAGGAGCCGTGGCGCGAGATCGCCGAGGCGGCGCAGGGCGGCCGGGGCCGGGACGGCCGTCAGCCGGGCCAGGAGCCGGGCGACCACCAGGGTCGCCGCCCGGGTGTCCGTCAGGTCGTTCAGCAGGCGCCCCGCGTCGAGCCGTTCCAGCAGCAGCGTGCCGGTCGCGCCGTCGCACTCCAGCAGCCGGGCGGCCCCGTCACCGTCCCAGGCGCGCAGCGCGACCGGCTCCCCGACGGTCTCCTCGTCGACGTCCTGGAGCTTGAGCACGGCCCGGGTGCCGTCGGCCCGCAGCACGGGCAGCACCAGCGCGCACCGCCCGTACATCGACGGCCCGTCCAGCCGCAGCTCCCAGTGCTCCAGGAACCGCTCGGCCCGCTCCGGCAGCCCCGCGACGAAGGCACGCCCCGCCTCCCCGCCGTACCGCTCGTACTGGGCGATCAGTCCGTCCGGAATGTCGATCACCCGTCCGAGGTTAGTCACATGCGTGAATCGCCTCATGCGAATTGACCGGGGCCTCGGATACACGGTGTGGAGGTACGTCTGCAGCGCCCCCGGCACGTATGTCTGGCTGAGCATCCTGTTCGTGACGACCGTCGCGCTGCACCACATGTCGCCGGAGTTCGAGCAGGACTTCCTGCGGCAGCGGTCCACCAACATCCATGAGTTGTCGAACGACCCGGGGCGGGTGCTGCTGCAGAGCGCGATGTGGATCGACAGCGGGCGCTGGCTGCCGTACGTGGTCCTCTACACGGTCTTCCACGCGCAGGCCGAGCGCTGGCTGGGAACGGCGCGCTGGCTGATGGTGTGCGTGGCGGCGCATGTGCTGGCGACGCTGATCAGCGAGGGCGCGCTGCTGCGGGCGATCCGGGACGGCATGGCGCCGCACTCGGCGGCGGAGACCCTGGACATCGGGGTGAGTTACGCGCTGGCGGGGGTGGTCGCGGTGCTCGCGTACCGGATCGCGGTGCCGTGGCGGTACGGATATCTGGCTGTCGTGTTCGTCGTCTACGGGCTTCCGCTGGCTTCCACACCGACCTTCACCGACCTCGGCCACTTCACCTCCGTGCTGATCGGGCTGGCCTGTTATCCGCTCACCAGAGGGCGCGGAGAACCACTGAATCCGAAGGAGACATGGGCCGCTCTCAGGGGCTAACGTCCTGGTCATGAGCCCTACGGCAAGCGATGTCGTCAACGGTGGCATCTCCTTCTGGTATGCGGACGACGGTCTTCCGGCGGTGCGCGGGCCGCTGTCCGGTGACGCGTCGGCGGACGTCGTGATCGTCGGCGGCGGATACACGGGACTGTGGACCGCGTACTACCTGAAGAAGGCGGCGCCCTTCCTGCGGATCACCGTCCTGGAGCAGAGGTTCTGCGGTTACGGCGCCTCGGGGCGCAACGGCGGCTGGCTCTACAACGGGATCGCGGGCCGCGACCGGTACGCGAGGCTGCACGGCCACGAGGCGGCCGTACGCCTGCAGAAGGCCATGAACGACACCGTGGACGAGGTCGTCCGGGTCACCGGGGAAGAGGGCATCGACGCCGATCTGCACAAGGGCGGCGTCCTCGAAGTGGCACGTACGCCAGCACAGTTGGCGCGGCTGAGGGACTTCCACGCGCACGAGCTGTCGTACGGCGAGAAGGACCGTGAGCTGTACGGCGCCGAGGAGACCGCCGAGCGGATCCGTGTCGCGGGCGCCGTCGGTTCGACCTGGACCCCGCACGGGGCGCGGCTGCACCCGGTGAAGCTGGTGAAGGGGCTCGCGGCGGCCGTCGAGGCGCTCGGCGTGACCATCCACGAGTCGACGCCGGTGACGGAGATCCGCCCCCGGCACGCGGTCACGCCGTACGGCACCGTGCGCGCGCCCTATGTCCTGCGCTGCACCGAGGGCTTCACCGCGAACCTCAAGGGACAGAAGCGCACCTGGCTGCCGATGAACTCCTCGATGGTCGCGACCGAGCCGCTGACCGAGGAGCAGTGGGAGACCGTGGGCTGGGCGGGGCGCGAGACGCTCGGCGACATGGCACACGCCTACATGTACGCGCAGCGCACCGCCGACGGCCGGATCGCGCTGGGCGGTCGCGGGGCGCCGTACCGCTTCGGATCCCGCACCGACAACGACGGCCGCACCCAGGAGACGACGATCGAGGCGCTGCGCGACATCCTGATCGGCTTCTTCCCCTCCCTCGCCGGTGTGCGGATCGAGCACGCCTGGTCCGGTGTCCTCGGAGTGCCGCGGGACTGGTGCGCGACGGTCACCCTGGACCGCTCGACGGGCCTCGGCTGGGCGGGCGGTTACGTCGGCTCGGGCGTCGCCACGACCAACCTCGCCGCCCGCACCCTGCGCGACCTGGTCCAGCTGGACTCAGGCCAGGCCGGCCGGACCGACCTCACCGAACTGCCCTGGGTCGGCCACAAGGTCCGCAAGTGGGAACCCGAGCCCTTCCGCTGGCTGGGCGTCCACGGCATGTACGCCACCTACCGGGCCGCCGACCGCCGCGAACTGACCACCCACACCCCCGACTCCTCCAGACTGGCCCGTCTCGCGGACCGGGTGGCGGGGCGGCACTGAGGCATCGGCGGTCTGCCGTACCCCCTGGAATCTCACGAGTGCTGTGTCACACCCGTGTGCGAACATCGCCTCAACGACCGCTGATCCAGGGGGGGATTGCATGTCCGACGACCACTCCTGTCCACCACGTACCAGTGGAAGGCCGACGGCACAGCGATCGCCGGGGCGACCGCGCCAGACGTACACCGTCGCGGCCTCGGTCCTCGGCAAGAAGCTCAGTGTCACCGTCACGGCCGTCCGCAGCGGCTGGACGAGTGGTTCGGCGACCTCGGCCGCGGTGACCGTCGGCCGGGGTGACGCACCGAAGGCCACCAAGGCGCCGGCCGTCAGTGGGACGGCGAAGGTCGGCCGGACGCTCAAGGCCTCGGCGGGGACGTGGAGTCCGGCGGCGACGTCGTACTCGTACCAGTGGTACGCGAACGGGAAGGCCATCAGCGGGGCGACCAAGTCCTCCCTGGTACTGAAGTCGACGCAGAAGGGCAGGAAGATCACCGTGAAGGTGGTCGCGCACCGCACCGGTCACACGGACGGATCGGCGGTGAGCCGGCCGACGAAGGCGGTCCTCCGCTGAATGGCTGAAATTTGCCGTCTCATTGCCGTCTCCACCACCTCCCGTACCTCTCTTCTCCTCAAAGCTGGTCCCCAGCTTCGTGACATGTACGCCACGCTCCTAGGGGAGGGCATTCCATGGCGGCCAACGGCTGGCGAAGAAGACGGGTATGGGCGGTGCTCGCGACGTCCGCGGCGCTGGGTCTGACGGTCACGCAGGCTCAGGCGTCGTCGGGTGGCGGGGTGCCGTTCGGGGTTCGGGAACTGCGGCATCAGGCCCTTCTGCATCAGCAGCAGAAGGGCCTGTCGGCTTTCGCGGAGGCCGAGGACGACGATGACGGCGGTGAGGCGCAGGAGGAGGCCGAGCAGGCCGACCAGTACGCCGAGGCGCGCACCTCGCCGGGGATCGTGGCGCCGGGGGCGTACGGGGCGGCGTACGACGCTCTGGCGGATCTGCCGCACACCAAGGGCAGCTGGAGCGATCTGACCCGGCTGCCCTACGACTCCGACGATCCGCGCTACCGGGACATCAACTCCAACTCCAGTGGCGGGGCCGGGAAGGTGACCGGGCGGGTGACCGGGCTCGCGGCCGACAGCCACGGGTACGTGTACGCCGGGTCGGCCAACGGCGGTGTCTTCCGGTCGCGTTCGGGCGGCGGTCACTGGACGAACATCTCCGACGGGCTGCCCGCCCTGTCCACCGGTGACCTGGAGCTGGACGGCCGGGGGCGGCTCTGGTACGCCACCGGTGAGGCCAACACCAGCGCGACCTCCTTCCTGGGGACGGGTGTCTACGTGCTCGCCGATCCCCGCAAGGGCAGCTTCAGCCGGCACGACCGGGTCGGCGGCGACGAGCTGGAGTCGACGTCGATCAACGCGCTGCGCTTCGCCGGGGACAAGGTGTGGGCGGCGACCACCGAGGGCGTGTGGAGCCACAGCACCAGGACGCTGAAGGGCCACTGGAAGCTGGAGTTCGCCCCCAACCCGGACTATCTGCCGGGTCACGCCAAGGCTAGCGATCCAGGCGCCCCGTACAAGAACATCACCAGTGACATCGCCGTCGATCCGAAGAACCCGAACAAGGTCGTGCTCGCGGTCGGCTGGCGCGGCGGCGACGACTACAACGGCTTCTACGCGAAGTCCGGGGGGAGTTGGCAGCGGCTGACCGGGCTCGGGGACCTGCCGAGCAACGCGGAGGACGTCGGCAACGTGACCTTCGCGCGCAGCGCGGACGGGTCGCGGTACTACGCCATCGACCAGTCGCCGGAGATGACCAGCACCAACCCGGACAGCGGGCTGGAGGGCATCTTCGTCTCCAAGTCCGGCTCGCCGACCGGCCCCTGGACACGCATCGCCACCTACCAGCAGTTGCGCGACTCGGGTTCGGCGCTCACCGGCGCCGGATACCAGCCCGGCATCCAGGCCTGGTACAACCAGTTCCTCACCGTCGACCCGAAGAACCCGGACCATGTGTACGCCGGTCTGGAGGAGGTCTTCGAGACCAAGGACGGCGGCAAGAACTGGAGCGTCCCGGGCCCGTACTGGAACTTCGGGTTCCCCTGCTGGTCCATCGACCCGGGCAAGCAGACCGGTGACTGCCACCAGACCGTCCACGCCGACCAGCACTCGGTCGCGATCGGCAGCGACGGCAAGGCCCCGTACGTCATCGTCGGCGACGACGGCGGAGCCTTCCGCCGCCCGCTCGACGGCAGCGCGGACGCCTCCGGTCACGCCACCGACTGGCGGTCCCTGAACGACGGCACGATGGACGTCCTGCAGTACTACTCGGTCGGCGTCGGCGTCGACCCGTCCCGCAAGGGCCTCGCGGTCACCGGCGGTCTGCAGGACAACGGGCAGTCCCAACTGCGGCCCGGCGACCGGGTGATGGGCTCCAACTTCGGCGGCGACGGCGGCGACACCATCACCGACCCCGCCAACGGCTGCGACATCGCCCAGGAGTACGTCTACCTCGCCGTGTCCGTCACCAACAACTGCGCGGTCAACGACGGCAGTTGGGTGACCGACCCGTCGAAGGCGACGACCTACTCGGTCGCCCCGCCCGACAACGCCACCGGCGAGGCCCGCTTCATCGCCCCGCTGAACGCCGACATCAGGAACCCGGACACCTGGGTCGCCGGCGGCCGGCACGTGTGGATCAACACCAAGGGGTACGCGATCCGCAGCGGCAGCGAGTGGATCAACGCCTACGACCTCGGCGCGGGGCACACCGCCACGGCGGTCGCCTCCTCCGGCGGCAAGGTGTACGCAGCCTGGTGCGGGCCCTGCAACAACCAGGGCTTCACCCGCGGCATCGCGGTGGGCAACGCCGACGGCACCGGCTGGCACCAGCTGAACCTGCTTGCCGACGGCACGGTCCCCAACCGGTACCTCTCCGGTCTGGCGATCGACCCGAAGAACTCCGACCACGTCCTGCTCGCCGTCAACGGCTTCTCCCGGAAGTGGACCGAGGGCCCCGGAGCGGGCGTCGGCCACCTCTTCGAGACCCGGGACGGCGGAACGACCTGGAAGGACGTCTCCGGGAACCTGCCGGACGTACCGGCCAACTCCGTCGCCCTGCTGAAGGGCGGCACGATCGCCCTGGGCACGGACCTCGGGGTGCTGGTGCGGACGCCGGGCTCGAAGGGCTGGCGGGTGGCCGGCGACAACCTGCCGACCACCGCGGTCATGCAGCTGCGCACCGGCCCGGACGGACGCCTGTACGCGGCCACGCACGGCCGCGGGATCTGGGCGATCGACGTACGGCGCCTGCGGTGAACGCCTGACCCAAGGGACGGGAAGGGGAGGGGCCCGCGGTCCGAGCGGCCCCTCCCCGCTTGTGTGCCCCCGCCGTCACGCCACCGGTTCCGGCACCGGTGTCTCGGCCCGCGCCCCGTGCTTCGGGGCCTTCGCCGTCACCATCAGCCCCGCCACCAGCCCGGCCAGCAGCATGATGCCGACGGCCCACCAGATGGCGATCGTGTAGCCGTGCACGACGCCCTCCTTGACGACCTGGGCACGCTGGGCGGGGTTGTGGAGATGTGCGGCGATGTAGGTCGCGCCGCCGCTGGTGGCGATCGTGTTCAGCAGTGCCGTACCGATCGAACCGCCCACCTGCTGCGAGGTGTTGACGGTCGCCGAGGTCACGCCGGAGTCCTGCGGGGCGACACCCGCGGTGGCGGTGGCGAAGACCGGCATGAAGGTCAGGCCCATGCCGAGTCCCATGAGGATCAGGGCGGGCAGGATCTCGGTGGCGTAGGAGGAGTCGACCGTCATCCGGGTGAGCAGCAGCATGCCGCCCGCGGCGAGGACCATGCCGGGCACCATGAGCATGCGCGGCGGGACCTGGTTCATCAGCCGCGCGGAGATCTGCGTGGACCCGATGATGATCGCGGCCGTCAGCGGCAGGAACGCCAGACCCGTCTTCACCGGTGAGAAGGCGAGCACGACCTGCAGGTAGTACGTCATGAACAGGAACAGGCCGAACAATCCGATCGTGGCGAGCCCCATGGTCAGGAAGCAGCCCGCGCGGTTGCGGTCCTTGACGATGTGCAGCGGGAGCAGCGGCATGGGCGCCCGGTTCTGCCACCACACGAAGGCCACGAGCAGGACGAGGCCCAGCGCGAACAGCGTCAGCACCAACGGGTCGGTCCAGCCGCGCGGCTGGGCCTCGCTGAAGCCGTACACGATCGCGATCAGCCCGCCGCAGCCCAGCAGCACACCCGGCACGTCGAGCCGCGCGCCGGCGTGGCCGGGACGGTCGTGCAGCAGCGCGAACGCGCCGAAGACGGCGACGGCCGCGATGGGGATGTTGACGTACAGGCACCAGCGCCAGTTCAGGTACTCGGTGAGCAGACCGCCCACGATGAACCCGATCGCCGAGCCGCTGCCGGCCAGGGCGCCGTAGATGCCGAAGGCCTTGCCGCGTTCCTTGGGGTCGGTGAAGGTCGTGGTCAGCAGCGACAGCGCGGAGGGGGCGAGCACGGCGGCGAAGGCGCCCTGCAGCGCGCGGGCGCCGAAGAGCATGCCCGAGCCGGTGGCGGCGCCGCCGAGCGCGGAGGCGGCGGCGAAGCCGATCAGCCCGATGATGAAGGTCCGCTTGCGGCCGACGAGGTCGGCGATCCGGCCGCCGAGCAGGAGGAGGCCGCCGAAGGCCAGCGTGTAGGCCGTGATCACCCACTGCCGGTTGGCGTCGGACATGCCCAGGTCGCGCTGTGCGGACGGCAGCGCGATGTTCACGATGGTCGCGTCCAGGACCACCATGAGCTGCGCGAGCGCGATGACGACCAGGCCCCACCAACGGCGGGGGTCGGCGCTCACGGGTTCGCCTGTTCGGGTGACGGCCACCTGGTCAGAAGACCATGTATCGGGACGTATCGCACCTGGGAGCGGCTTACGGCTGGTCATGGCTCCAGTACCACCTTTCCGGTTGTCCGGCGGGTTTGCAGTGCGCGGTGCGCGGCTGCCGCGTCGGCGAGCGGGAAGCGCTGGACCGCGGGGGTCAGGCGGCCCGCGGCGGCCTCGGCGAGGGCGCGGAGTTCGAGGGTCCGTATGGAGGCGTTCCTCGTCATGACCGGGCCGAGGACCTGCTGGGAGGCGCCCTCGACGAGGTAGGGCGAGCCGTCGCGGACGCCCCCGGAGGACCAGCCGAAGACGATGTGCCGGCCGCCGGGCCCGAGCAGACCGACGGCTTCCCGGGCGATCTCGCCCCCCACGCCGTCGAAGACGACGGTGGCGAAACGGCCGCCGAGACAGGCGCGAACCTTCCCGGGCCACTCCGGGTCCCTGTAGTCGACGGCGAGATCGGCGCCGCCCGCCTCGACGCGGGCCGTCTTCTCCGGGCCGCCCGCGAGGCCGATCACCGTGGCGCCGGCGTTCTTCGCGTACTGCACGAGCAGCGTGCCGATGCCGCCGGCCGCCGCGGGGATCACGGCCACGGCGTCCGGGCCCAGTTCGGCGAACTGCACGATCCCCATGGCCGTACGACCCGTGCCGATCATCGCGACGGCCTCGGCGAAGTCCAGGTTCTCCGGGATCTCGTGCACCCGGTCGACGTCGGTGACGGCGAGTTCGGCGTAGCCGCCCGGCGCGAACCCCAGGTGGGCGACCACCCGCCTGCCCAGCCACAGCTCGGCGACGCCCTCGCCGAGGGACTCGACGACACCGGCGACCTCCCGGCCGGGGATCGTGGGAAGGGCGGGCGGTGCGGGCAGCGGTCCCCGCGCGCCCTCACGCAGGGCGGTGTCGAGCAGGTGCACCCCCGCCGCTTCGACGGCGACACGGACCTGCCCGGGGGCCGGCACCGGGTCGTCGACCTCCTCGTGGGTGAGGTTCTCGGCGGGGCCGAAGGCGTGCAGTAGGACGGCGCGCATGGCGAATCCCCCATCGGTTGTCGGCGGGCCGGTCGCGGGGTGGTGGGCCAGGTCGCCGGACGCCGGTCAGCGGACCCGGTCGCTGGTCGCGTGCCGCTTGTCGGCGGGTCCGGTGACTGGTTCGTGCGCCCACTCTTCGACCTCAAGCGCGCTTGAGGTCAAGCCGGTGGTGGCCGAGGGCCAGGGACACCGTGGTGAGGGCGCTGTTGAAGGACACCTCCGAGAGCACCCCGGGGGCGGCGACCTGGTCGCCGGCCAGATAGACACCGTCGCCGCGGTCGACGGCCGGCCGGTCCCGCCAGCTGGTACCGGGCAGGTCGACGGCGCCGGTACGGCCGTACGCCACCGCCTCGCGCCGCCAGGTGACGCGCCCGCGCCAGCCGTCGAAGGCCAGGTCGAGGAGGTGCTCGGCGCGGGCGATGCCGTCCGCCGGGCCCTCGCGCGGACCGATGGGAATCTGCCCCTGGATCAGCTGCTGGCCTGCGGGGGCGAGCGAGCGGTCCTGGGCCGTGAACCGTTCGATCCAGCCGGGCGAGTCCAGGTCGGACACGGCGAACGCGTCCCCGCGCCGGGTCCGTACCGCCAGGTCGATCAGGGCGGTACGCCCGCCGGTCCAGGTCAGCGAGTCGTCGCCGAGCAGGCGCCGGGCGGCGTCGAGGGAGGTGGCGACCACGACGGGCGCACCGGTCGGCAGGGAGTCGACGCGGGACAGCGTCTCCATCCGCACCCCGAGATTCCAGGCCCGCGCGGCCATCCGGTCGATCACGCTCGCCCAGCCGCCGCGCGGGTAGTGCGCCTCGGGCGGCAGCTTGGTGGCCCGCCGCAGCCGCTCCTGAACGAACGCGGCGGACAGCGAACCGGGATCGTGGTGGAACACCGCCACGGCCGCGTGGTTCGCGGCGGCTCGCGCGCCCTCCTCGCCCACGACCCCGGTCGCCCAGCTCAGGAAGTCGACGTCGACGGGCGCCTGCGGGAGCCCGGGGCGCAGCAGCTTGAGCATGGCGAACGGCGGGGTGCGGCGCAGCGCCCCGTGATGCCGCAGCCGCAGCCGGGCCGCCTCCAGCGGCGGGATCGGGGCGAGCGGGCCGATCAGGTCCCGCTGCCTGAGCCACGTCCAGTGCGGGCCGCCGCTGTAGAGGGCGTGCGGCCCCTCGTTCGTGCGGTACGGCCCCTCGGCGGTCCGCGCCCGGCCGCCGAGGGTGTGATGGGCTTCGTGGACGGTCACCTTGGCGCCCGCCTCGGCGGCGGTGATCGCCGCGGTCAGTCCGGCGAAGCCGCCGCCGATGACGGTGAGGCGGTGCGTGGTTCGGGGGCGGTGCATCGTTCGGACTCTCCCTCGGGTCGGAGTCGCATCGGAGTCGCAACGGAGTCGGACGGGAGTTGGATCGGAGTCAGGGAAGGGGCGACTTTCTGCGTCTTCTTCACTGGGGTCTGGCTGGGGGTCTCGCGCCGGGTCTCGCGTTCGACGCTTCTCGTTTTCCTGCGACTACGACGGTCCGCAGGCCCGGAATGTGACATGAGGGGTGGTTCTTGCAGGTCAGGGCGGTTGTCAGTGGCGGGGTGCAGCATGGGGGCATGGTGAGACGAGCGGCGGGTGGCACGGGCGGGACCGGCGGTACGGCGGTGAAGGGGGCGCGGCGGCCGGAGATCCGGCTGCCCCCGCTGGAGCCCTTCGCGGAGGGGGAGCTGGAGCCGGACGGGGACTACGACGGACTGGAGTTCCGGGAGGCGGACCTGGCCGGGCAGGACGGCGGTGGCGCTCGCTTCATGGACTGCGCGCTGACCGGGTGCGCGGTGGACGAGACGCGGCTGCGTCACGCGCGCGTCCTGGACTCCGTGCTGACGGGGCTGCGGGGCGTGGGGACGGACCTGGCGGAGGCGACGCTGCGGGACGTGGAGGTGGTCGACGCGCGCCTGGGCGGCACGCAGATGCACGGCGCCGTGCTGGAGCGGGTGGTGGTCCGGGGCGGCAAGATCGACTACCTGAACCTGCGCGCGGCCCGGCTCAAGGACGTCGTCTTCGAGAGCTGCGTCCTGGTCGAGCCGGACTTCGGGGGCGCCAGGCTCGAGCGCGTGGAGTTCGTGGACTGCGTCCTCAAGGGCGCCGACCTCACGGGGGTGGAGCTGAAGGACGTCGATCTGAGAGCGGCGGCCGAGCTGGGGATCTCGGCCGGGGTGGAGCGCTTGGCGGGGGCGGTGATCAGTCCGTCCCAACTGATGGATCTGGCGCCGGTGCTGGCGGCACAGATGGGGATTCGGGTGGAGGGCTGAACGTGGGGAGTTTCTACGGCAACGTGGTGGTGGCGCGGCCGTGCGACGAGGTGGTGCCGCTGCTCGGCGGTGCGGGCATCCGGGGGTACGCGCTGCCGGTCGGGCCGGGACACACCGTCGTGTACCCGGACCCGGAGACGGACGCGCTCGACGTGGCGGGCCCGCTGAGCGGGCTGCTGGGGGCGCCGGCTCTGGGGGCGTACGTCTTCGACTCGGACGTACTGGTCATGCGGGTGTACGCGGACGGGCGGCTGAGGCACGAGTACGACTCGTGGCCGGGGTATTTCGGTGACACGGAGACCGGCGAGGAGGACAACCCGGTCGCCGCCGACGATCCCGACGGTGGTGGGGGACACCCCGAGCCGGCCGGCGCCGTTCCGGAGGCCTTCGTCCCGCTGGCCTTCGGCCCGGTGGACCGCGAGGCGCTGGAGTCCGTGCTGCGGGGCACCCCCCTCGACCCGGGGGACGGCGAGGACGGCCGGTACGTCTTCGCCAACACCCAGCATTACGACGCGATGCTCTGCCTGGGCCTGAACGCGTGCCGGCTGAGCACGGGCTACCGCTATCTGTCACTGGGCGGGCTGCCGCACGAGACGAGGGCGGAGGAGCTGCTGCCGATCGGCTAGGAGATCCTCGGGAAGCGGGCCTGCAGGGTCCAGATCGCCGGGTTCTCGCCGAGATCGTCGTGCAGGTCGACCAGGTCGGCGATCAGATCGTGCAGGAAGTCCCGTGCCTCACGGCGCAGTTCGGAGTGGGAGAAGGTCAGCGGGGGTTCCTCGGCCGGCATCCAGTCGGCCTCGATGTCCACCCAGCCGAAGCGGCGCTCGAAGAGCATGCGGTCGGTGGACTCGGTGAAGTCCAGCTCGGCGTGCTGGGGCCGGGACGCCCGCGAGCCCGCCGGGTCCCGGTCGAGCAGCTCGACGATGTCGCACAGCGCCCACGCGAAGTCCAGCACCGGCACCCATCCCCAGGCTGTGGACAGTTCCCGGTCCTTGTCGGTGTCGGCGAGATAGACGTCCCCGCAGAACAGGTCGTGGCGCAGGGCGTGGACGTCCGCACGCCGGTAGTCCGTCTGCGGCGGATCGGGGAAGCGGTTGGAGAGGGCGTAGCCGATGTCGAGCACGTACGAGATGGTGTCACGCCGCCTTAGGATCACTGGGGTGCCCCGATCCGTACGTATCGTCCCCAGTGCCCTCCTCGCCCTCGCCCTGAC
Organism: Streptomyces sp. NPDC005799; assembly: GCF_040630525.1. Lineage (NCBI taxonomy): Bacteria > Bacillati > Actinomycetota > Actinomycetes > Kitasatosporales > Streptomycetaceae > Streptomyces > Streptomyces sp. NPDC005799. The sequence continues at coordinate 132,854 of NZ_JBEXXQ010000019.1, forward strand.
CGCGTGCTCGGGCGGGGTCCACGGCACCCCCGGCGGCCCCGGTGTGCACGACCCGTACTTCCCGAAGGCGGGCAACGGCGGATACGACGTCGGCCACTACGACCTGCGGCTCGCCTACGACCCGCACGGCGCCGGCCGGCTGACCGGAACCGCGACCCTCACGGCCCGCGCCACCCAGAACCTCTCCGCGTTCGACCTGGACCTCAAGGGCCTGGACGTCCAGGAGGTCACCGTCGAGGGCCGCAGCGCCCGCTTCAACCGGGCCGGCCAGGAGCTCACCGTCCGCCCGCACGACGACCTGGACGACGGGGAGACCTTCCGCGTCACCGTCCGCTACTCCGGCACCCCGCAGACCATCACCGACCCCGACGGCTCCCAGGAGGGCTGGCTGCCCACCACCGACGGCGCCCTGGCCCTCGGCGAGCCGACGGGCGCGATGGCGTGGTTCCCCGGCGACAACCACCCGTCCGACAAGGCGTCGTACGACATCGCGGTCACCGTGCCGAAGGGGCTGCAGGCCGTGTCCAACGGGGAGTTGACCGGCGAGACGACCACCGGGGCCCGTACGACCTTCACCTGGCACACGCCCGAACCGATGGCGAGCTACCTCGCCACGGTCGCCGTCGGCCGCTACGACATCGGCCGATCCACCATCGGCGAGGACCGTCTGCCCGTGTACGTCGCCGTGGACCCGACGCAGGCGAAGGCGAGCCGCGAGGTGCTCGCGCAGCTGCCCGCGATCATCGAGTGGGAGGAGTACAACTTCGGCCCCTACCCCTTCTCCTCCACCGGCGCGATCGTCGACGACGCGAAGGACGTCGGCTACGCCCTGGAGACGCAGAACCGGCCGGTGTTCCCCTCCGCCCCCGACACCGGCACGCTCGTCCACGAGCTGGCCCACCAGTGGTACGGCGACTCCGTGACGCCGAAGAGCTGGCGGGACATGTGGCTCAACGAGGGCTTCGCGACCTACGCCGAGTGGCTGTGGGACGAGGACCACGGCGGCCACACCGCCCAGCAGACCTTCGACGCGCTCTACGCCCACGGCGAGGACGACCACCCCGGCCTGTGGTCCTTCCCGCCCGCGAAACCGAGCGGCGCCGCCCACATCTCCGACGCCCCGGTCTACGAACGCGGCGCGATGGTCCTGCACAAGATCCGCGAGACGGTCGGCGACGACACCTTCTACGACATCGTCCAGGGCTGGGCGGCCGCCCACCGCCACGGCAACGCGGACACGGCGGACTTCACGGCGTACGTGGAGAAGTCGGCACCGGACAAGAACTTCGCCCCCATCTGGAAGCAGTGGCTGTACGGCGAGGGCAAACCGGCCCACCCGTGAACGGGTTCGTTAACCGAATGTTTCTCTGAAGATCGTATTGCCCTTGCCGTCCCGTCAACTGCTTTCAGTGTTGCCCTTTTTGCCGCAGCGGCCGGACGGGAGGTGAACCTAGCCTGGCGCGAGGGCCACCGACACCGAGGACCGCGATGAGCATGCGCACGACCCGGGAGCAGCAGCAGGCGGCGAAGTCCGCACCGGTGTCCCGGCAGCCGTCACCCGCACCGCAGCAGCGCCTGCTGGCACTTCAGCGCACGGCGGGCAACGCCGCCGTGGTGCAGGCGCTGCGGCACTCCGGGCACCTGACCGGCGGCGAAGGGCCGGAGGGGGCCGCGCAGCCGGACGTCGGCGCGGAGATCAAGGGCGTGACGTCCCGCAGCGGCACGCCACTGGACCCGGTCAAGCGCGCGAAAGCCGAGTCCGTCTTCAAGGAGGACTTCTCCGGCGTGCGGCTGCACACGGACGCGGTGGCCCAGCGGTCCGCGGCGAACGTCGACGCACGCGCCTACACCGTGGGCGACAACATCGTCTCCGGGTCCGGCAGCATCGACGACCGGACCCTGTACCACGAGCTGACCCACGTGTCCCAGCAGCGCAAGGGACCGGTCGCGGGCACTGACCGCGGCGACGGTGTGCGGGTGTCCAACCCCGGCGACCCCTTCGAGCGGGCAGCGAGCGCCAACGAGCGGCTGGCCGGCGCCCCGACGCTCCCACAGCACCACGCCGGGGACGGGCACGACCACCCGCACGGCCCGTCGGTGCAGCGCAGCACGGGGCGGCCGGACGCCGTGCAACGCATGATGACGGACACCGACGAGCGGGACGAGGGGACGGACCGGCCGCGCCGCAGGGTGCTGGTGGTCTGCGACGAAAGCGGGCTCGGTCTCGGTGGCGTCCCCGTCTTCAACATGGAACTGGTCAAGGGACTCAACCACGACCACGACGTCACCCTGCTCACCGTCAACGACCGCGGTGACTACGACCATGAGGCGACGACCACCCAGCACGACGGCGCTCGCATCGTCAACGCTTCGGTCCCCGGCGTGAAGGAGGGCCGGGACCGCCTCGACGTCGTCGCCGGCGGCTCGCCCGGCGACCACGGGCTGCCGACCTCCCGGGACGCCTTCGACATCGTCATCGGGCACTCCCGTTTCTCTGGTCCCGCCGCCCAGAAGATCCGCGACGCCTGGTACCCGGGCGCTCGCGTGGTGCACTTCCTGCACACCAGCCCCGTTCGGCTGGACAAGATCAAGGAGGCGCCCAAGAAGGGCGCCGAGAAGGCCATCAAAGAACGCAGGGCAATGCAGAAGGCCGACCTGGTGGCCGGCGTGGGATCGCTGCTCGCCTCCGAGGCCGAACGGCTCTCGGAGGGCGTGCTGCGCGTTCCCGCGCTGCACGATTTCGTCCCGGGCACCGAGGTCGGCACGCCGGTCGAGCCGTCCCTGGTCAACCAGGCCAAGTATCTGTTGCACCTGCCACGGAAGCTCAAGGTGCTGCTGCCCGGACGGGCCGCGGACGAGATCAAGGGCGTCGAGGCGGCGGTCCAGGCGATCGGCATCCTGCGCCGCCCGAGGAACCAGGGCGGCCGCGGACTCGATGTCCGGATGACGATCCGCGGCACTCCGCACCCGCAGGAGGAACCGGAGAAGTTCGCCAAGTGGCAGTCGATCGTCGACGCCCACGGCGAGGGCGGGGTCATCATGCGTCCCTTCAGCAAGAACTCCGCGGATCTCGAACACGACCGGGAGACCACCCACGCGGTGATCATGCCGTCGCTGCACGAGGGCTTCGGACTGGTGGCCACCGAAGGAGCGGGACGCAGCCTGCCCGTCCTGGTCAACGGAGAGAGCGGAGCGGCCCAGTTCCTGTCGCAGGTGACCAACGGTTCCTTCACCGGAGTCGTCAACGCCCCGTTCAACGTCGACTCCACCAGCGGCAAGGAGGCCGAGGGCGGGGCCGAGTCACGGGCGCGGGCGTGGGCCGCGGCCATCGAGGGCCTGCGCAGGAATCTGCCGGGCGCGCGGTCCGAGGCCGAGCAACTGTACGAGTTGCTCAAGGGCTACTCCTGGCGGCACGCCGCCCAGGCACTGGTGGAGGCCACCATGGCGACCGCGCCGCCTCTTCGGGACCCGTCGCGTCCCGATGCCGAACCCCACCGGGGCGCGGTCACCCGGCAGGGCCCGAACGGCGCCGTCGAGGAAGTCAGGGACCAACGGGGGAACTGGGCACCGCACGCCTACTGGGACGGCTCCACTCCCGAACCGGCCGGTCTCTGGGACGCGGAGGAGCAGGTCGCCCACATGAAGAAGTTGGTCGTCGCGATGAAACCCGGGCCCAGGAGAAGCAACTCCGCCGAGGTCCTGTCCTCTGGCCGGCACACCGGTATCGACGGCAAGGAGAGGCCCCGGCCCAGGGACGGCGGGACTTGGCAGAAGGAGGAGAGCTGACCGCGCTGTCCCCCATCCGCCTTCAGTCCCGCTCAGTCCCGCTCGGTCCCGTCCGCCTCGTCCAGGAGCCGGGCCAGCCCTGGCGGCCATACCGGCAACTTCGGCGACGATCAGCGCCGCAGGGTCCAACGGGAGCCCCAGGCGCGCAGTTGTTCCGTACAACTCCTCGAGAGACATGATCCGCAAGACCCCTGCCGGGGACGCCGCCGAACTGGTGTGGTTCAAGAGCGGCTACAGCAGCGGCACCGATGGCAACTCCTGCGTCGAGATCGCGATAACGCCGGAGCCCCCGGACGCGGCGAACCGCGGCCAAGGGGCTCCCGCCCAGCGCGGTGCGTGTCAGACGTTGACGCCGAAGTCCTGGGCGATGCCGACCAGGCCGGACGCGTAGCCCTGGCCGACCGCGCGGAACTTCCACTCCGCGCCGTTGCGGTACAGCTCGCCGAAGACCATCGCCGTCTCCGTGGCCGCGTCCTCGGAGAGGTCGTAGCGGGCGATCTCGGCGCCGCCGGCCTGGTTGACGATGCGGATGTAGGCGTTGCGGACCTGGCCGAAGTTCTGCGAGCGGGTCTCCGCGTCGTAGATGGAGACCGGGAAGACGATCTTGTCGATGTCGGCCGGGAGGGCCGCCAGGTTGACGTTGATCGCCTCGTCGTCGCCCTCGCCCTCACCCGTGCGGTTGTCGCCGGTGTGGACGATGGTGTTGTCCGGGGTCTGCTTGTTGTTGAAGAAGACGAAGTGGGCGTCCGAGTAGACCTTGCCCTGCGGGTTGACAGCGATCGCGGAGGCGTCGAGGTCGAAGTCCGTGCCGGTGGTGGTGCGGACGTCCCAGCCGAGGCCCACGGTGACGGCGGTCAGGCCCGGAGCCTCCTTGGTGAGCGAGACGTTGCCACCCTTGGACAGGCTTACAGCCATGGTTGGGAGTCCTTTCCCTCGTGTGCGTACAGCGCGGTACCGCGTACGGGCTTGAAGCTACAGCTACCCGTATGAACGCCACGAGGGGTACGGAAGGTTCCAGCTCTCTTTACTTTCTTTACCGAACTTCGGGTGAACGTTAATCACGTGACGTGTGCCGGTCAGACGCGCGACCATGGGGACATGTCCGGTCCCTACTTCATCCGCGGCTCCGTCTCGCTTCCCGAGGCCGAGCTCATGTGGCGTTTCTCGCGGTCGTCGGGGCCGGGAGGTCAGCACGTCAACACCAGTGACTCCCAGGTGGAGCTGCGCTTCGACCTGGCCGGCACCGAGGCGCTGCCCGAGGTGTGGAAGGCGCGGGCGCTGGAGCGGCTGGCCGGCCGTCTCGTCGACGGTGGCGTGGTCGTCGTACGCGCGTCCGAGCATCGCTCGCAGTGGCGCAACCGTGAGACCGCCGCCGTACGGCTGGCCGCCCTGCTCGCCGAGGCGACCGCGCCGCCGCCGAAGCCGCGCCGGCCCACCCGGATTCCCCGCGGGATCAACGAGCGGAGGCTCCGGGAGAAGAAACAGCGGTCCGAGACGAAGCGGGGGCGGTCCGGACGGGACTGGGGGTAGGCCCCGGGCGGGAAAAACATGCTTGGCGCATTCGTAGAACGTCCTCTGTCACATCCAGGCCCCTCCGTCCGTCATGTCGTCGACAAGGGACGGACCGGGGTGTGAGGAGTGACGCGTATGGACGCCGGCGAATTTCCCGCAGGGGCGGCCGGTAATGCGGAGGCCGGTAATGGGGCCGGGAATGAATTCCTCGCCCGGCGTTTCGAATCACACCGGAGTCATCTGCGGGCCGTCGCCTACCGCATGCTCGGGTCGGCCGCCGAGGCCGACGACGCCGTGCAGGAGGCCTGGTTCCGGCTGAGCCGTACCGACGCCGGGCGGGTGGACAACCTCGGCGGCTGGCTGACGACCGTGGTGGGCCGGGTCTGTCTGGACATGCTGCGTTCGCGCAAGTCCCGCGCGGAGGAGCCGCTGGAGACGCACGCGCGCGTGGCGGAGGCCTCCGCCGCCGACCCCGAGCGGGACGCGCTGCTCGCCGACTCCGTGGGCGTCGCCCTGCTGGTCGTCCTGGAGACGCTGACGCCCGCGGAGCGGCTGGCGTTCGTGCTGCACGACCTGTTCGCGGTGTCCTACGAGGAGGTCGCGGACATCGTCGGGCGCAGCCCGGTGGCGGCGCGGCAGCTGGCCAGCCGGGCGCGCCGGCGGGTGCAGGGCGCGCAGGCTCCGGACGCCGACCGGGTACGGCAGCGGAGGGTCGTGAACGCCTTTCTGGCGGCCGCGCGGGAGGGGAACTTCGAGGCGCTGGTGGAACTGCTGGACCCGGACGTCGTCGCCCGCACCGAGGTGGGTGTGACCACCGGCGCGGTCGCGGTGGCCAGGGGCGCCTCCAGCTTCCGGCACTTCGGCTACTCGGCCCGCCCCGCCCTGATCGGCGGCCGTACGGGCTTTGCGGTGTACGCGGAGGGGCAGCTGGACCGAACGCTCGCCTTCACGTTCGTCCGGGACCGGATCGCGGTGATCGACATCGTGACGGACCACGCGCGCGTGGCGGAGCAGGACGTCGATCTCGTCGACTAGCTGTACTGACCCGTGAGGTCCAGCACACCGACGGTCTGGCCGCCGCTCGTCTCGCCCGTGGTGCGGAAGCCGAGGCCCAGGTAGAAGCCCTCCGGGCCGTCGGGGCCGGGGTGCCATGTGACATAGCACTGTTTCCCGCCCCGGCGGCGTATCTCCTCGGCAACCGACGCGACCGCGAACCGCCCGTATCCGCGCCCCTGTTCGTCGGCCGCGATGTTCAGCCGCCACAGGCCCGAGCGGAAGAGCGTGCCGTCCTGGTTCCAGTCGATGTCGAGGAAGGCCATCAGGAAGCCCACGGCCCGGTCACCGTCGACGATCAGCCGGGGCCAGGCGACGTCCGGGGGACGGACGTAGGCCTCGGCGAGGGAGTGGGCGACCGGCGCCACCGCGTGTTCCTGGTCGGGCCGGACGCGGACGGCGAGGGCGGCCTCCAGGTTGGCGGTGGTGATCTCCTCGAGGCGGGGCCGGGTCGTCGTCATACGCCCACCCTAGGGGCTGTCCTGCATGGTGAGGGCGGACCCGTGCGGCGCGGGACCTTCTCCGGAACGCCCGCCCGCCTTCGGCGAGGGGTCCGGTGGCACGGGGGCGGGGGGCGGGGGCGGGGCGGGCGCCCCCCCCCGCCGGGTGAGGCGGGTGGGTATGGGAGGAGGGGGGGGGTGGGGAGGGGGGGT
>NZ_JBEXXQ010000019.1:139867-162743 GCF_040630525.1 Streptomyces sp. NPDC005799
GGGGTGCCGGGGGGCTCCGTGGGTCTGGTGGTGCGCCGGCCCCCGGCTCTCGAGTACGGCTTGTCAGACCTGGTGCGGTGCGCCGTGGACGACGAGTTCGGTCGCGTCGAGGTACCGGCAGCCCGAGGGGCTGGAGTCCTTCGCGCAGTCCACGCCGTTGTCGGCGGCCTGGTTGCCGAGCATGGTCAGGCGGACGTACTGGACGTTCTGCCCGCTGCCGTCCTTGAGGGTCACGGCGTTCTGCCGCCCGCTGTCGGCGGGCTTGAAGTGGCCCTCGGCGGCGATGGTCCAGGTGGCGCCGTCCGGGGAGGTCTCGATCCGGTAGTCGCCGAGGGACGCGGTGGTGTCGTCGCCGCAGCCCGCCGTCGGGTCGACGAGAAGCTCACCGATGTCCACGGCCTTCGGCAGCTTGACCGTGTTGTGGACCGGGTCGACCCCGGTGCCGTTGGTGCCGCCCTTGGCGTCCGAGCCCCACACCGAGTACGACAAGTCGACCAGGCCGACCGGACCGCACCCGTACTGGGTGTTGTCGGTGCCGGTGAAGTCGGCGATCTCGGCGCCTCCGGAAGCGGCCGCCCAGTCGCGACGCAGCGCCCAGTCGGCGCGGGCCGAACCGGCCTTGACGTCGACTGTGCGGACCACCGGCTCGTAGCCGGTGCCGCTGGCGTACACCTTGCGGTAGGTCCCCCGGGGGACGCCCGGGATCGAGTAGGTGCCGTCCGCCTTGGTCACGGCGGAGAGGTCGGCGCCGGGGAAGCCGGAGTTGTGGCCGCTGACGCTGACCGTGACCCCGCTCACCGGTGTGCCGGTCACATCGTCGGAGACCTTGCCGGTGAGCGTGACCCGCGGGGTGCCCGGACCGGGCGGCAGCGAGAAGTCCTCGTCGGGCTGGACGTCGTCGGCGGAGAGCGCCGCGGCGAAGTACCCCATTCCCCGGTGTGCGAAGACCTTCCAGATGGCCTTGTGGGCCCGGCCGCCGTTGACCACGGTGTCGGCCTGCAGGATGGCGTTGCGCTGGTCGAGGAAGGTAGGGGCGGCGGGGGACAGCTCCATCGCCCGGGTCAGCAGGGACTCGGTGAGCTTGCTGCCGAGCGTGGTGCGCAGGTCCCAGAGGGTCTCGCTCCAGATCTCGCCGTCGGCGTGCACCTCGGGACCACCCCCGTGCCTGATCTTCCCGTAGTCGCCGTAGGTGTACCCGCCGGGGCCCGCCGTCCTCGTGCCCGGGCACTTGGCCGACTTCGACCCCACCTGACAGTCCAACGCCTGGCTGCGCGAGGGAAGTTCGTCCGTCCAGTGCGGCGGGTCGAGGTTCACGTCGCCGTCGGTGCGCGGGTTGTCCTTCAGCAGCTTCTGGTTGACCAGGAAGTCCAGCGCGTACCAGTCGCTCCATGCCTCGCCCATGGCCCCGCCCTGCTGGCCGGTGAGGGTCGAGACGCCGTCGGCGTCGACGACGAGCCGGTTGGACAGGCCGTGCGTGTACTCGTGGTAGACGGTGGCGGCGTCGTCGCCCCAGTTGCCCTGGAGCACGGTGTAGCCGGGACCGGAACCGGTCAGGTACATCTGCATCGTGGGTGCCTGGCCGTCCGGCGGAGTGCCCATGTTGGCGTTGTTCAGGTGGTCTTCGTCGGGCAGCCCGCTCTTGATCGCCGCGCCGTCGTCGGTCTGCGCCTGTACGGCGTCGCCGTCACGTCCGTCGAAGTTGCCGGCCTTGCGGGTGAAGCCGATCGGGGCGGCTTCCAGGTGATCGTGGTAGGTGCCGAGGTAGTAGTAGACCTGCGCGGCGTTCTGCTTGCGGTTGGTCTGCCAGGAATTCGGCTTCTTCTGGTTCCAGGAGCAGGGCAGCGGATCGTTGCAGCCCTTGCCGGTGATGGGCTTGAACGGGAAGGCGAACGTCCCGCCGGCCGTCGGCGTGATCTCCTCTCCCTTGTCCACCTCGTTGTTGTCGTTGACGTCGCTGAAGGCATGGGCGATACGGCCGTTGAGGGTCTTGGCGTTCTTGGGGAGCCAGCCCTTGGCGGTCAGGTCACCTGGGTGCTGCTTGCCGCCCGCGGGGGCGCCCGGGTAGCGGTCCCAGACCAGCACCCTGCCGCTGGGTGACGGCGTGGCCGCGGCGTCGGAAAGGGGCTGCCCGGCGGACGTCCCGGCCGAGGACGCGGTCAGGTCGGAGGACAGGTTCTGCCGGTACAGGACCCGGCCGGTGACGGCGTCGACGACGTGCAGCCACATGCCGTGGCCGTCCGGCGAGGTGACCGTCTGCCAGGCGCGGCGGGCGGTGCCGCCGGGCACCGGATAGGCGACCTGCTTGGCGGTGCCGTTGGACGGGTTGGCGTCGGACGCGGCGCCCGCGATGTCGCGGACGGCGGTGTCCCTGGCCTGCGTTCCGGTGAACCGGGCCCGGGCCAGCGTCGAAGGCAAGTCGCGCACCGGGGAGCCGAGCACGCTGATCAGGCGCCCGTCATGGGAGATGTTCGCCTTGACGCCGTTGCCGAAGACGGGCACACCGTCGACGGACTGGACGAAGGACAGGTGGCGTATGCCGGCGACGTCGGTGTACTGCTTGCGCAGCGTCAGGTCGTGGACCTGGGCGTCGGACAGGCCGAAGACATCGGGATGGGATCGCAGGTAGTTCCGGACGATGTCCTGGGGGCTGTTGCCACTGGGCGGCGTCAGGTATCCGTCGAGCTTGGCCACCTGGCGTGCGGTGCCGGTGGCCGGGTCCAGCTCGAGCACCCCCTGGATGCCGAGTTGCTGGCGCAACTTCCGTACTCCGGGCCGTTGTTCGGCCTTCGTCAGGGTGGCGTCGCGGCGTATCAGCGTCTGCTGCGAGGGTATGGGCGGAGTCTGGGCCGCCGGGGTGCCGGTGTCGGCGGGTGGGGTCGGGTCGCCCGGGGTCGCGTTCGCGACGCCGGGCAGAAAGGCGACGGTCAGCGCAAGGCCGATCGTCGCCGACGATATCGTCGTGCGCGTTCTGCGCACGGGGGCTTTCGCCATGTCACGCCTCGTGGGGGGTGAGGAGTTCAACAGCCGTATGAAACAGCCGAGTTGTGTCCTCCGGACCCTTTCACCGTCCCTGCCCTCCAAGAAAGCCTGAAACTTCAAGTTTCACAGAAGACGCACACGTCACAGTGGGGGGCCAGGGTGCGGGCGTGAGTACATCAAGTGGGGGCGCTGTCACAGGTCTTGGGGAGCGGTCGCGGGGCGTCAACGCGGGGTTCGGATCGCTCCTGTCGGCCCTCGGGTTCGGCGACGGCTCACCGGGGCGCCACCGCCACCGCTTCCTGCCCCCTGGGTCGGCGGCTTTCTCTGCCGGGAGAAAAGGCGCCGGCCGTTGAGCTGCCGGACATGCTCAGCGCCTGGCATGACCGCGCCGTTGTGGTGGCCGATGCCGGACACGGCGTCGACACGCCCTTCCGGCCGGCGCTGGAGGAACGGGGCCAGTCCTCCGTGATGGCGCTGACGGGCAGGGAAGCAGCCCATCCGGAGACGGCCGAGCCGCGTCGGCCTGCCTATGGCCGGCTGGGCCGCCGACGCCGGCGCGCTGTCGCACCGAGCCGCAGTCCATGGCACGCCTGGCCGATGAGCAGGCCACCCGCACCACCGAGGTGGCCTGGCGTGAGGGCGGCAAAGGGCCGACGACGCCCCGGTTCGCTGCGCGTGCGGCCCGCGGGCGAGCAGGCCCTGCGGGCCGCTCGGAACGCCGACGGCGGCCACTACCCGTGGTACGGCAACCCGCCGCCGCGGACCCTGCTCGTGGAATGGCCCGCCGACCAGATGGCCCCGACCGGTGGCCGCCCCCTGAGCAGCACCTGAATCAGAACCTGACGAGGCACTACTGGGGATCCGTCACGCGCGCGTGCCACGCATTCCTCGCCCGTCCGGTCACCCCAACTGCCGGTAACGCCCCCGGAAGTACGTCAGCGGGCCCCCCTCCGCACTCGGTACGTCCGCCGTCAGGACGCGGCCGATCACCAGGGTGTGGTCGCCGGCGATCACGCGCTGCTCGGTGCGGCACTCCAGGGTCGCCAGGGCGCCGCCCACCAGGGGCGCCCCGGTCGCCTTGCCGCGGACGTACGGGATGTCCTCGAAGAGCAGGCGGTCGCTGATGCGGCCCTTCATGGCGAAGCGGCCGGCGATGTGGCGCTGGCTCTCGGAGAGCACCGAGACCCCCCACAGGGGCTGTTCGTCGAGCAGGTCGTCCATGCGGGCGCCGGTGCGCAGGCTGACCAGCACCAGGGGCGGGTCGAGGGAGACCGACAGGAAGGCCGTCGCGGTCATGCCGACGTCCTCGCCGGCCGGCGCCGACGGGTCGTCGGGGTCCAGCGGCGGCTCCTGGGCGGTCACCAGGACCACGCCCGCGGCCAGCCGGGACATGGCGGCGCGGAACTCGTCGTTGCTCACCCCCTCAGCATGCCCGGCGGGCGACGGGACAGTGATCGGGGACGTGGCAAGGGATGTGTTCGGCACGCTCGAAACGCTAATCTCCCGTCCCCGCCGACCGCATCGGGCGTCGGGCCGAGGCCGGACCTAGGACCACCGGCGGAGTTCGCCACATAACCAAAGTTCGCGTCCAGTAAACGCACAGGAAAAACGCAGAAACCCCACTCAATTGTTCATCTTTCGCTGTGACTTGAGTCACAAGAGGCGGGAATTGTTGACCCTGTGTACCGAGTGCGGAGCGCGCTGTGATTCAGTGGCGGGGAAGCTGCCAGAACGATACGCCGATGAGAACCCTTGATTCGCTGCGAGGTCTCGGGGGGAGGGCGAGTATGGAGACCGAGTCGGAGCCTTACGTCCGTCTTGCGACTCTGCGACAACTGCACCAGGTCATGGCCGATATGAACACGGCCCGCAGCCTGGCGGACACACTGCAGACCGTCGCCGACGGTGTGGTCAACGGCCTCGGTTACGAGCTGGCGTGCGTCAACCTGGTCCGCCCCGACGGCGACCTCGTCGTCGCCGCCTTCGCCGGCAACGCCGCGGCCGAGGCGCTGATCACCGGCCGGGTCGGCTCCCGCGACTCCTGGGAGCGCCGCCTGACCATGGGCGAGCACTGGGGCGACCTGGTCTTCATACCGCACACCGAGGGCTGGGTCCTCGACGACGACGACGTCCCGCAGTGGTACACCGACGGGCCCGCGCCCCGCTTCGAGGACGAGTGGCACCCCGCCGACCGGCTGTTCGCGCCCATGTACACACCGGGTGTGCCGGGCGGCTCCTGCGGTGAGCTGATCGGCGTGCTGTCCGTGGACCGGCCGCGCAACGGCCGCCGACCGGGCGCATGGGGACGCGAAGCGCTCCAGATGTACGCGTTCCAGGCCGCGATCGCGATCAGCAACGCCCGGCTGCGCGCCAACATGCAGCGTGCACTGGTCAGGCTCGAAAGGGAGCAGCAGGCCCTCAGGGCGAGCGAGGAGAGCTTCCGGCAGGCCTTCGAGTACGCCCCCTCGGGCATGGCCATCGCCGAGATGGGCGGCGACCAGCACGGGCGAATACTGCGCACCAACGACGCCCTGTGCCGGCTGCTCGGCCGCCCCGCCTCCGCGATGCGCCGCTACTCCTTCTCCGACCTCGTCCACCCCGAGGACATAGGCACCCTGCTGCGGACCTCCGCCGAGGGCGGGCGCGCGGAGCTGCGCCTCGGCCGCCGGGACGGCACCTACGTCTGGGTCTCCCTGCGCAACTCCGTCGTCGCGGACGCCGCCGACGGCCCCCGCTTCCTGCTCACCCACGTCGAGGACATAGAGGAGCGCAAGCGCCGCGAGCTGCATCTCGCCCACCGCGCCTCCCACGACTCCCTCACCGGCCTGCCGAACTCCGCCGAGCTCCGCTCGCGCCTGTCCTCCCGGCTCTGCCAGCGGGCCACCCATCCGGGCGCCCTGGAGTCCCTGGACGCGGCCTACGGCCACCCCGCCTTCGACGCCAACGGCCACGGCTTCGACTTCCGGCCGGGCGGCGCCGAGATGTTCGACGGCTACGACCACCATGTGCACACCGTCGCCCCCGAGGGCGAGCGCGACGACGGCACCAAGGGGCTCGCGGTGCTCTTCTGCGACCTCGACGGCTTCAAGTCGATCAACGACCGGTTCGGGCACAACGCGGGCGACGCGGTGCTCATCGAGGTCGCCAGGCGGCTGTCCCGGGGGGTGCGCGACGGTGACACCGTGGCGCGTCTCGGCGGCGACGAGTTCGTGGTCCTCGCCGACGGTCTCGGCCGGGCCGACGCCCAGGACCTCGCCGTACGGCTGCGCAACGAGATCATCCAGCCCATCCGGGTCGACGGGCGGGCCGTGCGGGTGGGTGCCAGCTTCGGCATCGGATGGGCACACTGCGGCATGACTGCGGACGAAGTGTTGAAGTCCGCCGACGAGCGGATGTACGTAGAGAAACGATCTCGTCCCAAACAGCACAGACGCGCGGGATGATCCCCAGGTCAGGGGGCACATCCGCGGGACGATGCGATCCGAGTCACCCGTTTGGGGCATGGAGAGCGGGTAGGCTCGCCATTCTGACCCCACGTATCGCACCGACCCGCACCCGCTAGGAGTACCAAGGGATGACGTCCGGCAACAACGGCGCCAGCACGCCCGAGGACGACGACCCGTTCGGCTACCTCTACGCCGATGGGCAGGCCAATGGCGCCCAGCCGCCGTCCGGTGGCGGTGGCTACGGCTACCCGGGCTCGGTCAACCGGACGCGCGCGGTCGGCCAGCGCCAGTACGGCCAGCCGGCTCCGACGCAGCAGCAGACCGCCGCGTACGGTCAGGTGCCGCAGCAGCAGGGTGCGTACGGTCAGCCGAGCGCCCACTACGCGGCCCCCGAGACCTTCCCCGGCGGCGGCGCCCCGACGACCCCCCAGCAGCCGACGCGCGGTGGAGGGGGCGGCGGCCGCAGCGGTGGTCCCAACACCAAGGGTCTGCTGATCGGCGCGATAGCGGTGGTCGCCGCGGTGGTCATCGGCATCGGCGTGGCGATCATGGGCGGGGACGACTCGGACAACAAGGCGAGCGGCGACTCCACGCCGACGACGTCCACGTCCCAGAGCGCCCAGCCGAGCACATCGTCGGCCGCCAGCGCGTCGGCCGCCCTCCCGAAGACCGACGCGAAGGACCTCCAGCTGGGGGGTGGCGCGACCACGGCCTCGGACGTCAAGGGGGCCAAGTCGGACGGCGGGACCTACGTGACGGGGTTCAACAACGTCGGCGCTTCGATCACCTGGACCGTCGACCTCCAGAAAGCCGGCTCGTACCGCCTCTACGTGCAGTACAGCATCCCCGCCGTGGACGCCAACGCGACACTGACGGTCAACGGCAAGCCCAACCAACAGCCGCTCGGCATGAAGAACTTCATCAAGTCGTCGGACACCGACCTGGCGAAGAACTGGCAGTCCACGTGGGCTCCGGTGACCTTGACCAAGGGCACCAACACGCTGACCCTCTCCTGCGGCCAGGGCAACCAGTGCAACGCCCTGATCGACCAGCTCTGGGTGCAGTAAAGCTCAGACGGCGGCCGTCACGCTGCCCGTGTCTCCTCTTCCACCGCGACCCGCCCCACCAGCTCCTCGTAGGCCCCGCGGTCGAAGTCGCCCGCCGTCGGGGCCAGTACCGTCGCCGCTGACAGGGCGACCGCTCGGGACAGGCGGTCCGGCCAAGGGAGTTGTTCGACCAGGCCGGACAGGAGGCCCGCCACCGCGGAGTCGCCCGCGCCTGTGGGGTTGCCGTGGAGGTGGGTCGGTGGGGTGGCTCGCCAGCGGCCCTCGGGGGTGGCCGCGAGGAGGCCGTCCGAGCCGAGGGAGGTGACGACCGCCGTCGCTCCTCGCCGGCGGGCGTCCTGGGTGGCGCGCAACGGTTCGTGGGAGCCGGTGAGTTCGGCCAGTTCGTCGGCGTTCGGTTTGATCAGGTCGGGGCGGGCCGCCACCCCCCGGCGCAGGGGTTCGCCGCTCGTGTCGAGGAGCACCGGAACCCCCGCCGCCCGGGCCAGACGGACCAGCACGGCGTACGCCCCCACCGGCACCCCCGGCGGCAGGCTGCCGCACAGGGCCACCGCCGCCATGGAGGGCAGCAGGTCCTCGTACGCGTCCTGGAAGGCCGACCACTCGGCGGGCGTGACCGTTGGGCCCGGTTCGTTGAGTTGGGTCGTGTCGCCGGAGGTCGTGTCGACGACGGCGATCGTGCGGCGGGTCGGGCCGGCGACCGGGACGAGGGCGTCCACCAGTCCGGGCGTGGCGGTCAGTTGCTCCCGCACCGTGCGGCCCGTCGCGCCGCCCGTGAAGCCGGTGACCGTCACCTCATGGCCGAGGGCCGCCAGCACCCGGGCCACGTTCAGGCCCTTGCCGCCGGGGCGTTCCGTCACGTCGGTCACCCGGTGCGAGGAGTGCGGACGCAGCGCCCGGACACGGTACGTGATGTCGAGAGCGGTGTTCAGCGTGACCGTGAGGATCACCTGGGCCGACCTCCCCCGGAGAAAGACATGCAGAACGTGGTCGTCCTATTTTCACAGGACGACCGCCGCTCTCAACAGCCGGACACATCACCCCAGTTGCGGATCGACCACCCATTCGCCCCGGCGCATCACGCCCTTGAGGTCGAATTGATGGTCAAGAACCACCAGGTCGGCGTCCTTGCCGGCCTCCAGCGAACCGATCCGGTCGTCCATGCCGAGCAGCCGGGCCGGGTTCGACGAGATCGCGGCCACCACGTCCTCGACGGACAGCCCGTCGACCGTGACCGCCCGCTTGAACGCACGGTCCAGCGTGAGCGTCGACCCGGCGATGGAGCCGCCCTCCACGAGCCGCGCCACGCCCTCGCTGACCTCGACCTCCAGGGGGCCGAGCATGTAGCGCCCGTCGCCGAAACCGGCCGCGTCCATGGCGTCCGTGATGAAGGCGACCCGGCCCGCGCCGGCGTGGTGGAAGGCCAACTGGAGCGAGGCCGGATGCAGATGGGTCCCGTCGTCGATGAGTTCGACCGTGATCCGCTCGTCCTCCAGAAGGGCGGTGATCGGGCCCGGGGCGCGGTGACCGATCTGGGGCATCGCGTTGAACAGGTGCGTCGCGACCGTCGCCCCCGCGTCGATCGCCTCCACCGTCTGCTCGTACGTCGCGTCCGTGTGGCCGATCGCCGCGATCACGCCCTGCTCGGCGAGCAGCCGTACGGAGTCGATGCCTCCGGGGAGTTCGGTCGCGAGGGTGACCATCTTCGCCTTGCCGCGCGCTGCGTCGACCAGCTTGCGGACCGCCGCCGGGTCGGGGTCGCGCAGCAGCTCCTCGGAGTGGGCGCCCTTGCGGCAGGGCGAGATGAAGGGGCCTTCGAAGTGGATGCCGGCGATGTCACCCTGCTCGGCGAGCTCGCTCAGCAGCCCGGCCCGCTGGGCGAGGAAGTCCATGTCGCCGGTGACCGTCGAGGCGATGAGGGTGGTCGTGCCGTGCAGCCGGTGGGTGTGGATGCCGTGCAGCACCTCGTCGACCGTGCCGGAGGTGAAGGACGCCCCACCTCCGCCATGGTTGTGGATGTCGACGAACCCCGGCACCAGCCAGTGCCCCGAGACGTCGACGACCTCGGCGTCCTCCGCGGCCCTGGCCGCGATCCGCGTGTCCTCGACGACGACACGGCCGTCCTGGACGACCCCCGTGGGCAGTACCACCCGGGCACCGGCGAGAACCTTGGTAGAACCCATCAGGTGGTTACCTCCGTGCGGTCGGTTGAGTTGAGGAGATCCCAGGCCAGCAGCCCGGCACCGAGACAGCCCGCCGCGTCCCCCAGCGCCGCGGGGACGATCGACGGCAGCTTCTGGAAGGTCACCCGGCGCCCGACGGCCTCCCGCAGCGGTGTGAACAGGGTTTCCCCCGCCTCCGCGAGTCCACCGCCGATGATCAGCATGCGGGGGTCCAGCAGGGTGAGGGCGGTGACCAGGCCGTCGGCGAGCGCGTCGACCGCCTCCTGCCAGACCCGGACGGCGTTCGGGTCGCCGGACGCGACGGCCTTGGCGCAGTCGGCGGCGTCCGCGCCGGGGTCACCGGTGGCGGCGGCCCAGGCCTCGCTGACGGCCGCCGCGGAGGCGTACCGCTCCAGGCAGCCGGCCTGGCCGCACGGACAGGGGGCGCCCCCGGGCCGTACGACGATGTGACCGATCTCGCCCGCGAAACCGTGCGCGCCCGCCTCCACCCGGCCCGCGATGCCGATGGCGCCCGCGATGCCGGTGCCGAGGGGGACGAAGAGGAAGCGGTCCGCGCCCCGGCCCGCACCGATCCGGCCCTCCGCGAGTCCCCCGGTGCGCACGTCGTGGCCTAGGGCGACGGGCACGCCGAGCCGCCGGGACAGCAGGTCGCGCAGGGGTACGTCCCGCCAGCCGAGGTTGGCCGAGTAGGCGGCCACGCCCCGCGGCTCGTCGACGATGCCCGGGACGGCCACGCCGGCCGCGGTGGCGGGTTCGCCGAAGCGGTCGGCGCCGTGGGCGTGCAGTTCGGCGGCGAAGTCGAGGATGCCCTCGACCACGGCGTCCGGGCCGCGTTCGCGTCCGGTCGCCCGGCGGGCCTGGTGCAGCAGCTCGCCGCCGGCGCCGACGAGCGCGGCCTTCATCCCGGTTCCGCCCACATCGAGGGCGATGACATGTCTCACGGGATGTAGTGTGGCCCGCTGACCCACGAGAGGTCTAGTCCACTTACGTGGTGTAGACCTTAAAACGGTCCACATATTGAACGGCGAGACAGTTGGGGCGTGGCATAGCGGTGCAGCGGCGCAGGATGGGAACGGCGGCGGCGGTCGCCGCGCTGGGCATGACGGCGGCCCTGAGCGGCTGCGGTGTCACCGGCGGTTCGGGAGACGTGACCCTGAGACTGGTCGCGGCGGACTACGGTGACTCCGCCGCCAACAGCTCGCAGAAGTACTGGGACCGGCTGGTCGAGGAGTACGAGGCGAAGCACCCCGGTGTGAAGATCGACCTCACCGTCTACTCCTGGAACGACGTCGACCGCAAGGTCAAGGAGATGGTCGACGACGGCAAGGCCCCCGACCTGGCACAGATCGGCGCGTACGCCGACTACGCCGACAAGGGCCTGCTCTACACGGCGGACGACCTGCTCTCCATCAGCACCCAGGCCGACTTCGCCTCCCAGCTGGCCACCGCCGGGCAGGTCAACAGCGTGCAGTACGGGATGCCGTTCGCGGCCTCCACCCGGCTGCTGTTCTACAACAAGACCCTCTTCAAGAACGCCGGGCTCAGCGCGCCGAAGACCTGGAAGCAGCTCGCCGCCGACGCCGAGGTGCTCAAGGCGCGGGGTGTGAAGTACCCGTACGCGCTGCCCCTCGGGCCGGAGGAGGCGCAGGCCGAGACCATGCAGTGGATGCTCAGCGGCGGGGGCGGCTACACCGACACCGTCGGCACGTACGGCATCGACTCGGCGGAGAACGTCGCCACCCTCAACTGGCTCAAGGACGACCTGGTCGGCAAGGGACTGACCGGTCCCGTCGCACCGGGCAGGCTCAACCGGGCCGACGCGTTCGCGGCCTTCGCGAAGGGGGAGGTCGGCATGCTCAACGGGCACCCCTCGCTGATGAAGATCGCCGCGAAGAAGGGCGTGAAGTTCGGCATGGTGCCGATGCCCGGCGCCGACGGGCCGAGCACGACCGCGATGGGTGTGGCCGACTGGATGATGGCCTTCAAGAAGAACGGCCACGCCGAGCAGGTCGGTGACTTCCTGGACTTCGTCTACAGCGAGAAGAACGTCCTCGCCTTCTCCCGTGAGTACGACCTGCTGCCGGTCACCAACTCCGCGTCCGACGCGATGAGCGGCGACCAGCGGGACGCCGCGCTCAAGCCGTTCCTGGACGAGCTTCCGCAGTCCGAGCTGCCGCCGGTCGGCAAGACGTCCTGGGCGGCGGTCAGCGCGGCGGTCAAACAGCGCATAGGCCAGGCGGTCGCCCCGAACGGCAGCCCGGCGGCCGTCCTCGGCCAGCTGCAGTCCACGGCGACCAGGGCGGAGAGCTCCGACTAGGCACCCCTGGCCGGGGGTGGCTGTCAGTGGCGGACGCTACGGTTCGTCACATGCACCGGGAAGAGCAGCTGGGGGAGCGGGAGCGGGCCGTCCTCGCCCTGGAGCGCCGGGGTTTCGCGGGCCCCGGCGCGAAGGAGCGGGCGATACGCGAGGAGCTGGGGCTCGCCCCGGTCCGCTACTACCAGCTGCTCAACGCCCTCCTGGACGACGAGCGGGCGCTGGCCCACGACCCGGTGACGGTGAACAGGCTGAGAAGGGTGCGCGAGCAGCGGCGCTCGGAACGCTGACGCTTCCCGCACGCCGACCAACGGTTCCCGCGCACCCCGGCTGCCGGTTTCCGCGGGCCGACTGTGACGGTTTCAGCGTGCCCCGGCTGCCGGTTTCCCCGGGTCGGCCCTGAGGGGTCCCGCGCGTCCCGTGTCGAGGGTCGCGGCACGCCGGCCGTGACAGTTGTCGTGCATTCCAGGAGGAGCGTTGCCGCGCACGCCGCTTCGGGGGTTGCCGCGTCCCCGGCTGCGATGTCCGCGCTTCCCGCGTCGACCGTGCCGCGCACACTCTCGGCTGACGGTTCCCGCGTGCGCCGTGTCGAGGTTTCCGCGCCCGCTCGGCCGACGGTTCGCCCGTGCCCCGTGTCGAGGATTTCCTCGCACCACCGGCTGACGGTCCCGCGCTCCCGCGCCCGCGATTCCCGCGCACCTTGCGCTCCTATGATTCCCGCGCACCTGCGCCCGCGAAGCCTGCGCTCCTACGATTCCGCGCACCCTGCGCCCGCGAACCCTGCCCACCTACGATTCCCGCGCACCCGCGCCCGACCCCCAGCCGGCCGTTCTCCCGCACCCGCCAGCCGCGCATGTCTCGCCGTATCCCGGTTAGGGTCCCCGTATGGGCACCCATACGGACACGGACCCCCTGCCGACGCCCGTCACCCGGGCCGGGCGGGACGGACTCGGCGCGATTCTCGCGAATCCCCGGAAGGCCGTGATCGGCCTTGACTTCGACGGGACGCTCGCCCCGATCGTCGCGGACCCCGAACAGGCCCGCGCCCACCCCGACGCCGTTCCCGCGCTGGCGCGGCTCGCCCCGAAGGTGGCCGCGGTCGCGGTCGTCACCGGGCGCCCGGCGGAGGTGGCCGTCCGGCACGGCGGTTTCGCGGGCGTGCCGGGCCTCGAGCACCTGGTCGTCCTCGGCCACTACGGCGCCGAGCGCTGGGACGCGGTGAGCGGCGAGGTCACGGCCCCGGCGCCGCACCCCGGGGTCGCCGCCGTCCGCGCCGAACTGCCGGGGTTCCTCGACCGGGCCGGCGCGGGGCAGGCGCAGGGCACCTGGATCGAGGAGAAGGGCCGCGCGCTCGCCGTGCACACCCGCCGCGCGAGCGACCCGCAGGCCGCGTTCGAGGCCCTGCGCGAGCCGCTGACCGAGCTCGCCGCACGCCACGGCCTGATCGTGGAGCCCGGCCGGCTGGTCCTGGAACTCCGCCCCCCGGGCATGGACAAGGGCGTGGCCCTCGGCGAGTACGTCCGTGAGATCTCCGCCGAGGCCGTCCTCTACGGCGGCGACGACCTGGGCGACCTCCCGGCGTTCGGGGCGGTGGAGAAGCTGCGCTCCGACGGGGTTCCCGGACTGCTGGTGTGCAGCGGGAGCGACGAGGTCACGGAGCTGAGGGAGAGGGCGGACCTGGTGGTCGACGGCCCGGCAGGGGTCGTACGCCTCCTGTCCGCCCTCGCGGCTCAACTCGGCTGATCCACCAGCGCGTTCAGCTGTTCCAGGAACCACTGCGCCGGCGGCAGCGCGGTGGCGGCCGCCGCCAGCCGCTTGCCGCGCTCGGCCAGCTCCTCCGCCGGCAGGGTCAGCGCCGTGTGCAGCGCCTCCGCCGTGCCGATCACGTCGTACGGGTTCACCGTGATCGCGTCCTCGCCCAGCTCGGCGTGGGCGCCGGCCTCGCGGGACAGCACCAGGACGCAGCCGTCGTCGGCGACGACCGGAACCTCCTTGGCGACCAGGTTCATACCGTCGCGGATGGGGTTGACGAGGGCCACGTCGGCCAGGCGGTAGGCGGCCAGCGAGCGCGCGAAGTCGTCCTTCACGTGCAGCACGACGGGGGTCCAACCGGGCGTCCCGTACCGGGAGTTGATCTCCTCCGCCAGCCGCTGCACCTCCGCGGTGTAGTCGCGGTACACGGCGAGGTCCTGCCGCGAGGGGTAGGCGAAGGCCACGTGCACGACCCGCTCCCGCCACTCCGGGTGGTCGTCGAGCAGCTGCCGGTACGCCAGCAGCCCGCGCACGATGTTCTTCGACAGCTCGGTCCGGTCGACCCGCACGATCGTCTTCCGGCCCGCACCGATCTCCTCGCGCAGGGCGGCCATCCGCTCCTCGACGTCGCTTTCGTGCGAGCGCTGCCGCAGGAAGTCGGCGTCCGCCCCGAGCCCGTGCACCCCGACCTCGGTGTTCCCGAGCCCGTCCACCAGTTCCGTGCAGCACGCCGTGAACGCGTCCGCCCAGCGCCGGGTCAGGAAGCCCAGCCGGTCGGCGCCCAGCATGCCGCGCAGCACCTGCTCGGCGATGTCGTCCGGCAGCATCCGGAAGTAGTCCACCGGCGCCCACGGCGTGTGCGAGAAGTGACCGATCCTGAGGTCCGGGCGCAGCTCGCGCAGCATCCCCGGCACCAGCGTCAGGTGGTAGTCCTGCACCAGCACCGCCGCGCCCTCGGCCGCCTCCTCGGCCAGCGCCTCGGCGAACGCCCGGTTGTACGCCTCGTACGACGCCCACTGCCGTCGGAACTCCGCGTCGAAGACCGGCTCCAGCGGGGTCTGGTACAGCATGTGGTGAACGAACCAGAGCACCGAGTTGGCGATGCCGTTGTACGCGTCGGAGTGCACGTCGGCCGGGACGGCGAGCATGCGCACGCCCTCCTCGCCGACGCCCTGCCGTACCGCCTCCCGGTCGCCGTCGGACAGCGCGGAGCACACCCACAGGGCGCCCGCGTCGGGCCCGATCGCCGACAGACCGGAGACCAGCCCGCCGCCGCCCCGTTTGGCGGCCAGCGAGCCGTCCTCCTGTACCTCGTACGAGACCGGGCCGCGGTTGGACGCGACCAGCACCTGATGAGCGCCGTGCGTGGAAGCCATACGCCTCAACCTAGCCCGGCCCGGAAACACTCAAACGTATGGCCGGTTCACGGCCTCGCCCCGTATACGGCCCGCTCCGCGGGGTTACGCGACCTTGCGCTCCGCGTACTCCGCGATCTCCACCATGGGCGGCCGCTCCTCGGTGTCCACCGAATAGGTGCGCGGCTCGAAGCCGTCCTCGCCCCGCTCGAACTGGGTGAGGGAGGGACGGATGAGGTGGCCGCGGGCGAGCCGGAGCTGGGCCGTGCGGTAGATGGCCGCGGCCATGCGGCCCAGGGCCTGTCCGTCCTGGTGCCGGTGCCTGCGGACGCCGACGTCGACCTGGGCGAGGGCGTCGAGGCCGACCAGGTGCAGGGCGTCGACCAGCATGCCGAGCTCCACGCCGTAGCCGACGGGGAAGGGCAGCTGTTCCAGCAGGCTGCGCCGGGCCGCGTATTCGCCGCCGAGCGGCTGGACGAAACCGGCCAGTTGCGGCCAGTGCATGTTGAGCAGCGGGCGGGCCATGAGTTCGGTGACCCGGCCGCCCTGGCCCCTCGCGCCGGCGAGCGGGCGGTCGTACATGCCCTTGACCAGGTCGATACCCGGGTCGGTGAGCAGCGGGCCGACGATGCCGGAGACGAAGTCGGAGGAGAACTCCTTCAGGTCGGCGTCGATGAAGCAGACGATGTCCCCGGTGGTGACCAGCAGCGAGCGCCACAGCACCTCGCCCTTGCCGGGGACGGCGGGGAGTCGGGGCAGGACGTCGTCGCGGTGGACGACCCGCGCGCCGGCCGACGCGGCGACCGCCGACGTGCGGTCGGTGGAGCCGGAGTCGACGACCACGATCTCGTCGACCAGCGGGACCTGCTGCATCAGGTCGTGACGGATGATGGCGACGATGTCGCCGACCGTCTCCTCCTCGTTCAGCGCGGGCAGCACGACGGACACCGTCCGGCCCGTGCGTTGCTTGGCGGCCAGGATCTGGTGGAGCGGTCGGTCGGTGACGGACCAGGAGCGGGTGCTCAGCCAGCGCTCGACTTCTTCCAGCACGTAGGCGGCTCCTCACTTGTCTCGCGGTTCGGACGACTCTCTCAACTGTCCTGGCCTTCGGTTACAGTCTTGAACAACGTCGATGACCATCGCATGTCCGAGGTCATTGAACGTACAACCGAATACCGCTCATCCAGAGGGGCAGAGGGACACGGCCCGATGAAGCCCCGGCAACCCTCCAGCCGGTCTCGTAGATCAACGTTGATCATTCCGCGAGGCTCCCGGCTAGGGAAGGTGCCAAATCCGTCTCACGGCGAGATGCGTCGTGAGGAAGATGAGGAGAAAGGGCCTCGCCTCACATGGCTGCGCAGACTGTTGCAAGCACCACCGACTCCCAGGCCGTCGATCTCGGTCCCGCCGCGGCGCTGAGCTGCCGCGAATGCGGCCACCGGGTACCGCTCGGCCCGGTCTTCGCCTGCGAGGAGTGTTTCGGCCCGCTCGAGATCGCGTACGACTTCTCGGCCTACGACACCGAGGAACTCCGCAAGCGGATCGAGGCGGGACCTTCGAACATCTGGCGTTACGCGCCGCTGCTGCCCGTCCCGGCGGACGTGGCGACCAAGCCGAACATCAACCCCGGCTGGACCAAGCTCGTCAAGGCCGACAACCTCGCGCGCGAGCTGGGCGTGACCGGTGGCCTGTACGTCAAGGACGACTCCGGCAACCCGACGCACTCCTTCAAGGACCGTGTCGTCGCCCAGGCCATCGAGGCCGCGCGCGTCTTCGGCTTCACCACCCTCTCCTGCTCCTCCACCGGCAACCTCGCGGGCGCGGTCGGCGCCGCCGCGGCCCGGGCCGGCTTCCGTTCCTGCGTGTTCATCCCGCACGACCTGGAGCAGGGCAAGGTCGTCATGGCCGCGGTCTACGGCGGTGAGCTCGTCGGCATCGAGGGCAACTACGACGACGTGAACCGCTTCTGCTCCGAGCTGATCGGCGACCCGGCCGGCGAGGGCTGGGGCTTCGTCAACGTCAACCTGCGGCCGTACTACGCGGAGGGCTCCAAGACCCTGGCGTACGAGATCTGCGAGCAGCTCGGCTGGAAGCTGCCCGACCAGCTGGTGGTGCCGATCGCCTCCGGATCGCAGCTGACGAAGATCGACAAGGGGCTGCAGGAGCTGATCAAGCTCGGGCTCGTCGAGGACAAGCCGTACAAGATCTTCGGCGCGCAGGCCGAGGGGTGCAGCCCGGTCTCCGTCGCGTACAAGGCGGGGCACGACGTGGTCCGGCCGCAGAAGCCGAACACCATCGCCAAGTCGCTGGCCATCGGCAACCCGGCGGACGGCCCGTACGTCCTGGACATCGCGCGGCGTACCGGCGGCGCGGTGGAGGACGTGAACGACGAGCAGATCGTCGACGCGATTCGGCTGCTCGCCCGGACCGAGGGCATCTTCGCGGAGACCGCCGGTGGGGTGACCGTCGGCGTGACGAAGAAGCTGATCGAGGCCGGTGTGCTGGATCCGAGCCTCACCACCGTCGTCCTCAACACCGGCGATGGGCTGAAGACCTTGGACGCGGTGGCCGACACGGGGCTCACCGCAACGATTCGCCCGAACCTGGAGTCCTTCCGGGAAGCTGGGCTCGTCTAGACCGTCGTCGTCTGGGGGCCGGTGGGGGCTGCTCGCGCCCACGCGGCGGCAGCCGCACATATCGACCACAGCCCCGCGCCCCCAAGCCCGTTATCCGACCGGAGGTTTCATCGTGAGCGTCAACGTCCGCATCCCCACCATCCTGCGCACCTACACCGGCGGCCAGGCCGAGGTGAGCGCCGAAGGCGCGACCCTGGCCGAGGTCATCGCCGATCTGGAGAAGAACCACACCGGGATCGCCGCCCGGGTCCTCGACGACCAGGGCAAGCTGCGGCGATTCGTCAACGTGTACGTCAACGACGACGATGTGCGGTTCGAGCAGGGGCTGGAGACGGCCACCCCGGACGGTGCGGGCGTCTCGATCATTCCCGCGGTCGCCGGCGGCTGACCTGATGACCGATCATTACCGTCGGTAACAGTGATTACCGAGTGTTCATCGAATTGCCCCCTCCGTGAGAGAAACGGAGGGGGCAATTCTGCATGGTTGAGCACGGTACAGTTGGGGAACCTGCTGCCTCCCGCATGCCGAACGCATATGAGTACCGCCTCCGGATGCGATGAGAAGTAGCCAAAGTGTGCGCGTCTTTTGTGTCTTATGCGCCCTTTATGGGGCCCGACTTGCCCTGAATTCGGGCGAATTCTCACTACATTCCGGACCCCTGACGTCCAGAATTCTCGTCCGATTGACCTGTTGCAGACGGCAGTTGGACAGATACATTCAGCCGCGGTCGACGCGTTCCGGCGCACGCCCCCAAACCGTGGGGGGTGAGGTCTGACCCGGACCCGCGAAGTGCGGGTCTGTGCAAGGGCCAGTAATAGGGGAGTTAGGCATGGCTCAGGGCACCGTCAAGTGGTTCAACGCGGAGAAGGGGTACGGCTTCATCGCGGTCGACGGTGGTGCGGATGTTTTCGTCCACTACAGCGCCATCCAGATGGACGGGTACCGCACCCTGGAAGAGGGCCAGCGGGTCGATTTCGAGATCTCGCAGGGTCAGAAGGGGCCGCAGGCGGACATGGTCCGACTCGCGACCAGCTGAAGCACGCGCCGGGTAGATCGCAGCGTCGTTCTTCTGTTTTCTTCGAAGGGCTCGTACCCCATGGGGAGTCATGGGTACGGGCCCTTCGGCATGTCTGCGTCAGGCGGCCCCGGATCCCCTGCGAGACCTGCCCAGTACCCGGGAGGCGCTTGCACTCGGCAGGGGCGAGTGCTAATCATTGGCGTTAGCACTCTGAAGGTGAGAGTGACAAAGAAGGACCGGGTCGGTGAGGCCCGCAGGCCGGGTGGGGCAAGGAACCCACGGGTCGGCGAGCCGTCCGTCGCGGGCGCGGGCGCGGTCCGAAGGAATCACCCCCAGTCCTGGAGGGACCACTTCACATGGCCAAGATCATCGCGTTCGACGAGGAGGCGCGGCGCGGCCTCGAGCGCGGCATGAACCAGCTCGCGGACGCCGTGAAGGTGACGCTCGGCCCCAAGGGCCGCAACGTCGTCCTCGAGAAGAAGTGGGGCGCCCCCACGATCACCAACGATGGTGTCTCCATCGCCAAGGAGATCGAGCTCGAGGACCCGTACGAGAAGATCGGCGCCGAGCTGGTCAAGGAAGTCGCCAAGAAGACGGACGACGTCGCCGGTGACGGTACGACCACGGCGACCGTGCTCGCCCAGGCCCTGGTCAAGGAGGGCCTGCGCAACGTAGCCGCCGGCGCCAACCCGATGGCCCTCAAGCGCGGTATCGAGAAGGCCGTCGAGGCCGTCTCCGGTGCCCTGCTCGAGCAGGCGAAGGACGTCGAGACCAAGGAGCAGATCGCCTCCACGGCCTCCATCTCCGCCGCCGACACCCAGATCGGCGAGCTCATCGCCGAGGCCATGGACAAGGTCGGCAAGGAAGGCGTCATCACCGTCGAGGAGTCCCAGACCTTCGGTCTGGAGCTGGAGCTCACCGAGGGTATGCGCTTCGACAAGGGCTACATCTCGGCGTACTTCGCCACCGACATGGAGCGTATGGAGGCCGTCCTCGACGACCCGTACATCCTGATCGCCAACTCCAAGATCTCCTCGGTCAAGGACCTGCTCCCGCTCCTGGAGAAGGTCATGCAGTCGGGCAAGCCGCTGCTGATCATCGCCGAGGACGTCGAGGGCGAGGCCCTGTCGACCCTGGTCGTCAACAAGATCCGCGGCACCTTCAAGTCCGTCGCCGTCAAGGCCCCGGGCTTCGGCGACCGCCGCAAGGCCATGCTCGGCGACATCGCCATCCTCACGGGCGGCGAGGTCATCTCCGAGGAGGTCGGCCTCAAGCTGGAGAACGCCACCCTCGACCTGCTGGGCAAGGCCCGCAAGGTGGTCATCACCAAGGACGAGACCACCATCGTCGACGGTGCCGGTGACAGCGACCAGGTCGCGGGCCGCGTGAACCAGATCCGCGCCGAGATCGAGAACAGCGACTCGGACTACGACCGCGAGAAGCTGCAGGAGCGCCTGGCGAAGCTCGCCGGCGGTGTCGCGGTCATCAAGGCCGGTGCCGCCACCGAGGTGGAGCTCAAGGAGCGCAAGCACCGCATCGAGGACGCCGTCCGCAACGCGAAGGCCGCCGTCGAGGAGGGCATCGTCGCCGGTGGTGGCGTGGCCCTCATCCAGGCCTCCTCGGTCTTCGAGAAGCTGGACCTGGAGGGTGACGAGGCGACCGGCGCCAACGCCGTGCGCATCGCGCTCGAGGCCCCGCTGAAGCAGATCGCCGTCAACGCCGGCCTCGAGGGCGGCGTCGTGGTGGAGAAGGTCCGCAACCTCACCCCGGGTCACGGCCTCAACGCCGCGACCGGTGAGTACGTCGACCTGGTCAAGGAAGGCATCATCGACCCGGCGAAGGTCACGCGCTCTGCCCTGCAGAACGCCGCCTCCATCGCCGCGCTCTTCCTCACCACCGAGGCCGTCATCGCCGACAAGCCGGAGAAGGCCGCCGCGCCCGCCGGTGGCGGCATGCCGGGCGGTGACATGGACTTCTGATCGACCTCGGGGCCTCGGCCCCGGTTGATCAACGTCCTCACGGAGGGCGGCACTTCCTGCTACGGCAGGGGGTGCCGCCCTTCGGCGTGTGCGGTGTCACAGGGCAGCCGGAAATGCCGTGACGCGTGGGGCGGTTGACGCTGGAGCAGTCTCTATGCGTATGCACATACCGAGGAGTTCCCCCGCGTGACCGCCACCACCTCCCGCGCCGCCGAGATCCTGTCCCGGCCCACCGCGATCAACGGCCTGACCGTCCCCAACCGCATCGTGATGGCGCCGATGACCCGCCGCTTCTCCCCGGGCGGAGTCCCCGGCGAGGACGTCGCGTCGTACTACGCCCGCCGGGCCGCCGCCGGGGTCGGTCTGATCGTCACCGAGGGCACCTACGTCGGCCACGAGTCGGCCGGGAACAGCGGCCGCGTCCCGCGCTTCCACGGTGCGGAGCAGCTCGCGGGCTGGCGCAAGGTCGCCGAGGCGGTGCACGCGGCGGGCGGCACGATCGTGCCGCAGCTGTGGCACATCGGCATGGTCCGTGAGCAGGGGCAGGCCCCGTACGCCGACGCGCCCGCCGTCGGCCCGTCCGGCATCCGCCTCGACGGCACCGAGGGCAAGGGCGCCGCGATGACCCAGCGCGACATCGACGACGTCATCGGCGCGTTCGCCGAGGGCGCGGCCGCGGCGGAGCGGATCGGGTTCGACGGCGTGGAACTGCACGGCGCGCACGGCTACCTGATCGACCAGTTCCTGTGGGCCGGCACGAACCGGCGCGCCGACGCGTACGGCGGTGACCACCTCGCCCGTACGAAGTTCGCGGCGGAGATCGTGGCGGCCGTACGGGAGACGGTGTCGCCGGAGTTCCCGATCATCTTCCGGTACTCGCAGTGGAAGTCCGACAACTACGATGCCCGGCTCGCCGAGACGCCGGAGGAGCTGGAGGCGGTCCTCTCGCCGCTGGCCGCGGCCGGGGTCGACGCCTTCCACGCGTCCACGCGCCGTTACTGGCTGCCCGAGTTCGAGGGCGCCGACCTCAACCTGGCCGGGTGGACGAAGAAGCTGACCGGCAAGCCGGCGATCACGGTGGGCTCGGTCGGTCTCGACGGGGACTTCATCCGCGGCTTCGCGGGCGAGGGCTCGCCGGTCCGCGGCATCGACGACCTGCTGGACAGCCTGGAGCGGGAGGAGTACGACCTGGTCGCCGTCGGCCGGGCGCTGCTTCAGGACCCCGAGTGGGCGGCGAAGGTGCTGGCCGGCCGCTTCGAGGAGCTCCGCCCCTACGACGCGACGGCGCTGCGCTCGCTGAGCTGACGCCGGGGTCGATCCGGTGGGGCGCGCGTCCCCGGGAGCTGAGCCATGGACCGGGGCATGGAACCTGGGGCATGGAACCCGGGACCTGAAACAGCGGACCTGGGACCGCGCCCCCGGACGGGTACAGGATGACCGCATGACCTTCGCCCGCTCCGCCACGCCCTCCGACGCCGACGGCATCGTCGCCACCTTCACCTCCGCCTTCCTCCATGACCCCGTGTGGGGGCCGGCCTTCCCCGACGAGGGACGGCGGGCGGAGCAGGCGGCCGTGATGTGGCGGATCTACGCCACCTCCGCCCTCCGCTACCCCTGGACCCTGGTGACCCCGGACGTCGAGGCCGCCGCCCTCTGGATCCCGCCCGGTGGCGTCGAGCTGACGCAGGACGAAGTGGACGGTCTGGAGGGGCGGTTGGCCGAGGCCACCGACCCCGTCACCGCCCGGGGGATCATGGAGGTCGGGGAGCTGTTCGAGGAGGCGCACCCGGTCGAGCCGTTCTTCCACCTCACCATCCTCGGCACGCACACCGATCACCGGGGCAAGGGCCTCGGGATGGGCCTGCTGTCCGAAAGCCTCGCCCGCATCGACGAGTTGGGCGCGCCCGCCTACCTGGAGTCGACCAATCCCGCCAATCTCAAGCGGTACGAGAGCGTCGGTTTCACCGCCCGGGACCGGATCACCCTTCCCGGCGGCCAGGTGGTGACGACGATGTGGAGGCCGGGAACGGCCTGATGGTGCGCGGTTGGTTGATTCAAGCAAGTAGGTGGTATCCCTGCGGGGACGCTTGCGAAGGCGTGAAAATCGGTGTGGGGCTGCCCGCCGACGCCGTCGGTGCTTGGGTCTTGA
>NZ_JBEXXQ010000020.1:0-631 GCF_040630525.1 Streptomyces sp. NPDC005799
AAGGGCGCTGACCTGCCATGACGAAGATCGACACCAGCAGGCCGGAGAGCGTGCTGCCCACCCCCTCGCACACCGTGGGCCTGCCGCCCTTCGTCGTCTCCGGGGCCCGCCGCCCCCGTGTCGGCGGGTCCCAGGCTTGGTGAATATGCCCTCGGGGACGGGCGGTTGAAGCCTGTTGACCCATGTTCAGAGCTGGATTTGAGGTTTGCGTAGACGTCCTACGTCCCCGGGTGTACGTGCGTGGTCACGCCAGTTCGTCGTGCTCGGACAGCCCCGGCCAGTCCTCGGGGCCGCCGCCCTGCCACTCGATGATTTCGCTTCCCTCGACGTCCGTCACGTAGAGGTCGGCCTGCCGCAGGATCTCGGACACGTCGTCCAGGTGCGTGGCGATGCCGAGCGTCCTGTCGCCCTCCGTGACCCGCCGTGAGCCGTCCAGAGCCGGCGCGTGGACCACGACATGCGGATGTTCCGTCGGATGTGCCATGTCTTCAGACTCCTGCGGAAGCGAGGGCCGCGCACCCGGAACGGCGAGAGGCGGGGGGGGGGGGGGGGGGGGGCCACCGGCGCCGCGCGGCAGGGCGGGGCCCCCGCGGGGGGGGCCCGCGGCGCGCGGCCGGCAGGCAGGGCGAGA
>NZ_JBEXXQ010000020.1:641-160079 GCF_040630525.1 Streptomyces sp. NPDC005799
GGCGGGGGGCCGGGTGTGGCTCGCCGTCCCCCCCGCCCCCGCCTCTCGGATGGCCGGGACCGCGGTGGGCGCGACGGGGCCGGGGCTCCTTCCCTCAGGTAGTAGAAGGAGGTTCCGGTCCCTTCACCACCGCACTGGC
The DNA here is from genome assembly GCF_040630525.1 of Streptomyces sp. NPDC005799. NCBI lineage: Bacteria > Bacillati > Actinomycetota > Actinomycetes > Kitasatosporales > Streptomycetaceae > Streptomyces > Streptomyces sp. NPDC005799. The sequence continues at coordinate 781 of NZ_JBEXXQ010000020.1, forward strand.
TCGCACACCGCCGCGGTCCTCGCCGCGCCCGCGCCGCCGGCCGGTCACCCCTCATCCGGGCCGTCCGACGGTCGCGGGCCGTCCGTGATTGTCCTGATATGCGTGGGTTTCCGGTCCGCGGCGGCGCCTGGGCGCGACAGGACTGATGTCGGCGCCGCCGCGGACCGGAAGTCGGGGGGTCAGGCCTGGGCGCCGGAGAGGCGCTCCACGCCCCGCAGCAGGGCCGAGTGGTCCAGGCCGCCGTCGCCCTGGGCCCGCAGGCTCGCGACGAGTTGGGCGACCACGGCACCGACCGGGAGCGCGGCGCCGACCGAGCGGGCCGCATCCGTGACGATGCCCATGTCCTTGTGGTGCAGGTCGATCCGGAAGCCCGGCCTGAAGTCGCGGCCGAGGAAGTTGTCCTTCTTCCGCGCCAGCACGGTCGACCCGGCGAGGCCGCCGCCGAGGACGTCCAGCGCGGCCCGCAGGTCCACGCCGGACTTCTCCAGGAAGACCACGGCCTCGGCGCACGCCTGGATGTTGACGGCGACGATCAGCTGGTTGGCGGCCTTCACCGTCTGGCCCGAGCCGTGCGGACCGCACAGCACGATGGTCTTCCCCAGTGCCTCGAAGACCGGCTTCGCCTCGTCGAAGTCCGCCTGTTCGCCGCCGACCATGATGGACAGCACGGCCTCCACGGCGCCGGCCTCACCGCCGGAGACGGGCGCGTCCAGCACGCGGACGCCCTTGTCCCGGGCGGCCTTCGCGAGGCCGACGGAGGTCTGCGGGGTGATCGAGGACATGTCGATCAGCAGGGCGCCGGGGCGGGCGTTGTCCAGGATGCCGTCGGGGCCGTACGAGACGGCCTCGACCTGCGGTGACGCGGGGACCATCGTGATGATCACGTCGGCCTCGCGGACGGCCTCGGCGACGGAGTGGGCCGCGGTGCCGCCGGCCGCGGTCAGGCGGTCCAGCTTGTCCCGCTCCAGGGTGAAGCCGGTGACGTCGTAACCCGCCTTGATCAGGTTCTCGGACATCGGGGAGCCCATGATGCCGAGGCCTATCCAGGCGATCTTGGGGAGGTTGCTCATGCGGTGCCTCTCAGTACAGGGGGGCGGCGACAGGGGTCAGCGGGGCAGCCAGTCGAAGGCCTCGGCGCTCGGACGGTCACCCGGCTTGTACTCGAGGCCCACCCAGCCGTCGTAGCCGGCCTTCTTCAGCCGGCCGAGGAGGTCCTCCAGCGGCAGCGAACCCGTTCCGGGCGCACCGCGGCCGGGGTTGTCGGCGATCTGGACGTGGCCGGTCCGCGCGGCGAACTCCTCGATCACGGCCGGCAGATCCTCGCCGTTCATGGACAGGTGGTAGAGGTCCATCAGGAAGCGCGCGTTGTCCAGGCCCGTCGCCCGGTTCACCTTGTCGACGATCCCGACCGCGGCCGGGGCCGACACCAGCGGATACCGCGGCGACTCGGGCTTGTTGAGCGCCTCGATCAGCAGGATCGCGCCGATCCGGTCGGCCGCCCGGGCCGCGAGGACCAGGTTCTCGAGCGCCAGCGCGTCCTGCTCGGCGGCGTCGACGCCGTCGACGCGGTTGCCGTAGAGGGCGTTGAGCGCCGTCGCGCCGAGTGAGTGGGCGAAGTCGGCGGCCACGTCGATGTTGGCGCGGAACCGCTCCGACTCCTCGCCGGGGACCGACAGGGCGCCGCGGTCGGGGCCGGGCAGTCGGCCGGCGTAGAGGTTCAGACCGGTGAGCCGGACGCCGGCGTCCTCGATCGCCTTCCGCAGAGCGTCCAGCTCGGACCGCTGGGGCGTGGGGGTCTCGACCCAGGGCCACCACAGCTCCACGGCGGTGAAGCCGGCTGCGGCGGCGGCCGCGGGGCGCTGAAGCAGCGGGAGTTCCGTGAAGAGGATCGACAGGTTGACGTTGAAGCGCTGGTCTGCGAATCCCATGCGGGTCGGCGCCCCTTCCGTGTCGCGATGGTTCTGTGTTCCGTAGGGGTTGTATTCCGTATTGCGGAAGTTGAATTCTGCTTAATGGAAGACTGCATGTGCCGGTGCAGGGCTGTCAAGTACTCTGAGGTGGTGGCCCGGTCCAACGACGAGGTCGCCGCGCTGCTCCAGGAGTACGCCGACCTCATCTCGATCACCGGCGGAGACGCGTTCAGGGCACGCGTCTACGAGAAGGCGGCGCGCGCGGTCGGCGGCCACCACGCCGACGTCTCCACCCTTGACCTCAAGGGCCTGCAGGAGATCCCGAACGTCGGGAAGTCGATCGCCCGGAAGGTCCTCGAGTACTTCGACACCCGCAGCGTCTCGGCGGTGGAGGAGCTGCGGGCGAAGATCCCCGCCGGGGTACGGCGGCTGACGGCCATCCCCACGTTCGGCCCCAAGAAGGCCCTGACGGTCTACGAGGAACTCGGCATCTCCTCGGTCGAGGAACTCGCCGAGGCGATCCAGCAGGAGCGGCTGCGCGACCTCAAGGGCTTCGGACCGAAGACCGAGGAGAACATCCTGCACGGCATCGAGCTGCTGCGGTCCTCCGGCGGGCGCGTCCAGCTCGACGTCGCCATGGGCCTGGCCGAGGACGTCGTCGGCGCGCTCACCGAGGTGCCGGGCTGCCGGCGGTGCGCCTACGCCGGCTCGCTGCGGCGGGTGCGCGAGACCATCGGCGACATCGACATCCTCGCCGCCTCCACGAAGCCGGCGCCGCTCATGCAGGCGTTCACCCGGCTGCCGTACGTCACCGAGGTGATCGGTACGGGCGAGAAGAAGACGTCCGTGCGCACCACCAAGGGCCTGAACGTCGATCTGCGTGTGGTCCCGCCCGACTCCTGGGGGGCGGCGCTGCAGTACTTCACCGGCTCCAAGGCGCACAACATCCGCACCCGTGAGCGCGCCGTCCACCACAAGCTGAAGCTCTCCGAGTACGGCCTCTTCGACGTCGAGACCGGCGAGAAGATCGTCTCCGAGACCGAGGAGGAGGTGTACGCCCGCCTCGGACTGCCCTGGATCCCGCCGACCCTGCGCGAGGACCGCGGCGAGATCGAGGCGGGGCTGCGCGAAGAACTGCCCGCCCTGGTCGCCGAGTCCGACCTCCGCGGCGACCTGCACACCCACACCGACCTCACGGACGGACTCGCCCCGCTGGAGGAGATGGCCGAGGCGGCCGCCGCGCGGGGCTACGCCTACTACGCGATCACCGACCACGCGCCCGACATGGCGATGCAGCGGATGACCGACGAGCGGATGCTGGCCCAGCGGGCCCGGGTGCGCGAACTCGACGGCACCTACCCGACCCGGGGCCGGCGGGGCGGACTGCGTCTGCTGCACGGCACCGAGCTGAACATCGGCCCCGACGGCGAGGTGGACTGGCCGGACGACTTCCTGGCCGGGTTCGACCTGTGCGTGGCGTCCGTGCACTCGCACTTCAACCAGGCCCGCGACGCCCTGACCCGCCGTCTCGTCCGGGCCTGCGAGAACCCGTACGTGAACATCATCGGCCACCCCACCACCCGCATCCTCGGCAAGCGCCCCGGCATCGACGCCGACCTCGACGCGGTCTTCGCCGCCTGCGCCCGCACCGGCACCGCCCTGGAGATCAACGCCCACCCGGACCGTCTCGACCTGCGCGACGAGGACATCCTGCGGGCCTGCCGCCACGGGGTGAAGTTCGCCGTGAACAGCGACGCCCACGCCGTCCCCCACCTGGCCAACATGCGCTACGGCATCGGCACGGCCCAGCGCGGCTGGCTCACCCCGGCCGACGTGATCAACACCTGGCCCGAACGCCGCCTGCGAACGTTTCTGCGCAAGGGGCGAAGCTGACGCTCTTCATCGCCGCGGGCGTGTTCGTCGGCTCGCGGGTGTTCCGGGTGGGCGCTCGCTGCCGCGTGAGGAGGGCGGTCGGGGCGGTGCGACCGGCAGCTGACTGGAGTGCCGGCCGGAGACCCTGCGGCGCAGGGGGCGGGCTGCTTGTCTCCGTCGGTGGGCGTGTTCGTGGTGGCGCGGGTGTTCCGCGTTGGCGCTCGCCGGCGTGAGGGGGCTGGAGGAGGTGCGTGCCGGTCGGCCTGTGGGGGCCGGCAGGTTCGCGCTGAGCGCTCCGCTGGAAGTGCCGCGCTGTGCCGTCGGTCGTCCGCGGCGCCGTCGTGGCCGTTCGCGCCCGCGCGGCGGAGCCGCACATCGACCGCAGCCCCGCGCCCCTTCCGGGGCGCTACCGAACCGCTGCGGACTTCACCATGTCCGCTTGGCGGTGTGATCGGTGGTCGGTAGCGGTGTCGGCCTCGGGGTCTGCTGGCTACGGGCAGGTCGTGGGCGGGAGGGGTGCCCGCAGGCACGTACCGGGCGTTAGGTTGAGCGCGTGCGATTGAGAGTGGAGTTCACGACCGAGCCCTTCGATCTCGACGAGGCGCCCGCGCACGCGCTGGTCGCCCGTGAGGTCATCGAGGGAGCCGAGCTGGACGCAGTGGACGTCGGCCCCTTCGGCAACACGGCGGAGGGCGGTGCCGACGCCGTCCTGACGGCCCTGGACGCCCTGCTGCGCAAGACCCTGGAGGCCGGCGCCACCCGGATCACGCTGCAGGTCAACGTCATCGGGGAGGGCGGCGCGTGACCGGCACCGGGGACGAGCCGTTCATCACGGCCGTGAAACCGCTGGTCGACGCCATGGGCGGGGAGATGCTCCCGCCGGACGAGGCCGGCCCCGACGACGTCGTACTCGCCTGGGAGGGCGCCGACGTCGTCGCCGTACGCCTGCCGCAGCTCGCGGACTCCCTCGACCACATCCTGGCCGCCATGGAGCGCAAACAGGGCAAGCCCCTGGCCGAGCTGGACCGCAAGGCCAAGCAGGAGGTCGTACGGATACTCGAGGCGCGCGGCGCCTTCTCCGTACGCCACGGCGTGGAGACCGTCGCCGGCGCGCTCGGCGTCAGCCGGTTCACGGTCTACAACTACCTCAACCGTGAGAAGGAGAGCTGAGCGGGGCTGCGTGCGCCTGGTTTCGTCACCCAGAATTTTCAACAAAGTGTTGACGTGGCGTCGCGTGGGGGCGTTAGCTAACGGCACCCGCTGAAGCACGACGGCCGTTCGCGGCCACGGAGGCTCCCGTGACGTCGACATCCACGCCCCCGGGTCTGGCCCGGTTCAACGCCCTGGAGGAGCGGGCGGCGCACGCCGCGCTCCACGAGGCGTGCGCCTCCACGGCATGGGTACGGCGGCTGCTCACCACCCGCCCCTACGCCACCGCCGAGGACCTCTACGCCGCCAGCGACGCCGCCATGACCGAGCTGAGCACGGCGGACCTTCAGGAAGCGATGGCCGGGCACCCGCCGATCGGCCGCCCCAAGGAGGGCGATCCGGCCTCGGCCCGGGAGCAGCGCGGCATGGCCGGCGCCTCCGAGCAGCTCAAGGCGGAGATGCTCGAACTGAACCTGGCCTACCAGGACCGGTTCGGCCATGTCTTCCTCATCTGCGCCACCGGCCGAAGCGCCGAGGAGATGCGCGACGCGCTCAAGGACCGGATCGGGAACGCGCCGGAACAGGAACGCGAGATCGTCCGCACCGAGCTGGGGAAGATCAACCGCATCCGCCTCGCCCGGCTCGTCGAAGAGGAAGCCTGAACCATGAGCACCAGCACCACCGCCTCCGTGTCCACGCACATCCTGGACACCAGCGTCGGCCGTCCCGCCCGGGGTGTCGCCGTCCATGTCTCGGTCCGTAGGGGCCGGGGCGCGGACTGGCAGGCACTCGGCGGTTCCGCGACCGACGCCGACGGCCGGTGCAAGGACCTTCCGGACCTGCCGGAGGGGACGACCCACGTACGGCTCGACTTCGCGGTCGAGGCGTATTTCGAGAACAAGCAAGCCGATGCGCAGCAGGACGCCCCCGCGAATCGGGACAGCGGTACCGGTGCGTTCTTCCCGGAGGTGGCGATCACGTTCGCCGTCGTGCCGGGCGAGCACTACCACGTACCGCTGCTGCTCAACCCGTTCGGCTACTCCGTATACCGAGGGAGCTAGCTACAGATGCCCACCATTCTGGGACAGAACCAGTACGGCAAGGCCGAGAACCGAGTCGTCAAGATCACGCGGGACGGCGCCACCCACCACATCAAGGACCTCAACGTCTCGGTGTCGCTCTCCGGCGCCATGGACGAGGTCCACCACTCCGGCTCCAACGCCAACGTCCTGCCGACCGACACCACCAAGAACACGGTGTACGCGTTCGCCAAGGAGCACGGCATCGAGTCCGCCGAGCAGTTCGGCATCCACCTCGCCCGGCACTTCGTCACCTCGCAGGAGCCGATCCACCGGGCCCGCGTCCGCATCGAGGAGTACGCCTGGGAGCGGATCGAGGTGCCGGGGGAGGCCAAGCACTCCTTCGTGCGCAAGGGCCAGGAGACCCGGCTCGCGCAGGTCACCTACGACGGCTCGTCGTGGGAGGTCGTCTCCGGCCTCAAGGACCTCACCGTCCTGAACTCCACCGACTCCGAGTTCTGGGGCTACGTCAAGGACAAGTACACCACCCTGCCGGAGGCGTACGACCGCATCCTGGCCACCGAGGTCTCCGGCCGCTGGCGGTTCAACTGGACCGACGACGCCCGGCCGGCGCCCGACTGGGACGAGTCCTACGAGCAGGCCAGGAAACACATGCTGCGGGCCTTCGCCGAGACGTACTCCCTCTCGCTCCAGCAGACCCTGTACGCCATGGGCACGCGGATCATCGACCACCGCGACGAGATCGACGAGGTGCGTTTCTCGCTCCCGAACAAGCACCACTTCCTGGTGGACCTGGAGCCGTTCGGGCTGAAGAACGACAACGAGGTCTACTTCGCCGCCGACCGGCCCTACGGCCTGATAGAGGCCACCGTCCTGCGGGAAGGCAGCGAGGCGAAGATCCCGCCGGACCTCACCAATCTCTGAAGGACGAACCATGGCAGCAGCCCAGCGCACCGTCATCGAGAACTGTTCGATCGCGACGGTCGACGCCGACGACACCGAGTACGCCTCCGGCCACCTCGTCATCGCCGGCAACCGCATCGAGTCGCTCGGCGCGGGCCGGGCGCCCGAGGGCCTGGAGAACGTCGTACGCCGTATCGACGCCTCCGGTCATCTGGTGACGCCCGGACTGGTCAACACCCACCACCACTTCTACCAGTGGATCACCCGGGGCCTGGCCACCGACCACAACCTCTTCAACTGGCTGGTCGCCCTCTACCCGACCTGGGCGCGCATCGACGAGCCGATGGTGTACGCGGCCGCCCAGGGATCCCTGGCGATGATGGCCCGCGGCGGTGTCACCACCGCCATGGACCACCACTACGTCTACCCGCACGGCTCCGGCGACCTCTCCGGCGCCATCGTCCGCGCGGCCCGCGAGACGGGCGTCCGCTTCACCCTCGCCCGTGGCTCCATGGACCGCAGCGAGAAGGACGGCGGCCTGCCTCCGGACTTCGCGGTCGAGACGCTCGAGGGCGCTCTCGCCGCGACCGAGCAGACCGTCAAGGAGCATCACGACTCCTCCTTCGACGCCATGACCCAGGTGGCCGTGGCACCGTGTTCCCCCTTCTCCGTCTCCACGGAACTCCTGCGGGAGGGTGCCGGGTTGGCGCGCAGGCTGGGCGTGCGGTTGCACACCCACGGGTCGGAGACGGTCGAGGAGGAGAAGTTCTGCCACGAGTTGTTCGGCATGGGCCCGACCGACTACTTCGAGTCCACCGGCTGGCTCGGTCGGGACGTGTGGATGGCGCACTGCGTCCACATGAACGACTCCGACATCGCCGCCTTCGCCCGGACGGGGACCGGCGTCGCCCACTGCCCCTCGTCGAACGCCCGTCTCGCCGCCGGGATCGCCCGCGTCCCCGACATGCTCGCGGCCGGCGTCCCGGTCGGCCTCGGCGTCGACGGCACCGCCTCCAACGAGTCCGGCGAACTGCACACCGAACTGCGCAACGCCCTGCTCGTCAACCGTCTCGGCGCACACCGGGAGACGGCGCTGAACGCCCGCCAGGCACTGCGCCTGGGCACCTACGGTGGCGCCCAAGTGCTGGGCCGCGCAAGGGAGATCGGCTCACTGGAGCCGGGCAAGCTGGCCGACCTGGTGCTGTGGAGGCTGGACACCCTCGCCCACGCCTCCATCGCCGATCCGGTCACCGCACTGGTCTTCGGCGCGGCGGCGCCGATCACCGCGTCCTTCGTGAACGGCCGTCAGATCGTCGAGGAGGGGCGTCTGTTGCACGTCGACGAGGACGCGATCGCCCGCTCCACCCGGGCCGAGGCGCAGCGGCTGGCGCGGATCACCGCGCAGGGCTGACCGGTTCGAGGTCTCCGGTTCGAAATTATCCGCTTCGGGACCTCCGCTTCGGGACCTCCGCTACGAGACCTACAGCTCGAGATCTCCGGTCGAGGGGGACGGCCCTCGACCGGTGGCCGTGGACCCCGACCGGGCCCATGGCGGCCGTCTCCGGGGCGCGCATGGACGTGCGCGCCCCGGAACGGTTTCCCTCGCGCATGCAGGGCGGCGGCCGCGACACGCAGGAGGTGGTCCCCCCGATGGTGCACGCTGTCTCCCATGAATGAGTCCGGCCGTGTGGAGGCCTTCAGCGACGGTGTGTTCGCCATCGCCATCACCCTGCTCGTCCTGGAGATCAAGGTCCCCGAGATCGGCGAACACGGAGGCCTGTGGCAGGCGTTGGGCGCGCAGTGGCCCTCGTACGCCGCCTATGTGGTGAGCTTCCTGGTCATCGGCATCATGTGGATCAACCACCATCAGCTGTTCAGCTACGTCGCCCATGTCGACCGCACGCTGATGTTCCTGAACCTGCTGGTGCTGATGGTGGTGGCCGCGGTGCCCTGGCCGACCGCGGTCCTCGCGGAGTATCTGCGAGAGGACGCGGCCTCGCACGTCGCCGCGGCCGTCTACAGCCTGGTCATGGTGGCGATGGCGCTCACCTTCCAGGCCCTGTGGTGGCATCTCACCCGCACCGGGCACCTCTTCGACTCCCGCGTCGACGTCCCGGCCGCCCGGGCGACCCGCGCCCGCTTCGCCCTCGGCACCCTCGCCTACCCCGTCACGGTGGGCCTGGCCTTCGTCTCGGCCCCCCTGACCCTGGCCGCCCACGGCCTGATCGCCCTGTACTACGGCTTCAACCAGGTCCCGGTCCCGACCCGGGAGGACTGATTCAGGTCCGGCGGATCGCCTGACAGGGGGTGGCCCGGGGGAGATGGCCGGTGAAGAACGAGCGGGGCGGGACGCCCATGAGGGTGCGGAAGTCGGACGTCATGTGGGACTGGTCGTAGTAGCCGGTGACGGCGGCGAGTTCGGCCCAGGACAGCTCGGCGGCGTGGGCCAGCACGGCACGGACGCGGTCGATGCGGGCGTAGTGCTTGGGGGAGAGCCCGACACCCTCGGCGAACAGGTTCCTCAACTGCCGCTCGCTGACGGCGAGTTCGCGCGCCACTTCCCGCACGGGACCGGGCAGGTGCCCCGTGCGGACCGACATCGCGTCGACCCCCGCCCGCACCAGCCGGGTCCGGGAGCCGTCCGCGGCCCCGGCCAGCCGCTCGGGAAGCACAGCCGTGAGCCGGTCCACCGCCTCCTCGGGCTCCAGCCACCGCAGCTCGCGCGCCAGCCGGCGCGCCGTCTCACCGGGCAGCACGTCCAGGGACATGGCCCGGCCGACCAGGTCGACCGCCGGAACGCCCAGGAGGGGACGGGCGGTTCCCGGTGCGAGCCTCACCTCCATGCAGGCGGTGAGCGGCTTGCCGCGGTGGTAGGTGGCCCGCACGCGCGGTCCGACGACCAGGGCGCTGTGCCGGCCGCTCTCCTCCAGCCGGAGAACCACCTTGGTGTCGGCGTCCGGGAGATGGACGAACGGCTCCTCGGCGACCGAGCCGACGGCCAGCGAGTCGATGCGGGCGATCCAGGGCCGCAGCACGTCGGGCAGCGGCAGGGCGTGCCGGGACACGGGGTTCGTCACCCCTCCACGGTAAGCGCGGCGGACGGGCGCCAGGGCCCGTGGACCGTGCCGGAATTTCCTAGAGCGCGGGCCGCCGCCGGCCCACCGTTGAGGTCATGATTCTTGTGACGGGTGCCACCGGCACCATCGGCCGTGAGGTCGTACGACAACTCGTGGCGGGCGGCGAGAAGGTGCGCGCCCTCACCCGGGACCCGGAGGGGGCGCGACTGCCCTCGGGTGTGGAGGCGGTGCGGGGCCATCATCGCGACCGGTCCTCGGTGGAGGCGGCGATGGCGGGTGCCGATGCCGCCTTCCTGGTCGGCGTGTTCGGCCCCGACGACGCCGAACACGACCGCGGCCTCGTCGAGGCGGCAGGGGCGGCGGGTGTGGGCCGGATCGTGAAGCTCTCCGGGATCGGCACCGGCGACCCCGCCGTCGGTCCGGTGGGCTCCTGGCACATGGCCGGTGAGCAGGCGCTGCGGGACAGCGGGGTGGAGTGGACGATCCTGCGGCCCTCGGCGTTCGCCTCGAACACCCTGGGCTGGGCGGAGGCCGTCCGCGCGGGCACGCCGGTGCCGAACACGAGCGGCACGGGTGGTCAAGGCGTGGTCGATCCGTGCGACGTCTCCACGGCCGCCGTGACGGCGCTGGTGGAGGCAGGGCACGCGGGGCGGACGTACACCCTGACCGGCCCCGAGGTGCTCAGTGTGCCGGACCAGGCCGCCGTACTCGCCAAGTTGCTGGGCCACCCCGTCGAGGTCCGCGACCTGTCCACCGCCGAGGCCCGCGCGTACCTCCTGGGGCTGGGCTTCACCGACACCTTCATCGACGCCTCGGAGATCAGCAGGGAGTACGTCCGCAACGGCGGCAACGAGATCGTCACCGACGATGTACGGCAGGTGCTGGGCCGGCCGGCGCGCACCTATCGGGAGTGGGCGCAGGAGCACAAGTCGGCGTTCTTGCAGCGGGGTTGAGGCCGGGTAGCACTCGCCGGAGTCGGCCGACGCACAGGCCCCCGGCGGTGAGCGGGAGCGGGGCGGCCAGTGGGGGAGTACGCATCGGCATAGGGTCGGGGCATGCAGGAGATCGCGAGCCGGCTGACCGTGTCCGCCACGTCCTCGGCCCCCGCCCTGGTGCTGCGCCCCTGGCAGATGGCCGACGTACCGGCGTTGGTCGACCTGATCGGTGACGAGGCGCTGCGGCGCTGGACGCGCTGGGACGTCGAGGACGAGGCCGGTGCCGGCCGCTGGGTCCGGGCGCAGCGGCGGGGTTGGGAGGCCGGTGACCGCTTCGCCTTCGCCGTCGTGGAAGCGGCCGAAAGCGAAACGGCCGAAAGCGAAACGGGCGGATGTGAAGCAGACGTATGCGAAGCCGTCGGGGGCTGCGCCGCCGCCGTCGGGCACGTGGTGCTCAAGCGGCCCGTCCCCGGTGGCGCCTCCGCCGAGGTCGGTTACTGGACCGCCGCTCGTGCCCGTGGTCGCGGGGTGGCGCCGCGGGCGGTGCGGGTGCTGACCGACTGGGCGTTCGCGTCGTTCGCCGGGGACGGGCTGCTCCGTCTCGAACTCCGGCATCAGGTCGACAACGCCGCCTCCTGTCGGGTCGCCGAGAAGTGCCGGTACGGACTGGGCGCGGTGCTGCCCGCCGCACCGCCCGCCTTCCCGCTCGACGGACATGTGCATGTGCGGACGCGGGAGGCCTGAGCCGGGTCAGAAGCCGAACGGGCTGGGGTCCGTCGCCAACTCCTCGAAGAGCTTCCGCGGCTCGGGGACCAGCCGGCGCTGTTCGAGGTCCATCATTCCGCCGACCGCCGTGATCTCGGCCGCCACCGTGCCGTCCGCCTTGCGGATGGTCTGCTCGATGCGGAACGTCTTGCCCTCGGACCAGGCGAACGCGCATGTCACCTGGACCTCGTCGCCGGCGATCAGCTCCCGTCGGTAGCGGATGGTCGTCTCCAGGGCCACCGGGCCGACGCCTCTGCCGATCAGCTCCGCCTGGCTGATCCCGGCCGCCCGCAGTAACGACCAGCGGGCGTGTTCCGCGTAGTTGAGATAGACGGCCTGGTTGAGGTGGCCCTGCACGTCGGTCTCGTACCCGCGCACGGTCACCGGGACGGAAAACGGTTCGCTCACTGCTTCCTCTCCTCGTACGGCTCGCACAGTTGGACGATGTGACCGACCGATCTTGGCATGCCTTCCTACGCGCGGCGAGGCGACGCCAGCAGATAACGGGCGCCCGCGTGTGGGTCGTTGTGCTCGCTCACCTGCCAGCCGGCCCGCTCCAGCGTCCCCGCGCAGGCCCGCAGCGACCCGGGGTCCGGCTCGTGCACGGCCACCGCCTCCGGCTGCGGGGTCGCCCGCACCCGGTATCCCGGTGCGTCCCCCGTCGCGGGCCGGTGACCCGCCGCCTCCAGGGCGAGCGCCGCGGCCTGCACCAGATGCGACCGCTCCCAGCCGCACGGCCGGTGCGTCGCCCCGTCCCGGTTGGTCATCCGGCGCAGCTCCAGCAGCCCCTGCCAGGCGCTGTGCACCTCCCGCGTGCGGCCGGGCCCGTCCGCCGCCGATTCCTCGCCGCCGACCCGCGCCGCGAACACCCCGGTGGCGGGCGCCTCGGCCTCGACAGGCGCCCGGGGTTCCTCGGACTCCCGTATCCGATGCCCGGCCGGGGTCAGGAAGTGGTCGTGCGGCGGCCGCGGGTGCCGGAAGGCGAGCCCGCGCTTCACCAGGGCCGCGAGCTGCGTCTGCGTCCCCCTCAGCCGCCCGGTGACGGGATCGGCGGCGTCGATGACACGCCGCTGCGCGGCGGTGGGCGGTCGTGTCACGGCGTGCTCCCTCCCGGCGCGGAACGTCCTCGGCGGCCGCGCACCCGGCCCCACCTGGTGCGATCGGCCCATTCGAAGAGTACGACGGCGGTCTGACAACGGCGTGCCCCCCGGGTCCCGCTACTGCGCCGGCCGGATGTTCCACCCGGCGATCACCGGCCGCCCGTGCTCCGTCCCCAGCCGGCACAGTGTCCCGGTCGCCAGCTGGAACAGCGCCCCGCCCGACGGCGGCAGACCGAGCCGCCGGGCGGTCAGGACCCGCAGGAAGTGCCCGTGCGCCACGAGCACCACGGCGCCCTCGGTGTCCGCGAGGGCCGCGTCCACCTTGGCCAGCACCCGGTCCGCGCGCGCCCCGACCTGCTCGGGGGTCTCCCCGGGGTGCTCCGGCGGCCCGGGCGCGACCCCGTCCGTGAACAGGAACCACCCGGGCCGCTCGCGCTGGATGTCGGGGGTCGTGACGCCCTCGTAGGCGCCGTAGTCCCACTCCCGCAGATCCGGGTCCACCCGCGCGTCCCGCAGCCCGATCAGCTCGGCCGTGTCGCGGGCCCGCCGCAGAGGGCTGACGAACGCGGCCCCGATGCGGTGCGAGCGGATCAGCGGCACCAGTCGCCGCGCCTCCTCCCGCCCCCGCTCGGTCAGCGGAACGTCGCTCGACCCGGTGTGCCGCCCGGACCGCGACCACTCGGTCTCACCGTGCCGGACGAGGAAGACGTCACCCATGCGACCAGGCTAGGAGCCCGGCGCCGCGGGCGCCCGGTGAGCCACGGCCGGTACCGTCGGTGTCCGCCCGGTGGGCTACTGCCGGTACCCGCTCAGGAACCGTCCGATCCGCCCGATGGCCGCCTCCAGATCCTCCGCGTGGGGGAGAGTGAGGATACGGAAGTGGTCGGGGGCCGGCCAGTTGAAGCCCGTGCCCTGGACCACCTGGATCTTCTCCCGCAGCAGCAGGTCCAGGACGAACTTCTCGTCGTCGTGGATCTTGTGCACCTTCGGATCGATGCGCGGGAACGCGTACAGGGCCCCCTTGGGCTTCACGCAGGACACGCCGGGGATCTCGTTGAGCTTCTCCCAGGCGACGTTGCGCTGTTCGTACAGCCGCCCGCCCGCGGTGGTCAGCTCGCGGATGGACTGGCGGCCGCCGAGCGCGGCCTGGATGGCGTACTGGGCGGGCGCGTTGGCGCACAGCCGCATGGAGGCCAGCATGGTCAGGCCCTCCAGGTAGTCGCGGGCGTGCTGCTTCGGGCCGGTGACCACCAGCCAGCCCGAGCGGAAGCCGGCCACCCGGTAGGTCTTCGACAGCCCGCAGAAGGTGAGCACGACCAGGTCGGGGGCAAGGGCCGCGGCGGAGTGGTGCACGGCGTCGTCGTAGAGGATCTGGTCGTAGATCTCGTCGGCGAAGACCATCAGACCGTGGCGGCGGGCCAGGTCGAGGATGCCCTCGATGATCTCCTTCGGATAGACCGCGCCGGTGGGGTTGTTGGGGTTGATGATCACGACGGCCTTGGTGCGGCCCGTGATCTTCGACTCCATGTCCGCCAGGTCCGGGTACCAGTCGGCCTGTTCGTCGCAGAGGTAGTGAACGGCCTTGCCCCCGGCGAGCGTTGTCACCGCCGTCCACAGCGGGAAGTCCGGGGCGGGGATCAGGATCTCGTCGCCGTCCTCGACCAGCGCCTGTACGGCCATGGAGACCAGCTCGGAGACGCCGTTGCCGAGGAAGACGTCGTCGACGCCGACCTCCAGGCCGAGGGTCTGGTAGCGCTGGGCGACCGCGCGGCGGGCGGAGAGGATCCCGCGGGAGTCGGTGTAGCCATGGGCCTGGGGGAGCATCCGGATCATGTCCTGGAGGATCTCCTCCGGCGCCTCGAAGCCGAAGAGCGCGGGGTTGCCGGTGTTCAGGCGCAGCACGCTGTGGCCCGCCTCCTCCAGCGCGTTGGCGTGCTCGATCACCGGTCCGCGGATCTCGTAGCAGACCTCGCTGAGCTTGTTCGACTGCCGGAACTCCATGCTCGCTCGCCCCTCCGCTTTCGTGTGTTGCTTGGTTTTACCAAGTTTGAGCTTGGAAAGTCCAACAACGTGTCTAGACTGCGTCGCATGTCACCTCGCCGAAGCTACGACCAGTACTGTTCCGCAGCCCGTGCCCTGGACCTGGTGGGCGACCGCTGGACCCTGCTGATCGTCCGGGAGCTGCTGGCCGGACCCCGCCGCTACACGGACCTGCACGCGGATCTGCCGGGCGTGAGCACGGACGTCCTCGCCTCCCGGCTGAAGGACATGGAGCGGGACGGACTGACGAGCAGGCGCCGGCTGCCCCCGCCCGGAGCGGCGTACGTCTACGAACTCACCGAACGGGGAAGGGAGTTGCTGCCCGTACTGCAGGCCCTGAGCCTGTGGGGGCAGGAGGAGCTCGGCGACCGGCGGCCCACCGACGCCCTGCGCGCCCACTGGTTCGCGCTGCCCCTGCTGCGTGCCCTGGAGGGGGAGGGGCTGGTCGAAGTACGGCTGGAGGAAGGCGACTTCCATCTGTACGTCGGCGCCGAGGACGGCCCGGTGTACGGCGACGGGCCCGCTCCCGGCGATCCGGACGCGCGGCTCGTGCTCGACGCGGAGACCTGCGCGGCCCTGGCGCGCGGGGAGGTGAGCCTCACCGACGCGGTACGGGACGGGCGGGTCACCGTGACCGGCGACGGCACCCTCGCGAAGGCCCTGAGGGAGGCATGACGAAGGGGTCCACCGTGGCGGCACGGTGGGCCCCTTGACGTACCGTCAGGCTTCCGGCGGCACCCTCGAGGGCCGGCCCGAGCCCCGCGTCAGCGTGTACCCGCCGATCCCCGCGAGGGCGGCCAGGATCGCGCCCACCCCGGTCCACACCCACCGGTCGGACCACCAGCCGGACGACCAGCCGTCCTCGGGCTCGATGCCGGACAGCACCGCCGGCTTCGACGAACCGCCGTCGTCCGCCTCGGACGTGGACGACGCCGCGATCCCCGGCACCAGAGGCTTCGCCAGCGAGCCGTCGACCGCCGCCGAGCCGCCGATGTCCTTCGAGTCGACCTGGAGGGAGGCCTCGATCGGCTGGCCTAGGTCGGCCGTGGTCAGGTTCACCACCGTCAGCCGGACGTAGTACGTGCCGGGCAGCGGGTCGTTAGCCCACGGCTCCGACCAGGCGCGGACCGTGCGCAGCACGCAGGCCAGGTCGACCGACGTGGCGCCCTGCGCCGCCGTGCGCGTCTGCGCGCCGTACTGGCAGGCCTGGCGACGGCGCAGTCCGTCGTACACGTCGATCTGCCAGGTCTGGGCCGCGTGCGTCTCGGGCAGTTTCACCGTCGCCTTGACGGTGGGCCGCTGACCGGCGTCCGCGGGGAAGGACCAGTACAGGTAGTCGCCGGTGGAGGCGCTCGCGGTGGCCCGCTGTCCCTGGTCGATCTCGGCCGCCGTACGGAACGACGTGCCCGCCGTGGTCGGCGCGTCGCCGTCCGAGGAGGAGGACGGCGAGGGCGACGGCGAGGAGTCGGCCGCCGCGGGGCCCGCAGCGAGACCCAGGGCCAGCAGGGTGGCGCTCAACACTCGTGCGATCCGCATCAGTTGGTCCTCCAGACCGCTACCCGCCAGCGCGACAGCCAGCCCCAGATCAGACCGGCCAGGAACCCGACCAGCACCAGCACCCCGAGCAGCCACCAGCCGCGGCCCAGCCCGAAGGAGGCCACGTCGCTCGCGTGCGAGGGGCCGTCGACGACGTCGACGGTCAGCTCCAGCGGCAGACCGGGAGTGGTCTTCACACCCGAGGCGGCCGAGAAGGAGTTCGTGACCTGCAGGCACACCGTCTCGGCGGCCGGTTTGTCGCTGTCGTCGTCCCGTTCGGGCTTGGGATAGCGCAGCCCGGTGGAGATGACGTCCGTGCGCCCGTCGCCCGCGGCCTCGCCGCGCACGATCTCGCGGCCGTGCACCGTGACGGCCCGCAGCAGCGCCCCGTAGGCGGGATTGACGGCGCGGTCGGCCGCCACGCTCACCGAGGCGCGCAGCTCCTGACCCGCCTGCACGTCCACCCGGTACCAGCGCTCCTGCCCGAACTCCTCGCGGTCCGTGTAGAGACCGGACTTCAGGGTCGGCGCGTCCGTGCACCGCCCGGTGCCCTCGGTGGCCACCGGCGTCACCACCGGGTCGGCCGCGCGGTCCACCAACTGGTTGACCTTGTCGGTGAGTTCGTCGGTGTGCTCGACCGAGGTGTACGTGCCGCCGGTCGCCTCCGCGATACAACTGAGCTGCTTGTTCAGCTTGGTGCTGGGAACCAGGCCGAGCGTGTCGATGGTCGTGCCGATGCCCTTGGCGGCGATCTCGCGCGCCACCTCGCACGGGTCCAGCGGGGCGCAGGTGTCCTCGCCGTCGGTGATCAGCACGATCCGCTTGGAGCCCGCACCGCTGCCGAGGTCGTCGGCCGCCTTCAGCAGAGCCGGACCGATCGGCGTCCAGCCGGTCGGCGAGAGGGTCGCCACGGCCGTCTTGGCCTCGGTGCGGTCGAGCGTGCTGACCGGGTAGAGCTGCGCGGTGTCCTTGCAGCCCGTCTGCCGGTCGTTGCCCGGGTAGTTGGCGCCGAGCGTACCGATGCCGAGCTGGACCTCCTCGGGCGTGGCGTCGAGCACCTCGTTGAACGCCTGCTTCGCCGCCGCCATCCGGGTCCCGCCGTCGATGTCCCGGGTCCGCATGGAGCCACTGACGTCGAGCACGAGGTCGACCTTGGGCGGGGCCTCGCCCGTGGGTTCGCCGGCACGGGCAGCGGCCGGGAAGACGAGCCCGGCCGCCAGGGTGGCGAGCAGAGCGCACACTCCTGCCGCCAGCCGTTGTGTTCTGATCATCGGCGGATCCTATTGATCAGTCGGGCCGTGATCCAAAACGAGCGGGATGGTATGTGACATAGCACCGAGAAAGCGCTGAGAATCACAGTGCTATGTCACATATCACCGCTCAGCGCAGCGGATTGGGCAGCCCGGTCCACTGATCACCCGCCACCCCCGGCGACATCCGCATCAGCGTCAGCGCCTTCGTGGGCAGTGGTTCCGCGACCAGCGCGGCCAGTTCGGGCGTGCGCGGCAGGTCCCGTACGGCCGTCTCCAGCGCGGCCCCCAGCGCCGGCGCCGAACCCGCCGTACCGGCGAGGGCGCCCGCCACCAGCGAGCCGAACAGCTTGCGGCGCAGTGCCGTCACGTCGTCCGTGACGATCCGTCCCGTCAACTCCGGGACGGGGATGCCGTTCCGGGTCAGCCGGGCCGGGCTGACCCGGATGTCGGCGAGGTCGCGGTAGACCAGCCGCAGCGGGGCACCCGTGCGGGACAGGACCACCAGGAGGTTCTGGCCGTGCGCCTCGAGCGCCACACCCAGCTCCAGCAGGCGCAGGCCGACGGTGAGGGTGAGACGCGTGAAGTCGGCGAGCCAGGAGGGGGATTCGGGCAGCGTGGTGGTGGCCAGTGCCCCCACCGGCACCACCCGTTCGCCGCTGTCCGTCGCCGCGTACGTCTGCGGCGACTCCCGCAGCACGGCGGCGAGGTCCGGCGAGTCGGCCGTGGCCGCGCCCAGCGTGCGGGTGACGTGCAGCAGACCGTCGGAGCGCGCGGCCAGCGACTGGGCGAACGACGACAGCGTGGCCGAAAGCCCCACCGAGTGGACCGAGATGTCCCGCACCGAGGACGTCAGCCGGGCGCTCAGCGCGGTCTTGACGTGCGGCCCGCCCGGCAGGGCGAGCGTGCGCAGCGACATCAGCGGGTGCGCGGCGCGCCACCCTTCGCAGCTCCGCTTCAGCACATGCGCCGCCTGCCACGGGTGCAACGGCAGCAACAGCCGCCCTCCGTCCCGCAGTTCGTCCGGCCATTCCCCGCTCACCAGGCACTCGCGCGCCGCCACCGGAACCGTCCCAAGCTCCACGACGGGCCGGTGCTCGGGCCCGTACGCGAGCTGCTCGGCCACCGAGAAGCCGGGCCGGGAACGGCAGTTGGGATGGTACGGATGCCCGTCGACCACTCGCTGCTCCCACTCCCAGTCGGCGACGGGCCACTCGTCGACGCGCGCTCCTTGTCCGGCCCGTGACAGCGCCAACGAGGCCACGCTGTGCCCCAGTTCGGCCGCGAAGTCGGCACCGTGCGGCACCGCGAGGCCGGTCATCAGCCGCGCCGGATGGTCGTACGTCACACCGTCGAGCCGTACGGAGTTCACGTACGCGGCGGTCGCGTACGGGTCCGCGGCCGGGCCGTGCAGCCGGCGACCGTCGGCCAGGCGCAGGGTGAGCCCGTCCGGGCTCCGCTCCCGGCCCGTGATCCACGGCAGCGGCTCATGGGCGAGGGCCCGCCACAGCCGGGTCAGCACGGCCGCCCGGGC
The DNA here is from genome assembly GCF_040630525.1 of Streptomyces sp. NPDC005799. Taxonomy (NCBI): domain Bacteria; kingdom Bacillati; phylum Actinomycetota; class Actinomycetes; order Kitasatosporales; family Streptomycetaceae; genus Streptomyces; species Streptomyces sp. NPDC005799. Next base: position 19,892 of record NZ_JBEXXQ010000020.1, read on the forward strand.
GCCCGACAGCTCGGCGTCGTACCGTGGCAGCAGACCGGGGCGCACGCCGGCCAGCTCGTCGGCGACCTCGGACTCCGCGGGGTGGGGACGGTGCACGGGCGGGCTCCTCGGGGCGAGTACGGCGTCACGGGCAGGGGGCGACGGCATCCATACTGATCATCTTCGACCGAACGGACCCCAGGGAACGAATGGATCGCGTGGACCTCATGCCCCCGCCCGCCGGTGACGACGCCGACCGCGCCGACGCGTACGCCGCCGCACCGCTCCTCAACTGTCTGCTGCGCGAGGTCGCCGAGCCACTGGGACGGACGGCCGCCCACCGCACGTACCGGCTGCCCGGCACAGGCCGCCGGCTGCGTGTCCGGGGCGAGCGGCGGCCCGCGGAACCCGAGGTCCACGCGGGCGGGGAGTGGCACCGCATCGGCCACACCGAGCTGGTCAAGCTGGTCTCCGAGGAGCTGCGCCACCACACCGGCCTGTCCAACCACGAACTCCCCGCCGAGATGATCGACAGCCGGGACGCGGTGGCCGCGCTGCTCGCCGCCCGCTCGCGGGCCGCGGTGCCCGAGGACCCCTACCGGCGCTCCGAGCAGTCGCTGATCACCGGCCACCCCTACCACCCGGCGCCCAAGGCGCGCGGCGGCGGTCCGGTGGCGGCCTGGCTGCCGTACGCCCCCGAGGCGCACGCGCAGTTCCCGCTCGCGCTGCTCGGCGTCCGCGAGGACACGGTCGTCGAGGAGGGCGACACCGCCGCCCTGGACGCGCTGGGTGAGGCACCGCCCGGCTACCGGCTGCTGCCCGCGCACCCCTGGCAGCTGGAGCTGGTGACTCTCGCGGACGCCTTCGCGGACGGGCGGCTGATCCGGCTGGGCACGACCGCCTTCGACACCTGGCCGACGGCCGCGATCAGGACGCTGTACGCCCCCGGCGAGGACCTGTTCCTGAAGTTCAGCCTGGACGTGCGCATCACCAACGACATCCGTCGGCTCTGGCGTCACGACCTGCGAAAACTCCGCCGCACGGACGAGGCGGCCGGCCGCGCCCTCGCCGGGACGGCGGGGGCCTGGCTGAGCGACCGGGGCTACCGCACGGCCGGCTTCGCCTTCGAGGAACTCGCGGTGCTGATCCGGGACGGGGTCGGCGCGCACCTGCCGTCCGGCGCGACCCCGCTGCTCGCCGCGGGCCTGGTGGAGGGCTTCGACGGCGACCCGCTGCGCGGTGCCGCGGATCCGGCGGCCTGGTGGGAGGCGTATCTGCGGGCCGTCGTACCGCCCGCGCTGGACGCCTTCGCCGGCCACGGCGTCGTCCTCGAGGCGCATCTGCAGAACACGCTGGTCGCGGTCGACGCCGACGGCATGCCCGTGCGGGCGCTGTTCCGGGACGCGGAGGGCGTGAAGCTGCTGCCCGACGTCCCCCGCGCGGCCGGCTGGGAGCGGCTGGTGTACTGCCTGGTCGTCAACCACCTCACCGAGGTCGCCGCCGCCCTGGCCGAACACCACCCCGGCCTCGACCCCTGGCCCGCCGCACGCCGTGAACTCGCCCGCCACGACCTGCCCGAGGCCGCCGCCCTGCTGACCTCCCCGACCCTCCCCGGCAAGACCAACCTCCTGCTGCGCTGGACGGGCGCCGACGGCGCGGACGCCCGCTATCTGCCGCTGCCGAATCCGCTGGCCGGGTGAGCGCCGGCATTACCCTGGCGGGTGTGCTGCGCGATGTGACTGCTGTTCGATACGTGACCCCGCTGCGGTCCGGCGGCTCCGTGCCCGGAGTCTTCGAGGCCGACGACCTGGGCACCTACGTCGTGAAGTTCACCGGCTCCGCGCAGGGCCGCAAGGCGCTGGTCGCCGAGGTGATCGTGGGTGAGCTGGCGCGGGCGCTCGGCCTGCGCTTTCCCGAACTGGTGCTGGTGCGCTTCGACCCCGCGATCGCCTCCGACGAACCGCACCAGGAGGTACGGGACCTGCACCGGGCCAGCGCCGGCGTCAACCTCGGCATGGACTATCTGCCGGGTGCCCGGGACTTCACGCCCGAGGTCGCGAAGCACTTCCCCGTGGACCCCCTGGAGGCGGGCCGGATCGTCTGGCTCGACGCCTTCACCGTCAACGTCGACCGGACCGTCCACAGCTCCAACCTGATGGTCTGGCCGACGCTCGGCACCGTACCCGCGCACCTGTGGCTGATCGACCACGGCGCCGCCCTCGTCTTCCACCACCGCTGGGACGCCACCGACCCCGCGAAGGCGTACGACTTCCGTCACCACGCCCTCGGCCACTACGGCCCCGACGTCCGCGCCGCCGACGCCGAACTCGCGCCGAAGGTGACCGAGGACCTGCTGCGCCGCGTCGTCGGGGAAGTCCCCGACGACTGGCTCACCGACCACGCCACACCCGACGAGGCGCGCGAGGCGTACGTGACGTACCTCCACGCGCGCGTGCGCGCCTCCGGGCAGTGGCTGCCCACCGACTTCCCGAGCCGGGAGGAACTCGCCGCCGAGGAGGCCCTGCGCACGGCCAGGAACCAGCGCGGACGCCCGGCGTGGCTGAGGCAGGTTCCCGACCTGCACGGCAAGCCCGCCGCCGAACAGGACTGGTCGGTGCACCTCGGGTGAGGTCTCAGCCGCGCAACTGCTCGTACGCGGGCAGGGTCAGGAAGTCGGCGTAGTCGGCGTCCAGGGAGACCTGGAGCAGCAGGTCGTGGGCCTGCTGCCAGTGGCCGGCCGCGAAGGCCTCCTCGCCGATCTCCGCACGGATGGCGTCGAGTTCCTCGGCGGCGACCTTGCGGGCCAGTTCCGGGGTGGCCTTCTCGCCGTTCTCGAACTCGACGCCCGCGTTGATCCACTGCCAGATCTGCGAGCGGGAGATCTCGGCGGTGGCCGCGTCCTCCATGAGGTTGAAGATGGCGACCGCGCCCAGGCCCCGCAGCCACGCCTCGATGTAACGGATGCCCACCTGGACGGCGTTGACGAGACCGGCGTAGGTCGGCTTCGCGTCCAGCGAGTCGATCGCGATCAGATCGGCCGCCTCGACGTGGACGTCCTCACGCAGCCGGTCCTTCTGGTTCGGCCGGTCGCCGAGGACCTTGTCGAAGGACTCCATCGCGATCGGGACCAGGTCGGGGTGGGCGACCCAGGAGCCGTCGAACCCGTCGCCGGCCTCACGGTCCTTGTCGGCGCGGACCTTCTCGAAGGCGACCTTGTTGACCTCGGCGTCCCGGCGGGAGGGGATGAACGCCGCCATGCCGCCGATCGCGTGCGCGCCGCGCTTGTGGCAGGTGCTGACGAGGAGTTCGGTGTACGCCCGCATGAACGGGGCCGTCATCGTGACCGCGTTGCGGTCCGGGAGGACGAACTTGGCGCCGCCGTCACGGAAGTTCTTGACGATGGAGAACAGGTAGTCCCAGCGGCCGGCGTTCAACCCCGAGGCGTGGTCGCGCAGTTCGTAGAGGATCTCCTCCATCTCGTAGGCCGCGGTGATCGTCTCGATCAGCACGGTCGCGCGGATGGTGCCCTGCGGGACGCCGACGTGGTCCTGCGCGAAGACGAACACGTCGTTCCACAGGCGCGCCTCGAGGTGCGACTCGGTCTTCGGGAGGTAGAAGTACGGGCCCTTGCCGAGGTCGAGCAGGCGCTGGGCGTTGTGGAAGAAGTAGAGACCGAAGTCGACGAGGGCGCCGGGAACCGGGGAGCCGTCGGCGTCGACCAGGTGCCGCTCGCCGAGGTGCCAGCCGCGCGGACGCATGACGACCGTCGCCAGTTCCTCGTTCGGGCGCAGGGCGTACGACTTGCCGCTCGCCGGGTCGGTGAAGTCGATGTTCCGGGTGTACGCGTCGATCAGGTTGATCTGCCCGGTGACCACGTTCTCCCAGGTCGGCGCCGAGGCGTCCTCGAAGTCCGCGAGCCAGACCCTGGCGCCGGAGTTGAGGGCGTTGATGGTCATCTTGCGGTCGGTGGGGCCGGTGATCTCGACCCGGCGGTCCTGCAGCGCGGGCGGGCAGGAGGCCACCTGCCAGGAGTCGTCGGCGCGGATCGCGGCGGTCTCCGGGAGGAAATCGAGGGTGGAGGTGCGGGCGATCTCGGCGCGGCGCTCGGCGCGGCGGGCGAGGAGTTCGTCACGGCGCGGCGTGAACCGCCGGTGCAGCTCGGCCACGAAGGCGAGGGCCGCCTCGGTGAGGACCTCCTCCTGCCGGGGCAGGGGCTCGGCGTCGACGATGGCCAGCGGGGACGGCGCTGGTGCGGACATGAGCTGTCACTTCCTTCAGCGGTGGCACCGGGTGCCAGTCGAACCGGGTACGGCGAGCGGCGCCCTCGCAAGGGGAGGACGCTTCTGAACAGTGGATAGTAGTTTCCTTATCGTGGAAGTTCAATGGTTTGTTGATGTCGAGATTCTCCGGGTCGAGGCAAGGTGGCGCTCAGTGCCATCCCGTTCACTGAAGGTGTGCGAGGTCGGCCTCGGTGTCGATGTCGTACGGCCGTGCCACGTCCCCGCACTCGACGAGCGTGATCGCCTCCTGGTGCTCCTTCAGATAGGCGCGTGCCCCCCGGTCGCCGGTCGCAGTCGCCGCGATCCCCGCCCAGTGCGCGGCGCCGAAGAGGACCGGGTGCCCGCGTACGCCGTCGTAGGCGGCGGAGACGAGCGAGTCCTCGCCCGCGAAGCCCGCGAGCACCCGCCGCACGGCCTGCGGCCCGATGCCGGGCTGGTCGACGAGCGAGACGAGCGCGCCCCGCGCCCCCGTGCCGGCGAGCGAGTCCAGCCCGGCCCGCAACGACGACCCCATGCCGTCGGCCCAGCCGGGGTTCTCGACGAGCACGCACCCCTCCAGTCGCGCCCGCTCGCGCACCTCTTCCGCGGCGGCCCCGAGCACCACATGGACCCCCTCGCACCCGGCCGCTCGCAGCACGCCCACCGCATGTTCCACCAGCGGCCGCCCGCGGTGCTCCAGCAGCGCCTTGGGCCGCCCGCCGAGGCGCCGGCCGCCCCCCGCGGCGAGCAGCAGTCCGGCCACGTTCCCCTGTCCGTCCCTCATGCCTCCTGCATACCTGACATCGGGGCGAGTGCCTGGTTTCCGGGGGCTGAATTTCGGTCCGCACGGTGGCGCGCCGGGCATCGGGTGGCGTTTACTGACCCGCGTCCCCCGGCGCCCGACCAACGCCACAGGGGGTGCGCGGCGGGATCACCACATGACGGCGCACGAGGGCGTGCGAGGGGGGAGAGCTGTGTTGCGGAGCTTGGGGCAGAGGCCAGTGACCGGCAGTGACGAGGACCCGAGAGTGGCGGGACTGCGGACCGCGGTCTCCCGGTTGCGCCGTGAACTGGCCGCGCATCCGGCGGAGTTCCCCGACCGTGCCATCGCCGAGGACGAACTCGCCGCCCTTGCCGCCATGGTCACCTACGGCACTCCCGAAGTCCCCCGCCTGCGCAGCTCGTTGCTGCTGATAGCGGGCGCGATCGGCTCGGTGAGCGCCCTGTCCCGGGGCCTGAGGGAGGTCCGCAACGCGGTGGAGCTGTTCGGGGAACCCAGGTCCTGACCCACTCACCGGTCGGTGCGGCCGCCCGGTCGGTGCCGGCGGGGCGTCACGCCGGGTTCTGGCTGGCCAGTGTCTGTGAGAGTTCGCCGGCCACCTGCTGGAGCACCGGCACGATCCGCTCGGTCGCCGACTCCGTGACCCGCCCCGCGGGCCCGGAGATCGAAATGGCGGCGGCGGTGGGGGAGTCGGGCACGGAGACCGCGAGGCAGCGCACCCCGACCTCCTGCTCGTTGTCGTCGATCGCGTACCCCTGCCGGCGGACGTCCTCCAGTGCCGCCAGGAATCCCTCCGGCGTGGTGATCGTCCTGTCCGTCGCGGCCGGCATGCCGGTACGGGCCAGCAGGGCGCGCACCTCGTCGTCCGGGGTGTTGGCCAGCAGGGCCTTGCCCACCCCCGTCGAGTGCGGCAGCACCCGGCGGCCGACCTCCGTGAACATGCGCATCGAGTGCTTGGACGGCACCTGGGCGACGTACACGATCTCGTCGCCGTCCAGCAGTGCCATGTTCGCCGTCTCGCCGGTCTCCTCCACCAGTCGGGCCAGATAGGGCCGCGCCCAGGTGCCGAGCAGACGGGACGCGGACTCGCCGAGGCGGATCAGGCGGGGGCCGAGCGCATACCGGCGATTCGGCTGCTGCCGGACGTAACCGCAGGCCACGAGGGTGCGCATCAGACGGTGGATGGTGGGCAGCGGCAGCCCGCTGCTCGCGGAGAGCTCGCTCAGGCCGACCTCGCCGCCCGCGTCGGCCATCCGCTCGAGCAGATCGAAGGCGCGCTCGAGGGACTGGACACCCCCGCCGTTGGACCTGGCGGAGTCGGTGGTGCTGGCGCTGGACGTCGGCACGGCGCGTTCCTTTCGGGACTGGCGGGAGGCAGAAGCCTACCCGTCGGTCGGTTGACTCCCCGCTGGTGCATAGCTACGTTCTGCCTGATGGAAGCCTAATTCCGCTTTGTGGAAACGTCCAGAGTGGCCGCCGGGAAAGCCCCGCCCGTCAGTGTGCCCTTGACGGCGCGGGGGCGGGAGTGAAGACTCCTTCAACAGAAAGTTGAATTCCGTTACGCGGAAGTTAACGGCGGCTGAGAGGGGTCCGGGTGTCCGACGCTGAACTGGTGCTGCGCTCGACGCGCGTCATCACCCCGGAGGGAACACGGGCCGCCTCGGTCGCGGTCGCCGGGGGCAGGATCACGGCCGTACGGGCGTACGACGCTGCCGTGCCGGAGGGGGCCCGCCTGGAGGACCTGGGCGACGACGCCCTGCTGCCCGGCCTCGTCGACACGCACGTGCACGTCAACGACCCCGGCCGCACCGAGTGGGAGGGCTTCTGGACCGCCACGCGCGCGGCGGCGGCAGGCGGCATCACCACTCTCGTCGACATGCCGCTCAACTCCCTCCCGCCGACCACGACGGTCGACCACCTCCGCACCAAGCAGGCGGTCGCCGCCGACAAGGCGCACATCGACGTCGGCTTCTGGGGCGGTGCCCTGCCGGACAACGTCAAGGACCTCCGCCCGCTGCACGAGGCCGGCGTCTTCGGCTTCAAGGCGTTCCTGTCCCCGTCCGGCGTGGACGAGTTCCCGCACCTCGACCAGGACCGGCTCGCCCGGTCCCTGGCCGAGATCTCCTCCTTCGGCGGCCTGCTGATCGTGCACGCCGAGGACCCGCACCACCTGGAAGCCGCACCACAGCAGGGCGGCCCCCGCTACGCCGACTTCCTGGCCTCCCGCCCGCGCCACGCCGAGGACACGGCGATCGCGCAGCTCATCGCCCAGGCGAAACGCCTCCACGCGCGCGTGCACGTACTGCACCTGTCGTCGAGCGACGCGCTGCCGCTGATCGCCGAGGCGAAGGCGGAGGGCGTCCGCGTCACCGTCGAGACCTGCCCGCACTATCTGACCCTCACCGCGGAGGAAGTCCCGGACGGCGCCAGCGAGTTCAAGTGCTGCCCGCCCATCCGCGAGTCCGCCAACCAGGAGCTGCTGTGGCAGGCGCTGGCCGACGGGACGATCGACTGCGTGGTCACCGACCACTCCCCGTCGACGGCCGACCTCAAGACGGACGACTTCGCGACCGCCTGGGGCGGCATCTCCGGCCTGCAGCTGAGCCTGTCCGCGGTCTGGACGGCGGCCCGGGCGCGTGGCCGTTCGTTGGAGGACGTGGTCCGCTGGATGTCCACGCGGACCTCGGAACTGGTCGGCCTGGACGGGCGCAAGGGCGCCATCGCCCCCGGTCACGACGCCGACTTCGCCGTCCTCGCCCCCGACGAGACCTTCACCGTCGACCCGGCGGCCCTCCAGCACCGCAACCGTGTGACGGCGTACGCGGGCAGGACCCTGTACGGCGTCGTGCGGTCGACCTGGCTGCGCGGCGAACGCATCGTGGCGAACGGCGAGTTCACCGCGCCGAAGGGCCGCCTGCTCACCCGCACCCCCTGACCTCCTCCGCACCCGCAGCGGCCGACTCCCGAAAGGCACACACCCCGTGACGGCGATCCCCAGCTTCACCGGCGACGCGAACCCCTACGGCGGCGGCGACCCGTACGCGGACTACCGCACCGCCGACTTCCCCTTCACCCAGTACGCCAACCTCGCCGACCGGCAGCTCGGCGCCGGTGTCATCACCGCCAACGACGAGTTCTTCGCCCAGCGGGAGAACCTCCTGGTGCCCGGGCCGGCCGAGTTCGACCCCGAGCACTTCGGGCACAAGGGCAAGATCATGGACGGCTGGGAGACCCGGCGCCGCCGCGGCGCGAGCGCCGGGCACCCGTGGCCGACGGCCGAGGACCACGACTGGGCCCTGGTCCGCCTCGGCGCGCCCGGGGTGATCCGGGGCATCGTCGTCGACACGGCCCACTTCCGCGGCAACTACCCGCAGGCGGTGTCGGTGGAGGGCACCTCCGTGCCCGGTTCACCCTCCCCGGAGGAGCTCCTCGGCGACGACGTGAAGTGGACGGCCCTCGTCCCGCGCACCCCGGTCGGCGGCCACGCGGCGAACGGCTTCGCCGTCCTGGTCGAGCAGCGCTTCACGCACCTGCGGGTCAACCAGCACCCCGACGGAGGCATCGCCCGCCTGCGGGTGTACGGCGAGGTCGTGCCCGATCCGACGTGGCTGGCGGCCCTCGGCACCTTCGACGTCGTCGCCCTGGAGAACGGCGGCCGGGTCGAGGACGCCTCGAACCTCTTCTACTCGCCGGCCACCAACACCATCCAGCCCGGCCGCTCCCGCAAGATGGACGACGGCTGGGAGACCCGCCGACGCCGTGACCGGGGCAACGACTGGATCCGCTACCGGCTGGCCGCGCAGGCCCACATCCGCGCCCTGGAGATCGACACGGCGTATCTGAAGGGCAACAGCGCCGGCTGGGCGTCGGTGTCCGTCAAGGACGGCGAGCGCGGCGACTGGACGGAGATCCTCCCGCGCACCCGCCTCCAGCCCGACACCAACCACCGCTTCGTCCTCCCGGCCCCGGCGACCGGCACGCACGCGCGCGTGGACATCTACCCCGACGGGGGCATCTCCCGGCTGCGGCTGTTCGGTTCCCTGACAGCCCAGGGAGCGTCGGACCTGTCGGCACGGCACCAGGAACTGGGCGGCTGACACGCGCCGGGGGCGCGCCGGGCGACCGCGCGCCGGGATGACGCGTGCGCAGCGCGTCCGGGCGACCCGCGCGCCGTATGCCCGGGTGCCCCGCGCGCCGCATGCCCGGGTGCCCCGCGCGCCGCATGCCCGGGTGAGCCGTGCGCAGCACGCCCGGGCGACCGCGGCCCGTACGCGCGTGGGGCGCGCCGGATCACCGTTGTGCCCCACGCGTGGGGCACGTCGCGTGCCCGGCCGCGCGCCCGGGCGACCGCGGCCCGTACGCGCGTGGGGCGCGCCGGATCAGCGTTGCGCCTCACTCGTGGTTCACGCCGCGTGCCCTCCGTCCACGGCGAACTCCGCCCCGGTGACGTACTCCGCCCCCGCCAGATACGCGACCATCGACGCCACCTCCTCCGCCGTGCCGAACCGCCCCACGGCCGTCATCTCCGCCTGACCCGCCGCGTAGGGTCCGTCCGCCGGGTTCATGTCGGTGTCGGTCGGTCCGGGATGCACGATGTTCGCCGTGATCCCGCGCCCGCCCAGCTCCCGCGCGAGCGCCTTCGTCAGGCCGACGAGGGCCGACTTGCTGGTCGCGTAGAGCGTCCCGCCGGGCCCCGGCACCCGCTGCGCCATGCACGTCCCGATCGTGATGATCCGCCCGCCCGACGGCATCCACGCGGCCGCGGCCTGCGAGGTCAGGAACACCCCGCGCACGTTCACGGCCAGCACCCGGTCGACGTCCGTGAGCGAGAGGCCCTCCAAGGGCCCGAGCACCCCCACGCCCGCGTTGTTCACGAGCACGTCCAGCCCGCCCAGCGCCTCGGCCGCACGCTCCACCGCCCCGGACGCCTCGCCCGCGTCCCCGGCGTCCGCGCGCAGGGCCGTGGCCCGCCGCCCCAGCGCCTCGGCGCGCCGTACGACGTCCTCGGCCGCCTCCTTGCCGTTCACATAGGTGAGCGCCACGTCCGCGCCCTCCCGCGCGAGCCGAACCGCCGTCGCCGCGCCGATTCCGCGGCTGCCGCCGGTGACCAGCGCCACCTTGCCGTGCAGCGTCCCGTAAGTCGTTGTCAGCGTTGTCATGGGTCCATCCCAGCGGCCGTGGCGCGCCCGCGCTGGCGGCCGTCGGACACCGACCTCGGGCCACCCGGACCGGCCGGAACTCTTCCCGGCACTTCTGGCGTTCTTTCCACGTGACCCTTCAGCAAGAGATCGTCGGCAACGCCATGCAGATGGCGGTCATCAACCTGCAGCCCGGCCAGACCGTCTACTGCGAGGCCGGAAAGTTCCTGTTCAAGACGGTGAACGTGACCATGGAGACCCGTCTGTCGGGCCCGTCGAACAGCGGCGGCCAGCAGCAGGGCGGAGGCGGCGGCATGGGCGGCATGCTGCGCCAGGCCATGGGCACCGCCATGCAGGTCGGCCAGCGCATGCTCGCGGGCGAGTCGATGGCCTTCCAGTACTTCAGCGCGCAGGCCGGCGAGGGCACGGTCGGCTTCGCGGGCGTGCTCCCCGGCGAGATGCGCGCCCTGGAACTCGACGGCACACGCGCGTGGTTCGCCGAGAAGGACGCCTTCGTGGCCGCGGAGTCCACCGTCGACTTCGGCATCGCCTTCCAGGGCGGCCGCACCGGCATGAGCGGCGGCGAGGGCTTCATCCTGGAGAAGTTCACCGGCCGCGGCACGGTGATCATCGCCGGTGCCGGCAACTTCATCGACCTCAACCCGGCCGACTTCGGCGGCCGCATCGAGGTCGACACCGGCTGCGTCGTCGCCTTCGAGGAGGGCATCCAGTACGGCGTCCAGCGCGTCGGAGGCCTCAACCGCCAGGGCATGATGAACGCCGTCTTCGGCGGCGAGGGCCTTTCACTGGCCACCCTGGAGGGCAACGGCCGCGTCATCCTCCAGTCCCTGACCATCGAGAGCCTGGCCAACGCCCTGAGGAAGGCCCAGGGCGGCGACAAGCAGGGTCCGACGGGCGGCCTCTTCTCGACGAACGCCGGCTGAGCCGCCGTACACCCGCGCGTGAGCGATGAGTTGCGGGGCGCCGCGGGGTCTGAGGTGATGACAACAGACCCCGCGGAAGGAAGCAGGCACCCGACATGGGCAAGCTCGTCTCCACCATCTTCGTCACCCTCGACGGCGTCTACCAGGGCCCGGGCGGCCCGCAGGAGGACACCCGGGGCGGCTTCGAGCACGGCGGCTGGAGCTTCGTCTACGGCGACGAAGGCTTCGGAGAGTTCATCGGCGAGGTCTTCGAACGCCCCTCGGCGTTCCTCCTCGGCCGCCGTACGTACGACATCTTCGCCGGGTACTGGCCGAAGGTGACCGATCCGGCCAACCGCGTCGCAGCCCAGCTGAACGCCCTGCCGAAGTACGTCCCCTCGGCCACCCTCACCGACCCCTCGTGGTCCGGCACCACCGTGCTCGGCGGCGACCTCGTCAAGGAGGTCACCGCGCTCAAGGAGCGCACCGACGGCGAGATCCAGGTGCACGGCAGCGGCGCCCTCGTGCGCTCCCTGCTCTCACTCGACGTGCTCGACACCGTCCACCTGGCGACGTTCCCGGTGGTCCTCGGCTCCGGCCTGCGCCTCTTCCCGGAGGGCTCCGTGCCGACGCGGTTCCGCCGCACCGGCGGACGTGTCACCCCCGCCGGGGTCTCCATCCAGACGTACGACGCGGCCGGCCGCCCCGAGTACGGCTCCTACGAGCTTCCGGAGAACGCCTGACCGCACGCCGTGTGGGGACCGTGTGGCGACACGCGGCCCCACGTTAACGCGCGGAAAACTCATCGGACGCCACGGCAAAATCCGCGGAGTTGTCATTGACATGCCACTGTCTACGCGCGTCATCATGAGGGCATGAGGATCCCCCCACGCGCCACTCGCATCGGTGCCGCAGCCGCTCTCGTGTCCGCCCTCCTCGTCGGCGGCGCCGTCACCGCCACGCCGGCGGCCGCCGCCGTCGGCAGCATCTGCTACGGCGACCTGCCCTCCCAGGCGTACGACACGCTCGACCTGATCGCCTCCGGCGGCCCCTTCCCGTACTCGCAGGACGGCGTCGTCTTCCGCAATCAGGAGCACGTCCTGCCCAGCCGGCCGTCCGGGTACTACCACGAGTACACGGTCAGGACGCCCGGCTCCTCCACGCGCGGGGCCCGCCGTATCGTGACCGGTGAGGAGTACCAGGAGGACTACTACACCTCCGACCACTACGCCACGTTCGACCTGATCGACTTCGGCTGCTGAGTCAGCCGGACTTCCGGCTCTCCGCCGCGGCGAACAGCGCGAACGCCAGGACCAGCAGGGCGACGCTCGCATAGACCCCGTAGCCGTCGAGGAAGCCGAGCCGCCGCACGAGGCCCGCATGCCAGTGGGTGAACTCGTCCACCAGGCCCAGCACACCCTGCACCAGCGCGAGAAAACCGAGAACCTCCAGTAGCCGTTTCATGGCACGACCCTCGCCCCGCGGTCCCCCCACACACATCGGCCGCGGGGCGAGGCATGTCCGACCGAAGTACCCCCTCGCGGGCCCGCGTGCGCCAAAAGCCTGCGGCGGCGCGACTTTGGTCGGCGATCGCCCGTACGGAGGGGTGCGCGGCGTCCCGGCTGCGTAGATTTGCCGACCGTGAGCGATGACAAACCGGCGCGGATCGTGGGGCGCGGATGGCTGTTTCCGTCCGCCGTCCTCCATGAACTCGACCCCGACGCCGGGCGGAGGGGGCGCTCAGGGCGGCCCCGGCGCACCGCCCGCGACTGGGTCGTCGACTTCACCTGCTTCCTGCTCGCGGTCGTCATCGGTCTGGCGGCCTCGGACACCCTCTCCCACGACCAGCACACCCCGCACTCCCTGGCCGTCCTCGACCAGCTGCTCGGCGCCCTCGCCTGCGGCGCGGTCTGGGTGCGCCGCCGCTGGCCGCTCGGGCTGGCCGTCGCCATGATCCCCGTCGGCCTGCTGTCGAACACGGCGGGCGGCGCGGCCATGATCGCCCTGTTCACCCTCGCCGTGCACCGGCCCTTGCGGTACGTCGGCTGGATAGGCGGCATCCAGCTGGCGCTGCTCCCGCTGTTCTTCTGGATGCGCCCCGACCCCGACCTGCCGTACGCCGGAGCGGTCGCCTTCACCGAGCTGCTCACCCTCACGGTGATCGGCTGGGGCATGTTCGTACGGTCCAAACGGCAGCTCATGGTCAGCCTGCGGGACCGGGCCCGGCGTGCGGAGACGGAGGCCCGACTGCGCGCCGAGCAGGCGCAGCGGCTGGCCCGGGAGGCCATCGCCCGGGAGATGCACGACGTCCTCGCGCACCGGCTGACGCTGCTGAGCGTCCACGCGGGCGCCCTGGAGTTCCGCCCCGACGCGCCCCGCGAGGAGATCGCGCGGGCGGCCGGCGTCATCCGGGAGAGCGCCCACGAGGCACTGCAGGACCTGCGGGAGATCATCGGCGTGCTGCGCGCCGGCGAGTCCGACGAGGCGGGACGTCCCCAGCCGACGCTGGCCGCGCTCGACGCGCTGGTCGCCGAGTCCCGTGAGGCCGGCATGAAGGTCACCCTGGCCGGCAAGGTCGCCGACCCGGCCGCCGTGCCCGCCTCCGTCGGCCGCACCGCCTACCGCATCGCCCAGGAGGGTCTCACCAACGCCCGCAAGCACGCCCCCGGCACGGAGGTCACCGTCGAGGTCGAGGGCGCCCCCGGAGACGGCCTGGTCGTGACCGTGGGCAACCCCGCCCCCGAGGGGGACGTCCCGTCCGTCCCCGGCTCCGGGCAGGGCCTGATCGGACTGACGGAGCGGGCCACGCTGGCCGGGGGCCGGCTGGAGCACGGGGGGCGGGAGGACGGCGGGTTCCAGGTGCGGGCATGGCTGCCCTGGGCATGACTTCACGCGATGAGCCGGTGGCGGATCTGGTTACGTAAGCCCCATGACTGCGATCAGACTGCTGCTCGTCGACGACGACCCCCTGGTACGGGCCGGCCTGTCCCTGATGATGGGCGGTGCCGACGACATCGAGATCGTCGGCGAGGCCGCCGACGGAAGCGAGGTCGAGGCGCTCGTCGACCGCACCCGCCCGGACGTCGTCCTCATGGACATCCGGATGCCGTCGGTCGACGGGCTCACGGCCACCGAACGGCTGCGGGCCCGCAAGGACGCCCCGCAGATCGTGGTCCTCACCACCTTCCATGCCGACGAGCAGGTGCTGCGCGCCCTGCGCGCGGGTGCCGCCGGGTTCGTCCTCAAGGACACCCCGCCCGCCGAGATCGTCGACGCGGTGCGCCGGGTCGCGACCGGCGACCCGGTGCTGTCGCCGACCGTCACCCGCCAGCTGGTCGAACACGCCGTGGGCAACGCCGCCGACATGCGCCGCACGCGCGCCCGCGCGCGCATCGCGCTCCTCAACGACCGCGAACGCGAGGTCGCTGTCGCGGTCGGCCGCGGCCTCGCCAACGCCGAGATCGCCGCGGAGCTGTTCATGAGCGTCGCCACCGTGAAGACCCATGTCTCCCGCATCCTGGCCAAGCTCGACCTCAACAACCGGGTCCAGATCGCCCTGTTGGCCTACGACGCGGGGCTCCTGGAGGAAACCGGCGGCGACGGGCACTGACGGCGGTCGCCGTGCGTTGTCCGGGTACCGGAAGAAAACCGGACGGGGGAGGGCAGGGAAGAGCATGGCGCAGTTGATCGACCTGGGGGAGTTCGGTGACGCCTTCCGCGCCGACCCGCACCCCGTCTACGCGCGCCTGCGCGAGCGCGGCCCCGTGCACCGCGTCCGGCTGCCGGGCGTGGACGCCCATCACGAGACCTGGCTCGTCGTCGGGTACGAGGAGGCACGCGCCGCGCTCGCCGACCCGCGGCTGTCGAAGGACGGCAGCAAGATCGGCATGCTGTTCCTGGACGAGGAGCTGATCGGCAAGTACCTGCTGGGCACCGACCCGCCCCAGCACACCCGGCTGCGCTCCCTGGTCTCCCGCGCCTTCACCATGCGCCGCGTGGAGCAATTGCGGCCCAGGATCCAGGAGATCACCGACGACCTGCTCGACGCGATGCTCCCGCGTGGGCGCGCCGACCTGGTCGAGTCGCTGTCCTACCCGCTGCCCATCACCGTGATCTGTGAGCTGCTGGGCGTGCCCGAGATGGACCGCTCGGAGTTCCGGAAGATCTCCACCGAGGCGGTCGCGCCGACCGACTCCGCCAGTGAGCACGCCGCGTTCGTCCGGCTCGCCGAGTACCTCACCGAGCTGATCGAGGACAAGCGCTGCGCCGGCCCGAGCGGCGACCTGCTCAGCGACCTGATCCGCACCACCGCCGAGGACGGCGACCGGCTCTCGGCGGGCGAACTGCGCGGCATGGCCTTCGTGTTGCTCATCGCCGGGCACGAGACGACGGTCAACCTCATCACCAACGCCGTCCACGCCCTGCTCACCCACCCGGACCAACTCGCCGCCCTGCGTGCCGACATGGACCTGGTGGACGGTGTCGTGGAAGAGACGCTGCGCTGGGAGGGACCGGTGGAGAACGCGACCTTCCGGTTCGCCGCCGAGACCCTGGAGATCGCCGGCACGAAGATCGTGCGGGGCGACGCGGTCATGGTCGGCCTCACCGCCGCAGACCGGGATGCCGGCCGCTATCCCGACCCCGACCGCTTCGACCCGCGCCGCGACACCCGCGGCCACCTCGCCTTCGGCCACGGCGTCCACTACTGCCTAGGCGCCCCCCTGGCCCGCCTGGAGGCCCGTACGGCGATACGCACCCTGCTGGAGCGCGCCCCGGCCCTGGCCGCGGACGGCCCGCCCGGCGACTGGCTGCCGGGGACGCTGATGCGGGGGGTGCGCAGCCTGCCGGTGCGCTGGTGACGCCTCCGCCGCCACTCACCGGAGGGCGCTTGCCGCAGGCGCTCGGCCGAGGGTGGTCGTCGGCGGGGTTCGCCGGCAGGCGCTTGAGCTCAGGGTGCTCGCCGGCAGGCGTTCACATGAGGGTGTTCGTCGGCGGGTGCTCACCGGAGGGCGCTTGCCGGAGCGCTCGGCCGAGGGTGGTCGTCGGCGGGGTTCGCCGGCAGGCGCTTGAGCTCAGGGTGCTCGCCGGCAGGCGTTCACATGAGGGTGTTCGTCGGCGGGTGCTCACTGGCGAGGCTCAGCCGAGGGTTCTTGCCGGAGGCGCTCGGCCGAGGGTGGTCGTCGGCGGGGTTCGCCGGCAGGCGCTTGAGCCCAGGGTGCTCACCGGCAGGCGTTCACGCGAGGGCGTTCCCCTCAGGGCGCTCAGCAGAAGGCGTTCACCCAGGGCCGTTCACCCGAGGCCGCTCGCCGAAAGGCGCACGCCGAGGCCGTTTGCCGGCGGGCGCTCACCCGAGGGGGCTCTCCCCCGAGGCCGTTCACCGGAAGGTGCCCGTCCCAGCCCGCTCGCCGGAACGCGTTCACCGGAAGGCCGACTCCACCCGGCCCGGGATCTCCGCCAGCGCCACCGGCCTGCGCTCTCGTCGGGAGATCTCGCAGGCCTCGGCGATCCGCAGGGCCTGCAGGGCCTCGCGGCCGTCACAGGGGTTGGCCCGGTGGCCCAGGACCACCTCGACGAAGGCGGACAGCTCAGCCTCGTAGGCGGGCCCGAAGCGCTCCAGGAACCCCGACCACGGCTTGTCCGCGGCCGGCGGCCCGGTCGGCTCGGTGGACGCGATCGGCGTACGGTCGTCCAGCCCGACCACGATCTGGTCCAGTTCCCCGGCCAGCTCCATCCGTACGTCGTACCCGGCGCCGTTCATCCGCGTCGCCGTGGCGGTGGCGAGGGTGCCGTCGTCCAGGGTCAGCAGCGCCGCGCCGGTGTCGATGTCGCCCGCCTCCCGGAACATCGCGGGCCCGGCGTCTGACCCGGCCGCGTACACGTCGACCACCTCGTGCCCGGTCACCCAGCGCAGGACGTCGAAGTCGTGGATCAGCGTGTCCCGGTACAGCCCGCCGGACAGCGGCAGCCACGAGGGCGGCGGCGGGGCCTGGTCGGACGTCAGTGCCCGTACGGTGTGCAGCCGCCCGAGCCGGCCCGAGCGCACCGCGTCCCGGGCGCCCGTGTAGCCCGTGTCGAAGCGGCGCTGGAACCCCATCTGCAGAATGGTTCCGGCGGATTCCACCTCGGCGATCGCGCTTAAGGTGCCGGGCAGATCCAGGGCGATGGGCTTCTCGCAGAACACCGGGAGCCCGGAGCGTGCTGCCCGACCGATCAGTTCGGCGTGGGCCGCCGTGGCCGTGGTGATCACCACGGCGTCGACGCCCCACCGGAAGATCTCGTCCACTCCCGGCGCCGCCGTCTCCCCGAGCCGGTTCGCGAGCTCCTGGGCCCGCGCCGGATCCACGTCCGTGAGGATCAGCGAGCCCACCTCCCGGTGGCGGCTGAGCGTGTTCGCATGAATCGTGCCGATGCGGCCCGTCCCGATGACCCCGATGCGCATGAGAACAAAAGTGGGGCTCCGAGCCGGGTGCTGTCAATGCATATGTCCGGACAATCGAACTACACAACTTCCCGTCAACAACGCCTGGAGCTACGCTCGGCCCGTGCCGAAACCAGAAACGGACCCGACCGTGTCGCTCGAGCTCAGTGTGGACCGCAGCTCTCCCGTGCCGCTGTACTTCCAGCTGTCGCAGCAGCTGGAGGCGGCGATCGAGCACGGCTCGCTCACCCCCGGCAGCCTGCTGGGCAACGAGATCGAGCTGGCCGCACGGCTCGGCCTGTCCCGGCCCACCGTCCGTCAGGCCATCCAGTCGCTCGTCGACAAGGGCCTCCTGGTGCGCCGCCGCGGCGTCGGCACCCAGGTCGTGCACAGCCAGGTCAAGCGCCCCCTGGAGCTCTCCAGCCTGTACGACGACCTGGAGGCGGCCGGCCAGCGCCCCGCGACGAAGGTCCTGGTCAACACGGTCGTCCCGGCCACCGCCGAGGTCGCCGCCGCACTCGGTGTCGCCGAGGACAGCGACGTGCACCGCGTCGAACGCCTCCGTCTCGCGCACGGCGAACCGATGGCGCACCTGTGCAACTTCATCCCGCCGGGCCTGCTCGACCTGGACACGGCCCAGCTGGAGTCCACCGGCCTGTACCGCATGATGCGCGCCGTGGGCATCACCCTGCACAGCGCCCGCCAGACCATCGGCGCCCGCGGAGCGACGTCCGCCGAGGCCGACCGCCTCGGTGAACAGGAGGGGGCACCGCTGCTCACCATGCAGCGCGTCACGTTCGACGACACGGGCAGAGCGGTCGAGTACGGCACGCACACCTACCGCCCGTCCCGCTACTCCTTCGAGTTCCAGCTGCTCGTACGGTCCTGAGGGGCCCGGGGGAGGGTCCGGGTATGTCGCAATGCGAGGGCAACCGGATCACTCCGTAGCGCGCGGGCCGCACCTATGTGCGGCTCCCCGTTCGGCGCCCACCGTGGGCGTGCGGCACAATCGGGCCTTGATGAGCACCTACGGCAACTTCACCGCCCCCATAGGTTCCCGCCGCGCCCCCGCACTGCGCACCGTCGGCACCCGGGAACGCCGGTCGCACCTGACCGCTCCCCGGGTCCCCACCGTCGGCATCGACATCGGCGGCACCAAGGTGATGGCCGGCGTCGTGGACGCCGACGGCAACATCCTGGAGAAGCTCCGCACGGAGACGCCGGACAAGTCCAAGAGCCCCAAGGTCGTCGAGGACACCATCGTCGAGCTGGTCCTGGACCTCTCCGACCGCCACGACGTGCACGCCGTCGGCATCGGCGCGGCCGGCTGGGTGGACGCCGACCGCAACCGCGTCCTGTTCGCCCCGCACCTGTCCTGGCGCAACGAGCCACTGCGCGACCGCCTCGCGGGCCGGCTCGCCGTGCCCGTCCTGGTGGACAACGACGCCAACTCCGCCGCCTGGGCCGAATGGCGCTTCGGTGCCGGCCGGGGCGAGGACCACCTGGTCATGATCACCCTGGGTACCGGCATCGGCGGCGCCATACTGGAGGACGGCCAGGTCAAGCGCGGCAAGTACGGCGTCGCCGGCGAGTTCGGCCATATGCAGGTCGTGCCGGGCGGTCACCGATGCCCGTGCGGCAACCGCGGTTGCTGGGAGCAGTACAGCTCCGGCAACGCCCTGGTGCGGGAGGCCAAGGAGCTGGCCGCCGCGGACTCCCCGGTGGCGTACGGGATCATCGAGCACGTCAAGGGTCAGATCGGCGACATCACCGGCCCGATGATCACGGAGCTGGCCCGCGAGGGCGACGCGATGTGCGTCGAGCTGCTGCAGGACATCGGTCAGTGGCTCGGCGTCGGCATCGCCAACCTCGCCGCGGCCCTCGACCCGTCCTGCTTCGTGATCGGCGGCGGCGTCAGCGCGGCCGACGACCTGCTCATCGCCCCCGCGCGCGACGCCTTCAAGCGGCAGCTCACCGGCCGCGGCTACCGCCCCGAGGCCCGGATCGTGCGCGCCCAGCTCGGCCCCGAGGCCGGCATGGTGGGCGCCGCCGACCTCGCCCGGCTGGTCGCCCGCCGCTTCCGCCGCGCCAACCGGCGCCGGGTCGAGCGGTACGAGCGTTACGCGCGCTACACCCAGGCCCGACGCTCCACCCGGGACACCGCATGACCGCATCCCTGGCGCAGCAGGGCGCGACCCCGGGCGAGCCGTCCCGGTCGGCCGAGGCGCGCGGTCACAAGATCCGTCGACGGGCGCTGACGCTGCTCATCATCGGGCTGCTCATCGGCGTCCCGGCCGGCTATCTGGTGATCTCCGCGGCCCAGAGCCGCGACAGCGGCAAGGACAAGGAGGCCAAGTACGCGGCGACCGGCCTCACCAGGGACTGGCCGTCGAAGGTGCAGCGCCGCCTCTACCAGGTGCCGATGCCGCACCCCTCGGGCATGGTCGCCTCCTACGAGACCAACAACTGGAAGACCAGCCGGCTCTACGTCCAGTTCCAGACGCCCCTGCGCAACCTCGACGTCTTCCTCCACGACATGGGCGTCACCCGCGCCGATCTGAAGAAGGACGACATCACGATCAGCGCCCGCGACCAGAAGATCACCGGCTGGAACTTCACCCGCCCCGGCCCCTGGTACGGCCTCACCCACAAGCAGAAGAGCCCCAAGCCCACGCAGGACGTCGTGGTGAACCTGGCCAACGCGCGCAACCCGTTCTTCTACGTCGTCTCCCGCACCGTTCCGTAGCGAGGGCGGCCCCGGCGGGGTCGCCGGGGCCGATTGTCAGAGCCCGCCCGTAGAGTCGAAGACGTCTGATCCGACACACGGGCGGGAGGTGACAGGTCGTATGCGTGCGACGGCTGCGGTGGCCGAGCGGGAGCGGGGGGACGCGGGGGCGTCGGTCCCCGTCCGGCTCGCGGCGGTCTTCCTGCCCGCGCCCCTGCCCCGGGACGGCCGCGTCGCCTTCTGGGACCCCGACGGCGGCCTCCTGCCCGCCGAGGACACCGAGCTCACGGTCGTACGACGGCACGGCGCGGGC
This sequence comes from Streptomyces sp. NPDC005799, assembly GCF_040630525.1. Lineage (NCBI taxonomy): Bacteria > Bacillati > Actinomycetota > Actinomycetes > Kitasatosporales > Streptomycetaceae > Streptomyces > Streptomyces sp. NPDC005799. The sequence continues at coordinate 40,428 of NZ_JBEXXQ010000020.1, forward strand.
GTACGACGCCGGACCACCCCCGCCCTGACCCTGCCGGTCGGCGAGGCCCTGCCCCTCCTCGTCCGCGCCCGGCGCGACCCGGCCGCCCACCCCGCCACCGCCTGCTGGGGCGCGGCCGCCCTGCACGCCCTGCGGCTGACCGCGCGCGGCCGTCTGCTGCCCGGACTGACGGCCACCGGCCACGACGCCTGGCGGGCCGGGCCGCTGGACCCGGACGACATCGCGCATCTCCGCGCGGTCGCCGCCGCGCTGCCCTCCGAGGGACACGCGGTCCCGCTGCCCGGCCCCGGCCCGCTGCGGCTGCCCGAGCCGGAGGCGCTGATGCGTTCCTTCCTGGACGCGGTCGCCGACACCCTGCCCCGCACCCCCGCCGCACCGCATGTCTCCGGCAGGCCCTTCGCGGACCGCCGGCCCCAGCGCCTGCCCGCCGCCCAGGAGTGGGCGGCGGAGGTCGCCGCCGGCATGGACGCGGGCGTGCGCATCTCGCTCCGCCTCGATCTGTCGGCGTACGAACTGTTCGACGACGACGAGGGCGTGCGCAGGGCGGGCGCCGCGATCGTCCAGGTGCACAGCCTCGCCGACCCCACCATGGTCGTCGACGCGGCGGCCCTGTGGGCGGGCGAGGCGGACGTGGTGTTCGGCCCCCGCGCCCGCGTGGACGCGGCCCTCGCCGTGCGCCGTGCGGCCCGGATCTGGCCGCCGCTCGACCGCCTGGCCGAGCAGGACGTGCCCGACGTCCTGGCGCTGTACGACGACGAGCTGGGCGATCTGCTCGGCGTGGCCGCCACCCGGCTCGCGGCCGCCGGGGTCGCCGTGCACTGGCCCCGCGACCTCGCCCAGGACCTGTCCGCGGCAGCGGTCGTACGGTCCGCGCCGGGCTCGGCGACCGACGGCACCGGCTTTTTCGAGAGCGAGGAACTGCTGCAGTTCCGCTGGCAGTTGGCGCTCGGCGGCGATCCCCTCAGCGAGGCGGAGATGGACGCCCTCGCCGAGGCCCACCGCCCGGTCGTACGGCTGCGGGACCGCTGGGTCCTGGTCGACCCCGCCCTCGTCCGCAAGGCCCGCAAACGCGAACTGGGCCTGCTGGACCCCGTCGACGCGCTCTCCGTGGCCCTGACCGGCAGCGCGGAGGTGGAGGGCGAGACGGTCGAGGCGGTGCCGGTCGGCGCGCTCGCCGCCCTCCGTGAGCGGCTGACGGCAGGAGTGCGCCCCGCCGAACCACCCCCGGATCTGCGGGCCACCCTCCGCGACTACCAACTGCGCGGCCTGGCCTGGCTGGACCTCATGACCTCCCTCGGCCTCGGCGGCTGCCTCGCGGACGACATGGGGCTGGGCAAGACGATCACCGTCATCGCCCTGCACCTCAAGCGGGCCCGCACCGAGCCCACCCTGGTGATCTGCCCGGCCTCCCTGCTGGGCAACTGGCAGCGGGAGATCACCCGGTTCGCGCCCGGCGTCCCCGTCCGCCGCTTCCACGGCCCGGACCGCACGCTCGACGACCTCGAGGACGGCTTCGTGCTGACGACGTACGGCACGATGCGCACGACCGCGCCGCAGTTGGCCGAACAGCCCTGGGGGATGGTCGTCGCCGACGAGGCACAACACGTCAAGAATCCCTATTCGGCCACCGCGAAGGCACTGCGCACCATCCCCTCCCCGGCACGCGTGGCCCTGACCGGCACACCGGTGGAGAACAACCTCTCCGAACTGTGGGCCCTGCTCGACTGGACCACTCCCGGGCTCCTGGGCCCCCTGAAGTCCTTCCGCGCCCGCCACGCGCGCGCCGTGGAGAACGGCGAGGACGAGGAGGCGGTGCGGCGGCTGGCCCGCCTGGTGCGCCCCTTCCTCCTGCGCCGCAAGAAGTCCGACCCCGGGATCGTCCCCGAGCTGCCGCCGAAGACCGAGACCGACCATCCCGTGCCGCTGACCCGCGAACAGGCGGCGCTGTACGAGGCGGTGGTGCGGGAGTCGATGCTGGCCATCGAGACCGCGGAGGGGATCGCACGCCGGGGCCTGGTGCTGAAGCTGCTGGGCGCGCTGAAGCAGATCTGCGATCATCCGGCGCTGTACCTGAAGGAGGAGCCAGGGGCCGACGGCCGTCTGCTCGCCCGCTCCGGCAAACTCGCGCTGCTGGACGAGCTGTTGGACACGGTGCTGGCGGAGGACGGATCGGCGCTGGTCTTCACGCAGTACGTGGGGATGGCCCGTCTGATCGCCGCCCACCTCTCCGCCCGCGCCGTTCCGGTGGAGCTTCTCCACGGCGGCACGCCGGTTCCCGACCGCGAGCACATGGTGGACCGCTTCCAGTCCGGCGCGACCCCGGTCCTGGTGCTGTCCCTCAAGGCGGCCGGCACCGGACTGAACCTCACCCGCGCCGGCCATGTCGTCCACTTCGACCGCTGGTGGAACCCGGCCGTCGAGGAACAGGCCACCGACCGTGCCTACCGCATCGGCCAGACCCAGCCCGTCCAGGTCCACCGCCTCATCACCGAGGGCACGGTCGAGGACCGCATCGCCGAGATGCTCGAAGCCAAGCGTGCCCTCGCCGACGCCATCCTCGGCTCCGGCGAGTCGGCCCTCACCGAACTGACCGACCGCGAACTGTCCGATCTCGTGTCCCTCCGGAGGCCCACATGACCCCGGGCCCGGCGGACGAGGCCCGCCGAGCCCTGCGGGAAGCCCTGGAGCGGCAACGACGGGCGGCGGGGGAAGGCGCAGGCGAGCCGTCGGCAGAGGAGCAGTCGCCGGTGAAGCAGCGCGCGGTGAAGCAGCCGGCGGTGGAGCGGCCTTCGGTCGGGGACGCAGGGTCCGGGGACCCAGCGGCCGGTGATGCTACGGCGACTGACGAGAGCGCGGCGACCGAGAAAAGCGCGGCGACCGACAGCGCGGCGACCGAGGAATCCGTGGGAACCGAGGAGGCGCCCGCGTGCCCTCGGCGTGATGAACCCCGGCCCGGCGACGGCGCACGTGCGGCACTGCGCGAGGCGGTCGCCGCCAGGCGGGGCAGGGGCGAGGACACCGATGACGCGGGGCGGCCCGGCACGTCCGAGGCGAACGACGCGGACTTGTCGAAGGGGGAGACCGAGCCCGCGATCGTGCGGCCACAGGGCGACGACGAGAGCCCATCGACCAGCGAGGAGGAGGAGAGGAACCCTTCGGCAACGGATCCTCCGGCTGTGCGGCCCGCCACCGTGGCGCGGGAGGCTCTGCGAGCCGCTCGGAGTGAGGCGCGGCGGGTCGAGGCGGAGGCCGGGCGCTCGGGTGGTCGTCCGGCCTGGGGACCACGTCGCGCGGAGCGGGCCGGGGACGGACGCGGTGCCGGCACGGTCCGTCGCAGCGGTAGCGGTGGCGGTGGCGTAACGGCGCGTGACGTGAAGGAGCTGCTGGCCGGGGCCTTCCGGATGCCTTCGCCGGACGAGGCGGACGGCCCGGGCCACGACGACGTCCGTGCTGCTCACAGTTCAGGCGTGGCTCGGCCGACCCCGCCCCCGTCACCCGTCCCGAGCGACCCTTCCCACACCACGGACTCCTCCCGCCCCCGGTCCTCCGAAACCCCCGCACCACCCCAGCACGCGCCCTCCATGGCCGCCCCCGCCCGCGACGGAGAACTGCGCCGCACCTTCCCCGCGCTGCCGGCCCCGGTAGCGGCGGCCTCCGGTGCGTCCGACCCCTCGGCCGGGCCCCGGTTCGCGGCGACCTGGTGGGGAAATGCCTGGGTGACCGCGTTGGAGGAAGGCGCGCTGGACGCCAAGCGGCTGGCGCGGGGTCGGAGTTACGCCGAGCAGGGGCATGTGGACGCCATCACGGTCACCCCGGGGCTCGTGCTGGCGTACGTGCAGGGCAGCCGGCCCCGCCCGTATCGCGTGCAGGTGAGGCTGCGGACCCTGGACGACGCCGACTGGGACCGGTTCCTGGACGCCGCCGTCGAGCGGCCCGGGCACATCGCCGCGCTGCTCGACAAGGAGCTGCCGCAGTCCCTCGCCGACTGCGGCGTGCCGTTGCTGCCCGGACCGCGCGACCTCGACCCGCACTGCAGCTGCCCCGACCGCGGCCACCCCTGCAAGCACGCCGCCGCCCTCTGCTACCAGACGGCCCGTCTGCTCGACGCCGACCCCTTCGTCCTGCTCCTGCTGCGCGGCCGCGGCGAACGCGAGCTGCTCGACACGCTCTCCCGGCTGAACGCCGCCCGTGCGGCCCGCGCCGCCCAGGGCCAGCAACCGGCACCACTTCCCGGCGTGCGCGCCACGGAAGCCCTCGCGGAACGCCGCCTTCCGCCGCTCCCGCAGCCGTTGCCCGGACCGCCCCACCCCGAGCAACCCCCGGTCTACCCCGCCGCGCCCGGCGGCCCGGACCCCTTCGCGCTGGACCAGCTGGCCACCGACGCCGCGGCCCGCGCCCACGCCCTGCTGACCTCCGGACGGGACCCGGTGGCGGAGCTGACGCTGTGGCAGGACGCGGTCCGGCTCGCCGCCGCCCGCCCCGGTTCCGGACTCACCGGCGCCACCCGCGCTCTGTACGCCTCGCTGGCCTCGGCCACCGGCCGTACCCCGGCCGACCTGGCCCGCGCGGTCGCCGCCTGGCGCCAGGGCGGCCTGGAAGGGCTCGCCGTCCTGGAGGAGCCCTGGGACCCGCCCGCCGGACGCTTCGACCGGGCCCGCCCCCTCCTCCTCGCCGCGGACCTCCCCGCCTTCCGCCCCTGGCGCAACCACCTCACCCACCCCCGCGGCCACGTCCAGCTCCGCCTCGGCCGCGACGGCCTCTGGTACGCCTACGAGTCGGAGCCGGGCCGGGACGACTGGTGGCCCCGCGGCACCCCCGATCTCGACCCGGTGGGCGCCCTCACGGGCCTCGGCACGCCGGGTGATCCGTGATCGTGGTGCCGTGAGCCACCGTCCCGTGAAGGCGGTGTGAGGGTTCGCCGGTGATCCACTGGAGCAGGGGGTGAGGTCCGGGGGCCCAGGGGCCGGGGGGCCGGAAACGGCGGTTAGCGTGGAGCGGTGAGTGAGACGAAGTCCCCCGCCCTCCAGTACCGCTTCGACGGCCCGGACGACGCCCCTGTCCTCATCCTCGGACCCTCGCTCGGTACCACCTGGCACATGTGGGACCGGCAGGTGCCCGAGCTGATGAAGCAATGGCGTGTCTTCCGGTTCGACCTGCCGGGGCACGGCGGCGCGCCCGCGTACCCGGCGGGCTCGGTCGCCGAGCTCGTCTCGCGGGTGCTGGCCACGCTAGATGGGCTCGGCGTGCAGCGCTTCGGCTACGCCGGCTGCGCGTTCGGCGGGGCGGTCGGCCTGGAGCTGGCGCTGCGCCACCCGGAGCGGCTCGCCTCGCTCGCGCTGATCGCCGCCTCGCCACGCTTCGGCACGGCGGACGAGTTCCGCCAGCGCGGGGTGATCGTACGGACGAACGGGCTCGACCCCATCGCCCGTACCTCCCCGGACCGCTGGTTCACCGGCGGGTTCGCGGCCACGCAGCCCGCGATCACCGACTGGGCCGTGCAGATGGTGCGCACCACGGACCCCGGCTGCTACATAGCCGCCTGCGAGGCGCTGGCCGCCTTCGACGTCCGGTCCGAGCTGGGCAGCGTGGGCGTGCCGACGCTCGTCCTCGTGGGCTCCGAGGATCAGGTCACCGGGCCCGCCGAGGCCCGTACCCTGGTCGCCGGGATCCCCGACGCCCGGCTGGCCGTCGTGCCCGCCGCCTCCCACCTGGTGCCGGTCGAGCAGCCCGCCGCCGTCACCGACCTGCTGGTCCGGCACTTCTCCACCGCCTGGCAGCCGGGCTACGTCGAGTCCTCCACCGGCCAGATCGCCATCCCGGCCGCGCCCGTCAAGCCGGTCCTCACCGCGCCGGTGCAGCCCGTGCAGTCCGTTCCCATCGCCGAGATCGCGCCGGCGGCCGTAGCGCCGCAGCCGAACGGACGACCGGACCCGTACGACGCCGGGATCAAGGTCCGCCGCGAGGTGCTCGGCGACGCGCACGTGGACCGGACACTGGCGCAGGCTGACGAGTTCTCGGGCGATTTCCAGGAGTTCGTCACCCGCTACGCCTGGGGCGAGATCTGGGACCGGCCCGGCCTCGACCGACGGACCCGAAGCTGCGTCACCCTCACCGCGCTGGTCGCCGGCGGTCACCTGGACCAGCTCGCCTCCCACACCCGTGCGGCCCTGCGCAACGGCCTCACGCCGGGCGAGATCAAGGAGGTGCTGCTGCAGGCGGCCGTCTACTGCGGTGTGCCGGCGGCCGGCAGCGCCTTCAAGGTCGCCCAGCAGGTGATCAAGGAGGAGACGACCCCGACGGAGTGACCGCCGACCGGGCGGCTCTCGTCCCGGGGCGGGCCGTCCGGGTGGCGCGCGACAGGGCAGGATGGAGCCATGAAGCTCACGAAGATGTCCCACGCGTGCGTGCGTCTCGAGAAGGACGGGCGGACGCTCGTCCTCGACCCGGGCGGATTCAGCGAGCAGGACGCCGCCGTCGGCGCGGACGCGATCCTCGTCACGCACGAGCACGCCGACCACTTCGACGAGGGCCGGCTGCGGGCGGCCCTGGAGGCCGACCCGGCCGCCGAGATCTGGACCCTGAAGTCGGTCGCCGAGCAGATCTCCGCCGCCTTCCCGGGCCGGGTGCACACCGTCGGCCACGGCGATGCCTTCACCGCCGCCGGCTTCGACGTCCAGGTCCACGGCGAGCTGCACGCCGTGATCCACCCGGACATCCCGCGCATCACCAACGTCGGCTACCTCATCGACGGCGGCACGGTCTTCCACCCCGGCGACGCCCTCACCGTCCCCGGCCGGCCGGTCGAGACACTGATGCTGCCCGTCATGGCCCCCTGGAACAAGATCTCCGAGGTCATCGACTACGTCCGCGAGGTGAAGCCGCGGCGCGCCTACGACATCCACGACGCCCTGCTCACCGACCTCGCCCGCCCGGTCTACGACCGTCAGATCGGCGGCCTCGGCGGCTCCGAGCACCTGCGGCTGACCCCGGGCGACTCGGCGGAGGTCTGAGCCGGACGGGCGGGAGGCCGCGTTGTCGTACCCGCCCGGTAGGTTGTGGGACATGCGCATCGCGACCTGGAACGTGAACTCGATCACCGCCCGCCTGCCGCGGCTCCTGGCCTGGCTGGAGAGCAGCAACACGGACGTGCTCTGCCTCCAGGAGGCCAAGCTGGCCGAGGAGCAGTTCCCCTTCGAGCAGCTGCGCGAGCTGGGGTACGAGGCGGCGGTGCACGCGACCGGCCGGTGGAACGGCGTGGCGGTGCTCTCCCGCGTCGGCCTGGAGGACGTCGTCAAGGGCCTGCCCGGCGACCCTGGCTACGACGGCGGCGTGGAGCCCCGTGCCGTCTCCGCGACCTGCGGCCCGGTCCGCGTCTGGTCGGTGTACGTGCCCAACGGCCGTGAGGTGGACCACCCGCACTACGCCTACAAGCTCCAGTGGTTCGAGGCGCTGAAGACGGCCGTCGCCGGAGACGCGGCCGGCAGCCGCCCCTTCGCGGTCCTCGGTGACTACAACGTCGCGCCGACGGACGACGACGTCTACGACGTGGCCGCCTTCGAGGGCCTCACCCATGTCACCCCGGCCGAGCGCGCGGCCCTCGCCGCCCTGCGCGAGGCGGGCCTGTCGGACGTGGTCCCGCGCCCCCTGAAGTACGACCACCCGTTCACGTACTGGGACTACCGTCAGCTCTGCTTCCCCAAGAACCGCGGCATGCGCATCGACCTGGTGTACGCCAACGAGCCCTTCGCGAAGGCGGTCACCGACGCGTACGTGGACCGGGAGGAGCGCAAGGGCAAGGGCGCCTCGGACCACGCCCCGGTGGTGGTCGACCTGGACGTACCGCTGGCGCCCTGAGCCCCGCGGGCTCACGGCATCAGCGTCCGCAGGTCCACCGAGTCGGCCAGCGCCGCGAGCCCCGCGTCTCCCGGGTGCAGGTGGTCCCCGCTGTCGTACGCCGGCAGCATCCGCGCGGGCTGCCGCGGGTCCCGCAGGGCCGCGTCGAAGTCCAGCACGGCGTCGAAGGCCCCGCTGTCCCGGATCCAGGTGTTCACCGCGACCCGCTCGGCGTCGACGGCGGGCGGGCAGTGGATCTCGCCCGCGCAGGGCAGGATGGTGGCCGCCAGCATCCGCAGCCCCCGCGCATGCGCCCGGTCGGCGATCTCCCGCAGCCCCGCGACGACCTGCCCGGCCGACGCCAGTCGGCGCACGTCGTTGACGCCCTCGAAGACGATCACCGTGCGGGCCGAGGTCTGCGCGAAGGCGTCCCGGTCCAACCGGTCGAGGGCGCTCACCCCCGAGGCGTCCGTGGACACGCCGTCACCGGGATACCCGTCGGCGACCACACGGTTGGCGGAGATCCCCTGGTTGAGCACTCCGTAGTGCGGAACCACGTACTGCGCCAGCAGCCGGCGGGTCAGCACATTGGGCCACCGCCGGTTCGCGTTCGTCGTGGACCGGTCGCCGTCGGTGATCGAGTCCCCGATCACCACCACCGACCCCGGCCCGCCCCGCACGTCCACTCCGGTCAGCAGCGGCCAATCGGAGAGCACGCCCGTGTAGGCCGCTGCCGAGGCGTCGGCCGAGTGATCGCCCGGCACGCTGACGTACGACTGCTGAACGGCGAGCCGGTGCACGGGCGCCGCCGTCACCGTGTCCGGCAGATGGAAGCTCACCAGCAGATTCGTGTCCGCGGGCACGGTGAAGCCGAGCGGGTCGCTGAACGCCTGTGCCCCCGCCGGGATCTCGATGCCCGCCGCCCCGCCGAAGGCCACCGGCACGGGTACCTCCCGCGCCGCCGCCCCCTCGGCCTGCACGGCGACCGTCGCGCCCCCGATCCGCACCGGCGCCTGCGCGAAGGTGTTGTCGAAGCGCAGCCGTACCCGCGGCCCGCCCACCGAGGTGTGCACCACCAGCCGCACCGTCCGGTCGCTCCACGGCCCCACGGCCTGATAGCCGGACGGGGCCGCCGCCCAGGTCCCGGTCCAGCCGGCCCCCGACGCCCGCACCGCCAGCGCGAACACATGCACCCCGGCCGTCCGGGGCAGCCGTACCGAGACGACCCGTCGTTCCCTGACCAGCGGCACTGTCACGACGTACAGCCGGGTCCGCCCGGCGACCGGGCCCGCGGGTGTGTTCCGGTGCGGCAGCGCCACGGCCTTGGTGGCGAGCGGGCCGGTGCGCCAGTCGGGCACCGTCAGCCGGTAAGAGGAGCGGGTGCCGTCCGCGTACGCAACCTCGCCCGCGCCGCCCACGGTGGCACCGCCCGTGGCCGCCACCAGGAAGGCGAGGGCGTCACCGCGTCCGCCCAGGCGCACGTGCTGTCCGTCGGCCAGGACGTTGTCCGGCTCGCCCGGCTGCCGGAGCGGCCAGGTCAGCCGGGCGCCCTGCACGGTGAGCGTGCGGCCGGGCGTCCAGCCCGCGGCCGTCAGGTCCCGGGCCGACAGGGAGGCGCCGAGACCGTCGAAGTCCGCCGTGTCCGGGCGGGCGTCGTCGCTGACCGCGGCGTTGTCGAAGAGCCGCTCCAACGGCTGCGGCTGCGCCCGGCCGGACGCGCCCGCGCATGCCGTCGGGGCCGGCACCAGGGCCGCGAACAGGGCGATGACGATCGCGCATCCTGGTGCGGGTCGACGCAACTCCGGTTCCTCCCGCTCACCAAGGGGACGAAAGACGCAGGTGAAGCTAGAGAGACGGCGGACAACCGTCAACGAGCCATGCGCGGACCGCCGTGAAATCACCCCGAAGTGAGCACCCGCGCGCCTGTGGTGCGTACGAGGGTGCGAATGACACGCTGGGTGTATGAAGATCCCTTTTCTGGGCGACCGGCACGAGAAATACGGCGACCTCGATCCCGAGGGCATCGCCGAACTCCTCGCCGAGTGCGAGCTGCTGCGCTCCCTGGCTGCCGAGGAGGGTGTCCGACTCGACGACACCGTCGACTCGTTGGAGGCCCTCGACCAGCTGCTGCCGCGCTGGCGGGACGAGGAGGAGAACGAGCCCTGGCTGGGCAACGACGCGGGCCTCTATCTGGGCACCGTCATCGTGCGGGGCGTGCCCGGTGCCGCCTGGGAGATCCGGTCGGACGGCCAGCCGGTGGTCCGGCTGGAGTCCGGCCGCGAGTTCGACGTCGTGGAGTCGGGGCACGAGTGGGCCGCGAGCGGGGCCCCCGAGCTGTCGCAGGTGTATGCAGAAGTCGCGGAGACGTGATCCTTTGGCCCGTGAATCGACGTAAATACGGCTAATGCCCGATAAGTGCGTGTCGGGTTATCGCCTCCACTCCCGTCCGGTTAGTTTGCGGCAACCACGACACAGCCGGGAGTGAGTGAGCAAGGGGGAGATCACACCGTATCCGCCCGGCGGCAGCCGGAGATCACTGCTCGCGCAGCGGGATCGACACGTACGACGGGTCGTTCGCCGGCGAGGAGAAGGTCAGCTGCGCGCCGGACGGGTTGTGTTCGATGTACAGAGGATCCACCGTGTCGACGACCAGCGCGAGACGGTGCCCCGCCGGGACGTCGTAGGCCGTGGAGAACAGCTCCAGGTCGACGCCGAACGGCCTTCCGGGGGTCCGTCCGTGGAAGGTGTAGGGCGCGTTGCTGACCAGCTTGCCCAGGCCGAGCGGCCCCACGTCGTAGAGGTAGGCGACGAGGGTGCCGCTCTCGTTCGTCGGGGTGAGGGTGGTGTGCAACCTGGCCGTGCCGCGCACGTGTTGGGCCGTGGGATATCGCTCCGACCGCCACACGGCGGCCCAGCGGCGGGGGAGCAGCGGGATGGCCGCGACCGGCGGGAGCTGTGCGACCTGGTCGAGGATGCTGGAGAGGAACACGATCCCGCCGTCCGCCCCGGAGTCGACGTTGGTGTGGATCGTGGTCGTGCCGGCCAGCGCGATCTTCCGCTCGGTCGCGGCGACCGACTTCCAGTCCGGATAGCCCTCGTAGCCGCCGGTGGAACGGGACTTGAGCTGGACCGGCTGCTCCCGGTCGATGCCGTTGTCCGCGCCCTTGAGGTAGTGGTCGAACCAGCGCGCGGTGTCGCTCCACACGTCGTTGGGCAGGCCGAACAGACCGGTCAGCTCGGGGGTCGCGTGATCGCCGGGGCGGAACTCCAGTCTCTTCGGACCGGTCAGCCTCTCGTAGAAGTCCGCGTACTCATTGGCCGGAAAGACCGTGTCGCCCCAGGAGTTGGCGAGCATGACCGCCGCGCCGTTGTTGTTCAGCTGGTCCACATAAGTGACGGGGGAACGTTTCTTCCCCCAGTCGACGAGCTCCTGCTCCTTCGACAGGTTGGAGGCGTAGAAGTCGTCGAAGACCTGGCGCACTTCGGGATCCTGACGGCCGGTGACCACGCTCACCCCGTCCAGCAGGGCCGCGGCCTGCACGTGCTGGGTGCGGCCGGAGTAGATCGAGCCGATCAGGTCGGCCCAGCCGCTGAGCGAGGCGACCGCCTTGATCCGCTTGTCGTGCGCGGCCGCGAGCAGGCTGATGCCGGCGCCGTAGGAGACGCCCGCCATGCCGATGTGCCGCGGATCCGCAGGGGTGTTGGCGAGCGCCCAGTCGATGACCTTGGAGGCGTCGGCGGTGTCGGGCGGGCCGGCCACCTCCACCTCGCCGCCGGACTGCCAGAAGCCGCGGACGTTGTAACCGACCACCACGTAACCGGAGTCGGCGAGCTTCTGGGCCTGGGCGAGGTACTCGACCTGTGGGAAGCCCCAGCTCGTGGGGAGGACGAGCAGCGGGTAGCGGCGGGTGCCGTCGGCGCCCGGGGGCAGGACGACGTTCGCCTTGAGGACGGTGCCGCCGTCGCCGGTGATGTCGACGAAGCGGACGGCGCTCGCGGCCTGGGCGGTGGGGGCGACCCCGAGGACGCAGCCGGCGATCAGGGTCGCGGAGACGGCGCCCACGGCGGTCGTACGCAGGGCGTTGCGACTGTGTCCCACGGATCACTCCTCACTCGGACAGTGCAAAGTGACCAGACGGTAACCGCGGCACCTTACTTGGGGTAACCCGCCAGTAAGTTACGTGCCAGTAACGATTGTTGTGGTGTGAATCAGTTCAGGACGCGCGGTGGGAGTTGCGTGGAGCCGCCGGAGTGGGCAGCGGGGTCCTGGCCTCCCTGGTCACGTCCGCGACCAGTTCGACCACGTCCGGGCCGTACGCCTGCGAGTTGACCACCTTCAGCAGCAGCACGAAGGAGTCGTCGCCGTACTTGCGGGCCAGTCGCTCGTGGTTGCGGGCGAGATAGCGGGTGGCGGCCTGGTTGGTGATCGCGGTCTGGCCGCAGAAGAGGAACACCGGGCGCGCCCGGGGGCTCTGGTCCACGGTGAGCCGGGCCAGCAGGGCGTACTCCTCCCGGCCCGTCTCCACCCGGTAACGCTCGGTGCCGACCTGGAAGGCGCCGCGGTCGGGCCCCGGCTCGGGGTCCACGTTCACCCGAACGCCCGGGAGCAGGGAGGCCAGATGCGCCGTCATACGGCGGTTCGAGGCCGGCCCGCCCACGCAGAACTCGGTGCGCTCACCGAAACCCTGACGCGCCGTGTCGTGCGGGAGCACCTGCGCGTGGGCGTGGCAGTCCTTGATCAGGGCGGAGAGTTCCAGCAGCGCGAAGACGTCGTAGCGCATCACGGTCAACTCGGGCCCGCCGACGCCTCGGTTGACCACCAGCAGCGATTCCGAGTTGTCCGGCAGCCCGAAGAACGCCTGCTTGCGGCGGAGTTTGCGCCGCCACAGATACGTACGGGCCAGCCAGCCGAGCGCGGCGGAGATGCCGGCCGCGACCACGCCCAGGACGATGTTGCGCACGTCGTCGTTCATGGGCGCGCATGGTAGCGGTCCGACGTGGCGGGTACGTACCGGTGTTCGATGTGTGGCGTTCGCGTGACAGCAGCCGGAAGGGGTCTGTCGAGGCCCCGTGTGATGTGGTTACGCTGCGCGGACGGTCTTGGACTGGAGGTAGTGATGCGTCGCCCTGTCGCGCGGAAACTGTCGGTCCTGGTGGTCTCGGCCGCCGTGGTGTCGGTGGGAGCGGCGGCCCCGCCGACCACTCCAACGAGCGGAACACCGGCGAAGGTTCCGGTCCAGGTCGGCTATGGCGGCGCGGTCGCCAGCGTCGACGCCGACGCCACCGCCGCCGGAATCGAAGTGCTGAGGAAAGGCGGCAACGCGGTCGACGCGGCCGTCGCGACGGCCGCCGCGCTGGGCGTCACCGAGCCCTACTCCTCCGGCATCGGAGGCGGCGGCTACTTCGTCTACTACAACGCCAAGTCCCGTACGGTGCACACCATCGACGGCCGTGAGACGGCGCCGCTCACCGCCGGCTCCGACCTGTTCCTGGAGAACGGCAAGCCGCTCGCCTTCGCCGACGCCGTCAGCAGCGGCCTGAGCGTCGGCACGCCGGGCACGCCCGCGACCTGGCAGTCGGCCCTGGACAAGTGGGGCAGCAGAAAGCTCGGCACGGTGCTGAAGCCGGCCGAGAGAATCGCCCGCGACGGCTTCACCGTCGACGACACCTTCCGTACGCAGACCGCGTCGAACGAGACGCGGTTCCGCTATTTCCCGGACACGGCGAAGCTCTTCCTGCCGGGCGGGCAGTTGCCCGTGGTCGGCTCCACCTTCAAGAACCCCGAACTCGCCCGTACCTACCAGGAGTTGGGCCGCAAGGGGGTCGGTGCGATCTACCACGGCGATCTCGGGCAGGACATCGTCGACACGGTGAACCGTCCGCCGGTGGACCCGGCTTCGGGCTGGACCGCGCGACCGGGCAAGCTCTCCGACAAGGACCTCGCCGGCTACCGCGCCAAGCTCCAGGCGCCGACCGAGACGGGCTACCGCGGGCTGAAGGTCTACTCGATCGCCCCCTCCTCCTCCGGCGGCACGACGGTCGGTGAGGCGCTCAACATCCTTGAGAACACGGACCTTTCGAAGGCGAGCGAGGTCCAGTACCTGCACCACTTCATCGAGGCCAGCCGGATCGCGTTCGCCGACCGGGGGCGCTGGGTCGGCGACCCGGCGTTCGAGGACGTACCGACGCGGGGACTGCTGTCACAGCGGTTCGCCGACTCGCGGGCCTGCCTCATCAAGGACGACGCGGTGCTGACCAGCCCGGTGGCGCCGGGCGACCCGCGGCATCCGGCCGCGTGCGGCGCCGGCGGTACGGCGGCTCCGACGACGTACGAGGGCGAGAACACCACGCATCTGACGGTGGCCGACAAGTGGGGCAACGTCGTGTCCTACACCCTCACCATCGAGCAGACGGGCGGCAGCGCGATCACGGTGCCCGGGCGCGGGTTCCTGCTCAACAACGAGCTGACCGACTTCTCCTTCGCGCCGGCCAACCCGGCCGTGCACGACCCGAACCTGCCGGGGCCGGGCAAGCGGCCGCGCTCCTCCATCTCGCCGACGATCGTGCTCGACCGGCACGACCTCCCCGTGGTGGCGGTGGGTTCGCCCGGCGGGGCCACCATCATCACGACCGTCCTGCAGGTGCTGACCGAGTTCCTGGACCGGCATCTGCCGCTCGTCGACGCGATCGCCGCACCGCGCGCCAGCCAGCGCAACGCCGCCAAGACCGAACTCGAACCCGCCCTCTTCAACAGCGACGTGCGGAGCAGGCTGGAGGCCATCGGTCACTCCTTCTCGCTGAACCCGGAGATCGGGGCCGCGACCGGGGTGCAGCGGCTGCCTGGCGGCAAGTGGCTGGCCGCCGCCGAGACCGTGCGCCGGGGAGGTGGGTCGGCCCGGGTGGTCGACCCCTCGGCGCCGTAACCGCCCGCCCCTCACCGCCCCTTGTCCGTGAGGAACTCCAGGCGTCCGTCCTTGACGTCGACCGTGACCCGGCTGCCCTCCGCGATCGTGCCGTCGAGGAGCAGCCGGGACAGGTGGTTGTCGACCTCGCGCTGGATGGTGCGGCGCAGCGGACGCGCGCCGTACTCCGGCTCGAAGCCGCGCTCCGCCAGCCAGTCGACCGCCCGGGCCGTGAACTCGATCGTGACGCCCTGGGCGTGCATCAGGCGGCGGGTCTTCTCCAGCAACAGGTCGGTGATCTGCCTGAGTTGATCTCCCGTCAGCCGACGGAAGACGACGATCTCGTCGATGCGGTTGAGGAACTCCGGGCGGAAGTGGTCGCGCAAGGGGCGCAGGATCTGCTCCCGACGGGCCTCCTCGTCCGCGTCGCTGCCCCCGGGGCCGAAGCCGATGCCGGCGCCGCGTCGGCCGATCGCGTCCGAACCGAGGTTGCTGGTCATGACGATCACCGTGTTGGTGAAGTCGACCGTACGGCCCTGGGAGTCGGTCAGCCGTCCGTCGTCCAGCACCTGCAGCAGGATGTTGAAGACGTCCGGATGGGCCTTCTCCACCTCGTCCAGGAGCAGCAGCGAGTACGGGTGCCTGCGTACGACCTCGGTGAGCTGGCCCGCCTCCTCGTGGCCGACGTATCCGGGCGGGGCGCCGACCAGACGGCTGACGGTGTGGCGCTCCTGGTACTCGCTCATGTCGAGCCGGACCATGCGCTCCTCGCTGCCGAACAGCGCCTCGGCGAGGGCGCGGGCCAGTTCGGTCTTGCCGACGCCGGTCGGGCCGAGGAAGAGGAAGCTGCCGATAGGGCGGTCGGGGCTGGCCAGCCCGGCGCGGGAGCGCAGGACCGCCTCGGCGACCACGCTCACGGCCTCGTCCTGGCCGACGACCCGCTGGTGCAGATGCTCCTCCAGGCCGAGCAGCCGTTCCTTCTCCTCCTGGGTGAGGCTGCTGACCGGGATGCCGGTCTGCCGGGACACCACCTCGGCGATGGCCTCCGCGCTCACCTCCAGCTGACCCTCGTCGGCCTCCCCACCTCCGCTCGCGTCGGCGATCCGCTGCTTCAACCCGCCGATGCGATCACGCAGTTGGGTCGCCTGCTCGTACTGCTCGTCTGCGACGGCCTGGTCCTTGTCCCGGGTCAGCTGCTCGACCTCGCGCTCCAGGGTTCGTACGTCCGTGCCCTTGGTGCGGGCGCGCAGCCGCACCCGGGCGCCCGCCTGGTCGATGAGGTCGATGGCCTTGTCGGGCAGCCGCCGGTCGGTGAGATAGCGGTCGGACATCTCCACGGCGGCGACCAGGGCCTCGTCGCTGTAGCGGACCTGGTGGTGGGCCTCGTAGCGGTCGCGCAGTCCGCGCAGGATCTCGATGGTGTCGGGGACGGACGGCTCGGGGACCAGGATCGGCTGGAAGCGGCGGGCCAGCGCCGCGTCCTTCTCGATCCGCCGGAACTCCTCCAGCGTGGTCGCGCCGACGATGTGCAGCTCCCCGCGGGCCAGCGCCGGTTTGAGGATGTTCCCGGCGTCCATCGCCCCGCCCTCGCCACCGCCGCCTGCACCGACGACGGTGTGCAACTCGTCGATGAAGACGATCAGTTGGTCGGAGTGGGCGCGGATCTCGCCGACGATGTTGTTGAGGCGTTCCTCGAAGTCGCCGCGGTAGCGGGTGCCCGCGACCACACCGGTCAGGTCGAGGGCGACGACCCGGCGCCCGGTCAGCACGTCGGGCACGTCGCCGTCGGCGATCCGCTGGGCGAGCCCCTCCACGATGGCGGTCTTGCCGACACCGGCGTCCCCGATCAGCACCGGGTTGTTCTTGCCGCGCCGGGACAGCACCTCGATGGTCTGCTCGATCTCGTCGTCCCGGCCGATCACCGGGTCGATACGGCCCTGCCGGGCCAGGTCGGTCAGATCGCGGCCGTACTTGTCGAGGGTCGGCGTACCGGTGGAGCGCGGCCGTTCGCCAAGGGACTGCGCCGACTCGGGGGCCTCCGGCGGCAGGTTGGCCGGGGCGAACCGGGCGGAGTTGAGGATGTGCCCGGCGGCCGAGTCCGGGTTCGCGGCCAGGGCGCTGAGCACGTGCTCGGGGCCGATGTAGCCGGTTCCGCTCGCGCGGGCCAGTTCGTGCGCGTCCAGCAGGGCGCGCTTGACGGCCGGGGTGAGTGACAGGGAGGTGGGCGCGGGCGCCTCGTCGGGGGAGCGCTGGGCGGGGCCGGAGCGTTCGTCGATCTCCGACGCCAGCGAGTCGGGGTCCGCGCCGGCCCGGCTGAGCAGGCTGCGGGTCGGCTCGGTCGACAGGGCCGCGCGCAGCAGGTGCTGGGTGTCGAGGTCCCGGCTGCCGTGCTCGGCGGCGTACTGGGCTGCGCCACGGACCAGTTCCCTGGCGGGCTGACTGAGCAGCCGGCCGATGTCTATCTGCCGGGGGCCCTGCCGGGGTCCGCCGAAGAAACGGGCGAAGAACTCGCTGAACGGGTCGTAGCCCTCTGGTCCGCTGAAGCCGCTGGTCATGGCGTTCCCATCCGGCGTCCCTGCGCGGGCCTGGGACGCCCTCGCTGATCGACGCGCCGGGGCCGGGTAACCAGGGCCGCAGCCGGTTACACCTCCGGCGCGCGTCCGTAGAACACCTTCGCACGGATGGGGGGCGGTGGCACCTTCGTCGCCGGCGAAGTACCGCTCGCCCTTTGCGGTTCCGCTCGCCCTGTACCGACGACACGCCGCTCAGGGGCTGCCCAGCCGGTGCACCAGGCGTCTCCGATGATCAGGCGGGGAGGCTAACGGCGCTCGGTCAGGATGCGCGGGCCCGCGTCCATGATCGCCACCGTGTGCTCGACATGGGCCGCGCGGGAGCCGTCGTTCGTGCGCAGGGTCCAGCCGTCCGGCGCCGTGTGCCAGTCGTCCTTGCCGCCGCCGATCAGCATCGGCTCGATGGCGATGGCCATGCCGTGGCGCAGCGGGAAGCCGCGGCCGGGACGGCCCTCGTTCGGCACCCCCGGGTCCTCGTGCATACGACGGCCGATGCCGTGACCGCCGAAGCCGTCCGGGATGCCGTAGCCGGCCGACCTGCACACCCTGCCGATCGCGTGGGCGATGTCGCCGATCCGGTTGCCGACGACCGCCACCTCGACGGCGGCCGCCAGCGCGCGCTCGGCCGTCTCGATCAGCCGCAGGTCCTCGGGGCGAGGGGTGCCCACCGTGAAGCTGATCGCGGAGTCGCCGACCCAGCCGCCCAGTTCGGCACCGCAGTCGAGGGAGACGAGGTCGCCGTCGCGCAGCCGGTAGCCGGTCGGGATGCCGTGCACGATCGCGTCGTTCACCGAGGCGCAGATGACGGCCGGGAAGGGGACGGGGGCGAAGGAGGGGCGGTAGCCGAGGAAGGGGGAGGACGCGCCCGCCTCCCTGAGCACCCCGCGGGCCACCTCGTCCAGCTCCAGCAGGGAAACACCCACCTCGGCGGCTTCCCGTGCGGCCGTCAGGGCGCGCCCGACCACCTGTCCCGCTTCGTACATGGCCTCGATAGCTGTGTCCGTCTTCAGTTCCACCATGCCAATTAATATACCGGCTTATTCGACCGGGTTGAAATGCCGGGATTAGAATGACGGCATGGTGCGCACCCCTCTCACCCCCGAAGAGCGCGAACGCGGCGAGCGGCTCGGCCGGATGCTCCGCGAGGCCCGTGGCGGGCGGAGCATGACGGAGGTCGCGGCCGAGGCCGGGATCTCCGCGGAGACGCTCCGCAAGATCGAGACCGGGCGGGCACCGACCCCGGCCTTCTTCACGGTCGCCGCGCTCGCGCGGGCGCTCGGGCTGTCGATGGACGAACTGGTCGAGCGGTGCGCGCCGGTGCCCGTCTGACGCCTCTCGGTCAAGATCCCGCAATGAGGCGTCCGCGCGCCCGCTGAAAACTTCCCGTAGCAACCCCGTAACACGACTGGTGTTGCCTACGGAAGCGGAGTGCTCCGGTCAGGCGGGAGTTGGGCGATGGCTGTGGATCAACTCCCTGGGCAGCTACGGGAGTTCGCGAACTACCTCAACGGCCTGCTGGCACGCCTCAATCAGGCCGGCGGCTGGTGCGCGGTGTTCTGGCAGCGCGACCCGGACGGCATGCGGGCCTGTCTCGACGGACGTGAAGTGCCACCGTGGGACGTGGTGGAGGCGCTGCTGCAGGATCTCGTCACCGAACGGGGTCCGGCCGCGGTGGCGCCGGAACTGGGGCGGGCCCGCGCGCTGCACGCCGCCGCGCTCACCGCGTACGACGCGCGTCCCGGCGGGCGGGACGCCCTCGGCGACCGGCTGGACGTCATGCTCCGCGAACAGCGCTATGCCGCCGAACGCCAGGCGCAACTGGGCCGTCTGCTGGCCTCCGCGACCACCCGCGAGGAGGCCGACGCCTTCCGCCTCGACCTCGCCTGGGCCCGCGACGACCATGAGCGCGCCACCGCCCGCTGCGCGGAACTCCGGTCCCGGATGGCCGAGTTGGACCGGCAGCTGACGGGCGGCCGGGACACCGCGATGCGCCGGGGACGGCTCGCGGGCGCGATGTACCGCGTGGACGGTGACCGCACACGTCAGGGCGCGCACGCCGGACGCCCCGGTGAAGAGGGAAGCGCCGGCGCCTTCGCGGACGAGGGGCGCGGAGGCGGGTGGGGCGCACAGGACGCCGGTTTCCGGCAGCAGCGCACCGCGCACGATCCCAGGGCCGCCGGCGGCCCGGAGAGCGGCTACGGTCCCGGAACCCCGAGCGCGCGGGAGCACCTGGACCCGCACACCGACGCCGGGTACGCCCCCCGCCCCACGGGCGCGACACGCCCCGTACAGCCCGCTCCGTCCCCAGCGCGACGACCCACTACCGCCACCCAGCACCCGGCCTCGACCTTCGACCGCTCGGCCACGCAGAGCCAGGCCTCTGCCTTCGAGCCGTCCGCGGTACAGCAGCCCGGTGCCGCCGTGCAGGCTCAAACGGCGGGCTTCGAACCATCGGCCTCGCGGCGGCCCGCTCCCGCGTTCGATTCGTCTCCTCTGCGGGATGCTGGTCCCGCCGTGCAGCAGCCGGCCTCGGTCTTCGATCGCCCGGCCGCGCAGCCATCCGCCTCCGCGTTCGACCCGTCCGCCTCCGCCCGACAGGCCCCCGCCGTACAACAGGCGGCCCCCGCCTTCGAGCATCCGGCGTCGTCCGCCCACCCGGCCCCGGACTTCGGCCACACGGCCTCGTCCACCCACTCGGCCCCCGACTTCGGACACCCCGGCCAGTCGACCCGGCCGGGTGCCGCCGCCGAGCCTCCCGTCCGATCGACCCGTCAGGCCTCCACCCCCCAGCCGTCCGCCCCGTCGGATTCCGCCCCCGCGCAGGAACCGCCCTCGCGCAAGCAACGCAAGCGGCGTCGGGGCAGTGCTCGGTTTGCCGGGATGGGGGAGGAGAGCGCGGGGGTCGTCGTGCCGCCCGGTGGTGTGGAGGTGCCGGCCGCCGCGGACGGTGTCGGTGGCCGTACGCCTCGTGGGGCGCGGTTCGCCGGGGGCGTGGAGGAGACGGACGAGGGAGCGGCGGAGGCGGCTGTCGAGGCCGTCGACGCGGCGGCGGCCCGTGACGTCGGTGACGCCGTGGAACGGCTGGTGCGACTGCGGGCCGAGGGGCGCAGCGGCGAGGCGCACGCGCTGCTCGTCGAGATCGCCCACTGGCCGGCCGCCCGGATCCCGCTGCTCGCCGCCGAGCTGCAGCGCGCCGGGCTGGGCGCCGACTGGGCGACGCTGCTGTGGGAGACCGCCTCCCTGCCCGCCGAGCAGCTGGTCGGCGCCGCCGACGCCCTCACGGCGGCCGGCCGTGGCGGAGACGGCGAGCAGATCCTGCGGCAGGGCGTGGCCCGGCCGGCCGGCGAGATCGGACGGGCCGTGCTGGAGCTGGCCGCCGAGGGGCGCCGCCGTGAGGTCCGTGCGCTGCTCGACGCCTACGTCCGCGTCCGCACCCCCGAGGAGGCCGCCCGCAGCGCCGAGCCCGACCCGGCGATCCTCGTGCCGCTGCTGCTGGAAGCGGCGCGGGGCGTCTCGGACGAGCGACACTGGGATCTGGTGCACGCCCTCCGGGTCGCCGGCCTCGCCACCTGACCAACCCCGACGCCACCCCACCCCCCGCCTACGACCTCTCCCACCAGTCGCGGCACTCACCCACCGGAGTGTGAAACGTGATCGACCCCGCGGGTTGACGACGATGGTCTTGGCAAGGCCGTCCCGGAGGCTTACGTTCGTCCCTCTACGGCCTGTTCTACGGGCGTAGAGGCTCTGCGACCCGCCGAAGGAGCAGCTCATGGCCAACGTCGTACGCGCCGCTCTGGTCCAGGCCACCTGGACCGGCGACACCGAGTCCATGGTGGCGAAACACGAGGAGCACGCCCGCGAGGCGGCCCGCCAGGGTGCGAAGATCATCGGTTTCCAGGAGGTCTTCAACGCCCCCTACTTCTGTCAGGTCCAGGAACCCGAGCACTATCGCTGGGCCGAGCCGGTGCCCGACGGGCCGACCGTGAGCCGGATGCGCGAGCTCGCCCGCGAGACCGGCATGGTGGTCGTCGTACCGGTCTTCGAGGTCGAGCAGTCCGGTTTCTACTACAACACCGCGGCCGTGATCGACGCCGACGGCACGGTCCTCGGCAAGTACCGCAAGCACCACATCCCCCAGGTCAAGGGCTTCTGGGAGAAGTACTACTTCAAGCCGGGCAACGTCGGCTGGCCCGTCTTCGACACCGCGGTCGGAAAGGTCGGCGTATACATCTGCTACGACCGCCACTTCCCGGAGGGCTGGCGGCAACTCGGCCTCAACGGCGCCCAGTTGGTCTACAACCCGTCGGCCACCCACCGCGGGCTGTCCTCCCACCTCTGGCGTCTGGAGCAGCCCGCCGCGGCCGTCGCCAACGAGTACTTCGTCGCCGCGATCAACCGCGTCGGCCAGGAGGAGTACGGCGACAACGACTTCTACGGGACGAGTTACTTCGTCGACCCGCGTGGACAGTTCGTGGGTGACGTGGCAAGTGACAGCAAGGAGGAACTCGTGGTCCGTGACCTGGACTTCGACCTGATCGAAGAGGTCAGGCAGCAGTGGGCGTTCTACCGGGACCGCCGGCCGGACGCGTACGAGGGGCTGGTGCAGCCGTGAGCGACCTGTACGCCCGCCACCGGTCCGTCCTGCCCGACTGGCTCGCCCTCTACTACGAGAACCCGCTCGAGATCACCCACGGCGAGGGCCGCCATGTCTGGGACTCGGACGGCAACAGGTACCTCGACTTCTTCGGCGGCATCCTCACCACGATGACGGCGCACGCGCTGCCCGAGGTGACGAAGGCGGTCAGCGAGCAGGCCGGACGGATCCTCCACTCGTCCACGCTGTACCTCAACCGCCCGATGGTCGAACTCGCCGAGCCCATCGCCCAGTTGAGCGGCATCCCGGACGCCCGCGTCTTCTTCACCACCTCCGGCACCGAGGCCAACGACACCGCCCTGCTGCTCGCCACGACCTACCGGCGCAGCAACACGATCCTGGCGATGCGCAACAGCTACCACGGCCGCTCCTTCAGCGCGGTCGGCATCACCGGCAACCGCGGCTGGTCGCCGACCTCGCTGTCCCCGCTGCAGACCCTGTACGTCCACGGCGGCGTCCGCACCCGCGGCCCGTACGCCGCCCTCGACGACGCCGACTTCATCGCGGCCTGCGTCGACGACCTGAAGGACCTGCTCGGCCACACCCGCCCGCCCGCCGCGCTGATCGCCGAACCGATCCAGGGGGTCGGCGGCTTCACCTCGGGTCCGGACGGCCTGTACGCGGCCTTCCGCGAGGTGCTCGCCGAGCGCGGCATCCTGTGGATCGCCGACGAGGTGCAGACCGGCTGGGGCCGTACCGGCGACCACTTCTGGGGCTGGCAGGCGCACGGACAGAGCGGGCCGCCGGACATCCTCACCTTCGCCAAGGGCATCGGCAACGGCAGCTCCATCGGCGGAGTCGTCGCCCGCGCCGACATCATGAACTGCCTTGACGCCAACAGCATCTCGACGTTCGGCGGCACCCAGATCACCATGGCGGCCGGTCTCGCCAACCTCACCTACCTGCTGGAACACGACCTCCAGGGCAACGCCCGGCGCGTCGGCGGGCTGCTCATCGAGCGGCTGCGGACGGTCGCCGCACAGGTTCCGCACGTACGCGAGGTGCGGGGCCGCGGGCTGATGCTCGGCGTCGAGCTGGTGAAACCGGGGACGGACCAGGCCGATCCGGACGCGGCGGCCGCCGTGCTGGAGGCGACCCGCGCCGACGGCCTGCTGATCGGCAAGGGCGGCGGCCACAACACCAGCGCCCTGCGCATCGCCCCGCCCCTGTCCCTCACGGTCGCCGAGGCCGAGGAGGGCGCCGCGATCCTCGAACGCGCTCTGAGGAGCCTCACGTAGCACTGCGCTGAGCAAGGGAACAACGCGATGACCACCACCTTCGGGACCCTGGAGCCGGCGCTGTCCGTGCGGCAGATCCTCATGCTCGAACGGGTTCTCGCCGGGGAGCCCGAGGTGGTGGCCGGGGCGGCCCAGCTCGACCGGCCGGTGCGCTGGGTGCACGTCGCCGAGGCACCCGACGTGGGCGTCATGCTCAGCGGCGGCGAGATGGTCCTCACCACCGGCGTCCTGCTCGCCGGCGACGAGGAGAAGCAGGCCGAGTACATCCGGTCGCTGCACCGCGCCGAGGCGGCGGCCGTGGTCCTCGGGCTCGGACGCGCCTTCCCGGCAGCGCCGGACGTCATGCGCCGGGCCGCCGAGCGGTGCGGGCTGCCGATGGTGGTCCTCCACCGCCCCTTCCCCTTCGCGGAGTTGACCGAGGAGGTGCAGGCCCGGCTGGTACGGCGGAAGTTCGCCGCCGTCAGCCTGTCGGAGTCCGTACGGACGGCCCTGACCGGGCTCATCACCGCGGGCGCCCCGCTGCAACGGCTCCTCGACGAGGTCGCCCAGCACAGCGCCTGTCCCGTGGTCGTCACCAACCTCGCCCACCGCGTCCTCGCCACGGCGGGGGAGCGGCCCGCCGTGGACGACGTGCTGCGCGACTGGGAGCGCATCGCCCGGCAGGCCGGCGGCAGCGAGGGCGACGGCTGGATCCGCGCCGAGCTGGGCGGGCGCGGGGAGCGGTGGGGACGGATCGTGCTGTGCGGGTACCGGGGCGACACCGCCACCGGACGACTCCTCGCCGACCGGGCCGCCGAGGCCCTCGTCCTGCACCGCATGCTCGGCGGCACCGCGGCCCACACCTGGGAGGAGCAGTCGGCGCAGAGCCTGCTGACCGACCTGGTGAGCGGGGTCGTACCGGCGAGGCAGCTGTTGCCGCGTGCGCGGGCCGCCGGGCTCCCCGTCAACCGGCGGACGTTCGTGCCGCTGGTCGTACGGCACGCGGATGTGGCCGGGCTCGACCGGGTGCTGCGGATGGTGGGGCTGCCGGGGCTCGTCGCCGAACTGGCCGACGGGGTCACCGCCGTGCTGCTCAGCCTCGCCCGGGACCAGGACGCCGCGGTGCTCACCGCGAACTTCGCGGCCCGGGTGCGCTCGGAGGCGGCGCGGACGGTGGTGGCCGCCGCCGATCCCCGTATCGCCTGGGACGACGTGCCGGCGGGCCTGCGCGAGGCACAGCACGTCGCCGACGCCGTGGCGGACTCCTCGGCGGTCCTCGACCTCCCGGACGTCGTACGCCTGAAGGACGTCCATCTGCGCGGCCTGGTCCGGCTGCTCAGGGACGATCCGCATGTGCAGTCCTTCGCCGAGCGGGAGCTGGACGGGCTGCTGTGCTCGGCCGACGACGATCTGCTGCCGGTGCTGCGCACCTATCTCGCCACCGGCCGCAACAAGTCCCGCACCGCCCAGCTCCACCATGTCTCCCGGCCCGCGCTCTACCGCCGGCTGGAGGCGATACAGACCCGGCTCGGCGTCGACCTCGACGACTTCGAACAGGCGGCCTCCGTACACATCGCGCTCCTCGCGCATGACGCGCAACAGGGCTGAAACATGCGACGACCTGGGAAAACGGCGGTGAAACATGGGCCCACGACAGAGTGACACCGTGGCACGCCGCACCCCCGCAGACGTGACACCGTGCAACTCAAAGCGCCTTTTCGGACTTCCTAGTCTTCTCGCACACCGAGCGACCGGAGGTCCCGATGAGCAGAGTGATCCGTGCCGCCCTCTTCCAGACCGCGTGGACGGGCGACAAGGAGTCGATGATCGCGGTGCACGAACAGGCGGCCCGGGACGCGGCCGCGCAGGGCGCTCAAGTCCTGTGCTTCCAGGAGCTGTTCTACGGACCCTACTTCTGCCAGGTCCAGGACAAGGCGTTCTACGAGTACGCGGAGGCGATCCCCGACGGCCCGATCGTCAAGCGTTTCCAGGCGCTCGCGAAGGAGCTGGGGATCGTCCTGATCCTGCCGATGTACGAGGAGGAGCAGCCCGGCGTCCTCTACAACACCGCGGCCGTGATCGACGCGGACGGCTCGTACCTCGGCAAGTACCGCAAGCACCACATCCCCCAGGTCCCCGGATTCTGGGAGAAATTCTACTTCCGTCCGGGCAACGCCGGCTGGCCGGTCTTCGACACCGCCGTCGGCCGGATCGGCGTCTACATCTGCTACGACCGCCACTTCCCGGAGGGCTGGCGGGCGCTGGGCCTGGAAGGCGCGGAGATCGTCTTCAACCCGTCGGCCACCTCGCGCGGACTGTCCGCCTACCTCTGGCAGCTGGAGCAGCCGGCCGCGGCCGTCGCCAACGAGTACTTCGTCGGTGCGATCAACCGGGTCGGGGTGGAGGAACTCGGCGACAACGACTTCTACGGGACCTCGTACTTCGTGGACCCCGAGGCCCAGTTCGTCGGCGAGGTGGCCTCCGACAAGGAGACCGAACTCGTCGTCCGCGACCTGGACATGGCCAAGCTGCGCGAGGTGCGCGACCGCTGGCAGTTCTACCGCGACCGCCGTCCCGACGCCTACCCGCCGCTGACCGCACCCTGACCGAACCGTTCACCCAGGCAGGAGAGGGACCATGAGCAGCCGTACCGTCATCCGCGGTGGCCTCGTCATCACCGCGTCCGACGAGATCCACGCCGACGTGCTGATCGAGGACGGCCGCATCGCCGCCCTCGCCGCCTCGGGCACGCCCGCGGCCGAGGCGTTCAGCGCCGAGCGGGTCATCGACGCCACCGGGAAGTACGTGATCCCCGGTGGCGTCGACGCCCACACCCACATGGAGCTCCCCTTCGGCGGCACCTTCGCCTCCGACACCTTCGAGACCGGCACCCGGGCCGCCGCCTGGGGCGGTACCACCACCATCGTCGACTTCGCCGTGCAGAGCGTCGGCCACTCCCTGCGCGAGGGCCTGGACGCCTGGCACGCCAAGGCCGAGGGCAACTGCGCGATCGACTACGGCTTCCACATGATCGTCTCCGATGTGAACCAGGAGACGCTCAAGGAGATGGACCTGCTGGTCGAGGAGGGCGTGACCTCCTTCAAGCAGTTCATGGCCTACCCGGGTGTCTTCTACTCGGACGACGGCCAGATCCTGCGCGCGATGCAGCGCTCCGCCGAGAACGGCGGCCTGATCATGATGCACGCCGAGAACGGCATCGCGATCGACGTGCTCGTCGAGCAGGCGCTGGAGCGCGGGGAGACCGACCCGCGCTACCACGGTGAGGTGCGCAAGGCCCTGCTGGAGGCCGAGGCCACCCACCGCGCGATCAAGCTCGCCCAGGTCGCGGGCGCCCCGCTGTACGTCGTGCACGTCTCGGCGATGGAGGCGGTGGCCGAGTTGGCGCGGGCGCGGGACGAGGGGCTGCCGGTCTTCGGCGAGACCTGCCCGCAGTACCTGTTCCTGTCCACCGACAACCTCGCCGAACCCGACTTCGAGGGCTCGAAGTACGTGTGCAGCACGCCGCTTCGCCCCAAGGAGCACCAGGCGAAGCTCTGGCAGGGCCTCAGGACGAACGACCTCCAGGTCGTCTCCACCGACCACTGCCCCTTCTGCTTCGTGGGCCAGAAGGAGCTGGGCCGCGGGGACTTCTCGAAGATCCCCAACGGTCTGCCGGGCGTCGAGAACCGTATGGACCTGCTCCACCAGGCCGTCGTCGACGGGCACATCAGCCGCCGCCGCTGGATCGAGATGGCCTGCGCCGCCCCCGCCCGGATGTTCGGCCTCTACCCGAAGAAGGGCACCATCGCCCCGGGCGCCGACGCCGACGTCGTGATCTACGACCCCAGCGCCGAGCAGGTGATGTCCGTCGAGACGCACCACATGAACGTCGACTACTCGGCCTACGAGGGCAAGCATGTCACCGGCCGGGTCGAGACGGTGCTCTCGCGCGGCGAAGTCGTCATCAACGAGCGGGAGTACACCGGACGCGCAGGACACGGCGTCTACACCCCGCGCTCCACCTGTCAGTACCTCAACTAGGAGTGGCGCCCATGGACTTCGGACTCGTCCTGCAGACCGACCCGCCGGCCTCGAAGGTCGTCAGCCTGATGAAGCGGGCCGAGCGCAACGGCTTCCGGTACGGCTGGACCTTCGACTCCGCCGTGCTGTGGCAGGAGCCGTTCGTGATCTACAGTCAGATCCTGGCGAACACACAGAAGTTGACCGTGGGTCCGATGGTCACCAACCCCGGTACCCGTACCTGGGAGGTCACCGCCTCCACCTTCGCCACCCTCAACGACATGTTCGGCAACCGCACCGTCTGCGGCATCGGCCGCGGCGACTCCGCGATGCGTGTCGCCGGCCGCAAGCCCAACACGCTGGCCCGGATCAGCGAGGCGATGAAGGTCATCCGGGCCCTCGGCCGGGGCGAGGAGGCCGACCTCGGCGGCACGGTGATCAGGTTCCCGTGGATCAAGCCGGGCGCCGAACTTCCCGTCTGGATGGCCGCTTACGGGCCGAAGGCCCTGAAGATGACCGGCGAGGAGGCCGACGGGTTCATCCTGCAGCTGGCGGACCTGTATCTGACGGAGTACATGGTCAAAGCCGTCAAGGACGCGGCCGTGGCCGCCGGACGTGACCCGTCCGAGGTCAAGATCTGCGTCGCCGCGCCCGCCTACGTCACCGCGGACGACTCGCCCGAGGCCCTCGCCCACGCCCGGGAGCAGTGCCGCTGGTTCGGCGGCATGGTCGGCAACCACGTCGCCGACCTGGTCACCAAGTACGGCGAGCACTCCGCCGCCGTGCCCGACGAACTCACCGACTACATCAAGGCCCGCGAGGGGTACGACTACTCCCACCACGGCCGCGCGGACAACCCCGACACCCAGTTCGTCCCCGACGAGATCGTCGACCGGTTCTGCGTCATCGGCCCGGTCGAGAAGCACATCGAGAAACTGCGGGCGCTGCGCGAGCTGGGCGTCGACCAGTTCGCCGTGTACGACATGCACGACGCCCAGGAGACCGTGATCGACGCGTACGGCGCGGAAGTCATCCCGGCCCTGAACGCCTGACCACGCCCTCCCCTCTCCCCAACCCCTCTCCCCACCCCCCACTCCAGTCCTCCCCTCCCCACCTCCCCGGGGAGGGGACCCGGAGACCCGCACGGCCTTTCCGGATCCGCCCTTCATCGATTGGCCTGCCCATGACCGAGACCGCTCCCACGGCCATACCGCCGACCGCTCAAGTCACCCTCGCCGACGGGCGCGTGGAGATCGCGCCGGGGTCCCCGCCGCCCATCGGGCCGTACGCCAACGAGGACCTGCTTCCGGTTCCGATCGAGAAGCGCACCTGGACCACGTACAACTTCTCCGCGCTGTGGGTCGGCATGGCTCACAACACCGCCTCCTGGACCCTCGCCTCCGGTCTGATCGCCGTCGGCATGGACTGGAAGCAGGCGGTGTTCACCATCGCCCTGGCCAATGTGATCGTGCTGATCCCGATGCTGCTCACCGGGCACGCGGGACCGAAGTACGGCATCCCCTTCCCCGTCTTCGCACGTGCCTCGTTCGGCGTGCGGGGCGCCAACCTCCCGGCCGTCGTACGGGCCTTGGTGGCGTGCGGCTGGTTCGGCATCCAGACCTGGATCGGCGGCGAGGCGATCTACTTCCTCGCCGGGAAGCTGATCGGCGACGGCTGGGCGAACGCCTCCCACGTGGGCGGATACGCCTGGACGATGTGGCTGTCGTTCGCCCTCTTCTGGGTGATGCAGGTCGCCATCATCTACCGGGGCATGGAGACGATCCGCCGCTTCGAGAACTGGGCGGCGCCGTTCGTGATCGTCGGCGCGCTGGTGATGCTGATCTGGATGAGCAACAAGGCGGGCGGGTTCGGCCCGCTGCTGGACCAGCCGTCCAAGCTGGGCTGGGGCGGCGGCTTCTGGAAGCTGTTCTGGCCGTCCCTGATGGGCATGATCGGCTTCTGGTCCACGCTGTCGCTGAACATCCCGGACTTCACCCGGTACGGCAAGTCGCAGAAGGCACAGACCTGGGGACAGGCCCTCGGTCTTCCCACGACGATGACGCTTTTCGCGCTGCTGTCCGTGCTGGTCACCTCCGGTTCGCAGGCCGTGTACGGCCAGACGATCTGGGACCCGGTCCAGCTCGCCGCCAAGACCGACAACGTCCTCGGCCTGCTGTACGCGCTGGTGACCGTGCTGGTGGCGACCCTGTCGGTGAACATCGCGGCCAACCTGGTCTCTCCGGCCTTCGACTTCTCCAACATCGCGCCCAGGAAGATCAGTTTCCGTACCGGCGCCCTCGCGACCTGCGTCCTCGGGGTGCTGATCTTCCCGTGGAAGCTGTACTCCGACCCGCAGGGATACATCTTCACCTGGCTCGGCCTGGTCGGCGGCCTGCTCGGCACGGTGGCCGGCATCCTCATCGCCGACTACTGGATCCTGCGCCGCGGCAAGCTGGACCTCGTCGACCTGTACCGCTCCGGCGGCCGTTACTGGTACGAGGGCGGCTGGAACTGGCGGGCGGTCGTGGCCTTCGCGGCGGGCGGCGTCCTCGCGATCGGCGGCGCGAGCTTCAAACCGCTGATCGACGGACGGCCCATCCCCGCGCTGCGGTCCCTCGCGGACTACGGCTGGGCGGTCGGCCTCGGCACCTCGATGGTGGTGTACCTGGCGCTGATGCTGCTGCGCGGAAGGGACCGCCTGGAAGGCTGAGTGAGCCTCCGAGGGGCAGCCGGTCTACCGGCTGCCCTTCAGCGCCGTCACCGCGTCCCGCGCCGCCTTGATGGCACCCTTGTTGATCACGTCGGTGCTGGGCGCCTTCTTGGTCTCGAAATCACTGCCGTTGTAGGTGGTGACGACCAGCACATTGGACGCACGGGCGATGACGACACCCTCGCGCGTCTGCTGCTTGTCCTGGGTGGTGAGGTTCACCACGGAGTAGGCCGAGTCGCCGAGTCCGGGGACGGCGCCTCCGCCGCTCTTCTCCGTCAGCCGTTGCTGGTACTCCTTCTGCGCCGCCGCGTCCGAGTCCATGACTTCGAAGGAGACGTCGAGCCAGCGGTAGTCGTACCCCTTGAGCGCGTTCCAGGAGCAGGTGCGGCGCAGCTTGGCGTCCGTCGACTGGATCTCCTTGCCGGCCGTCTTGGCGCCCGGCACCAGGGACTTGATCGTCGCGACGGAGACGCTGCCGCACGGGGCCGGTGCGGCGGCGTACGACGCGGCCTCGGCCGTCGACGACGGCGCGGTGGGCGACTGCGTGCTGGTCTTCTGTCCCTCGTCGTGCTGGTCGGCCGGTGTCGCGGGGCTCGACGTCAGCGCCCAGCCGACCGCGGCGAGCACGACGACGGGGGACAGGCGCGCGGTCAGAGCGAGCGGCAGGGGAAGTTCACGCACGGACACACTTCTCTGTGGGGGAGGCGGTGCGGTGGGGTCCGCACTGCGGACGGGGCGCCAGTCTCACATGAGTCCCTGTGAGACGGAAGTGCGAACTCGTACCGTACCTGTGCGATCACCCTCGGCGCGTGCTGCCGGCTTCGGCCAGTGCGCTCTCGATGCGGTCCACGGCCGTGAAGGCGCCGTACGCGACGAGGTGCACCAGGCAGTGGTCGGTGTGCTCGGGACGGCGCCAGGCGGCCACGTCCTCGTCGGTACCCCGCCGCCCCGCGCCCCGAGGGCGGCTTCGCGGTGCCGGCCCGGCTGCCGGTGGGGGAGGCGGGATGATCAGGGTCGCCCTGGTCGACGACCAGGCGCTGATGCGGGCCGGGTTCCGGGCGCTGCTCGACGCCGAGGACGGCATCGAGGTGGTCGGGGAGGCGGCGGACGGGGAACGGGGCCTGGCGCTGGTGCGCGCGCGGGTGCCGGACGTGGCGCTGATCGACGTCCAGATGCCGGTGATGACGGGCATCGAGGCCACCCGGCGCATCGCCGCCGACCCCGCCCTGGCCGGCGTACGCGTCGTCATCCTCACCAACTACGGCCTGGACGAGTACGTCTTCGAGGCCCTGCGCGCCGGTGCGAGCGGCTTCCTGCTCAAGGACACCGAACCGGCCGACCTCCTCCAGGCCATCGAGGTCGTGGCGCGCGGCGAGGCCCTGCTCTCCCCGTCCGTCACCCGCACCCTCATCGGCGAGTTCGTCGCCCGTCCCCCGGACCGTGCGACGGCGCCCGCCCTCGACTGTCTCACCCCCCCCGGGAACGCGAGGGGACGGCGCTCGCCGCCCGGGGCCTGACCAACGAGGAGATCGCCGCCCACATGGTCATCAGCCCGCTGACGGCCAATACCCACATCAGCCGGGCGATGACCAAGCTCGGCGCCCGGGACCGGGCCCAACTCGTCGTGTTCGCCTACGAGTCGGGGCTGGTGGTGGCGCGCGGCGGATAACCCGTTGCGGCAGCCGCGGGCCGATCAGCAGGCTGGGGCGATGACCGAGACGACACGCCCCCACGCCCCGGCCCTCCACGAGGACATCCTCGCCTACTACGCCCGCGGCAAGGAGGACGGCCGCCTCAGGGACGGCGGCGCCCCGTCCGGCCGGCTGGAGTTCTGGCGCACGCAGGACGTCCTGCGGCGGATCCTGCCCGCGGCCCCCGCGCGCCTGCTGGACGTCGGCGGGGGCAGCGGGGTGCACGCGGAGTGGCTGGTGCGGGACGGCTACGAGGTCGAACTCGTCGATCCCGTACCGCTGCACGTGGAGCAGGCCTCCCGGCTGCCCGGGGTCACCGCCCGGTCCGGGGACGCGCGGTCGCTGCCGGACGAGGACGCCACGTACGACGCGGTGCTGCTGCTCGGCCCGCTCTACCACCTGACCGAACGCGCCGACAGGGTAAGGGCGTTGGCCGAGGCGCGGCGAGTGGTCAGGCCGGGCGGACCGGTCGTCGCGGCCACCATCAACCGGTACGCGGGACTGCACGACCTGCTCCGGGAGGAGCGCTACTTCGAGCCCCTCCAGCGGGCCCGCACCGACGCGGCGAGCACCGACGGCCGGCACCGCTCCGGAGGCGGTCTGTTCACCGAGGCCTACTTCGCCCAACCAGCCGAGGTACCGGGCGAGTTCGGCGACGCCGGCCTCGCCCCGGAGGGCCAGTACGGGCTGGAGGGCGTCGCCTGGCTCATGGGCGGGATCGAGGACTGGCTGGACGACCCGGAGCGCCGCGAGGTGGTCCTGGCGGCGACGCGGCGCATCGAGTCGGAGCCGACCCTGCTGGGCGCGAGCGGTCACCTGCTCACGGTCGGGCGTCGCCGGCCATGAGCAGGTGTCCGTGCGGGGTCAGGCCGCCGTGCCGCCCGCGTAGTCGCTGTTGAACGTCGTCTCGACGGTCGTGGCCACGGACTGCGCCACCCCGGTGCCGGTGAGGATGATCCCCAACTCGCGGTTGCTGGAGAGGGAGTTGCTGCTGATGTTCATGGAGCCCGCCTCCACCTCCTGGGTGGACAGCCCGTAGTCGGCGACCATGGCCTTGGCGTGGATGTAGAAGCCGTTGGGGTCGGAGTAGCCGACGACGGTGCCGCCCGCCGCCTTGATCTCGGAGACCTCGCTCGCGTAGTCGCCCGGCGTCTCCAGGACGACCCGCACCTTCACCCCCGCCTTCGCCCGCGCGGCGATGGCGTCGACCACCGTGCTGTCGCTGAACTCCAGTTCCTCGACGTCGAGCGTCTTCGTCGCCGCGTTGATCACCGACAGCAGCCGGCTGCGCGAGTCGGTCGGCGACCAGAGCAGGTGATCGCCGTCGGTCGGGATGATCGAGGTCCCCGCGTAGTCCGCGTTGAAGACCTTCTCGATCGCGGCGACGTCCCGGGTGTCGTCGGTGAAGACGCCGTAGTCACGGCCAGTCGCGTAGTACTGGGAGGTCAGGTTGCCGGTCAGGACCAGTGACTTGGTGCCGTCCACCGTGATCGTCTTCTGGTGGGTGTAGACGAAGCCGGAGGGCGACCACACCACTCCCACACCCGCGTTGGTCAGCGCCGTGTACGCGGAGTTGTTCGCGGTCTTGTGCTGGCGGTCCAGGATCACCCGCACCGTGACGCCCTTGTTCTTCAGGGCTATGAGGTCGCCCACGGCCGTGGAGTCCTCGAGTTCGTACATCGTCATGTCGAGGGACGTGGTGGCCGAGTCGATGAAGTCGTAGATCGTCGGCTCACTGGCGGAGAGCGAGAAGGCGAAGGCGGAGTAGCTCGCGGCGTTCGCGGGGACGGCGGTGGCGATCACGGCGGCGCCGGCCGCCAGGGCCACACCCGCACGCCCGAAGACCTTCCACAACATGTCTGACTCCTGGTCGAGTTGATGCCCACGTGGGGGGTGGCAGGCGTGAGCATGACACCACGCGCGTAGAACGCGTGGGTGTGGGGCGGCTCATGAAGTGCCCGGGGGATCGCAAAATCTTCGTAGGCGCCTCGGACGGGTAGGGGCAGTCCCACAGCGAACCGAGAGGTGAGACATGCGCTTCCGCACCCGGCCGACCCTTCAGGGCACCTTCGGGATGGTCTCCTCCACCCACTGGCTGGCCTCGCAGTCGGCGATGGCCGTACTGGAGGACGGCGGCAACGCCTATGACGCCGCCGTCGCGGGCGCGTTCGTGCTGCACGTCGTCGAGCCGCACCTCAACGGCCCCGCGGGCGAGGTCCCGATCCTGCTCGCGCCGTCCGGCGGCGAGGTACGGGTGCTGTGCGGACAGGGCGTGGCCCCGGCCGGGGCGAGTGTCGCGCACTACCGGGGGCTCGGTCTGGACCTCGTACCCGGCACCGGCCCCCTCGCCGCCGCCGTGCCCGGCGCCTTCGACGCCTGGATGCTCCTGCTCCGCGACCACGGCACCAAGCCCCTCGCGGACGTCCTCGGGTACGCCGTCGGGTACGCCGAGCACGGGCACGCGCCCGTGGAGAACGTCGGCGCGACCGTCGAGACGGTACGGAAGCTGTTCGAGACGGAATGGACCTCGTCGGCGGAGCTCTACCTGCCCGGCGGAAAGGCTCCCCGCCCCGGTCGGCTGCTGCGCAACCCCGCTCTCGCCGCCACCTGGAAGCGTCTGATCGCCGAGACCGCCGGCGCCGGGGACCGGGTCGCGCAGATCGAGGCGGCGCGCGAGGTGTGGCGCTCCGGCTTCATCGCCGAGGCGCTGGTACGGCAGTCCGGGCGCCCCGCCCTCGACACCAGCGGCGAGCGCCACACCGGCACCCTGACGGCGGCCGACCTCTCCGGCTGGTCGGCGACCTACGAGGCCCCGGTGACGTACGACTGGAACGGCTGGACCGTGTGCAAGGCCGGCCCCTGGAGCCAGGGACCGGCACTGCTCCAGCAGTTGGCGCTGCTGCCGCCCGAGCTGCCCGCGTACGGCTCCGCCGACTACGTCCACCTGCTGGTCGAGGGCTGCAAGCTCGCCATGGCCGACCGTGAGGCCTGGTACGGGGACGCCGCCGAGGTGCCACTGGAAGACCTCCTGTCGGCCGGCTACAACGCGGCCCGTCGCGCCCTCGTCGGCGACAAGGCCTCCTGCGAACTGCGCCCCGGCAGCCCCGGAGGCCGCATCCCGCGGCTCAGCGCACACGCGCACACGGTCATCGCCGACGAGCCCGGCTTCAGCCCGATGGGTGCCGGTGAACCTACCGTCGCCGAACCGCCGACGTCCCCGGTGCCTGGGGAGCCGGAGACCGGTGCCGACGGCGCCGCCCGCGGCGACACCTGCCACATAGACGTCGTCGACCGCTGGGGCAACATGGTCGCCGCCACCCCGAGCGGCGGCTGGCTCCAGTCCAACCCGGTCGTGCCCGAACTGGGCTTCCCGCTCGGCACCCGGCTCCAGATGACCTGGCTGGAGGACGGTCTGCCCAACTCCCTCACCCCGGGCCGCCGTCCCCGCACCACCCTCACGCCCTCCCTCGCCCTGCGCGACGGTGTCCCGGTGCTGGCCTTCGGCACCCCCGGCGGCGACCAGCAGGACCAGTGGCAGCTGCACTTCTTCCTGGCCCTCGCCCTGCTCCCGCCCGTCCGCGGCGGCCTCGACCTCCAGGGCGCGATCGACGCCCCGAACTGGCACAACGACAGCTTCCCCGGCTCCTTCCATCCGCGCGGTCGGCGGCCGGGCAGCGTCACGGTCGAGTCCCGCGTCGGTGCGGACGTCGTCGAGGAGCTACGGCGGCGCGGTCACCGGGTGACCGTCGGCGACCCCTGGTCGGAGGGCCGCCTGTGCGCGGTGGCCCGGGACCCGGAGACGGGCGTGCTGTCGGCGGCCGCCAACCCGCGCGGGATGCAGGGATACGCGGCCGGCCGCTAGGAGCCGCGGCTCGCGCACCCCGAGTTCATCCCGATTCCACCGGGTATCCACCCGGCGGGCGGGCGTTGTCAGTGACGCATGGTCTCATGGAGGCATGATCGTAGACACGGAAACCATCGACGAGTTTCTCGCCCGACGCTCGGCCGACGTGGAGGAGGCGGTCCGCACGGCCGCCGCGGCCGAGATCATGCCCCGCTTCCGCCGCCTGGCCGCCCACGAGATCGACCAGAAGGCGGGACCGCACGACCTGGTCACCGACGCCGACCGCCTCGCCGAGCGCTACCTCACCGACACCCTCGGCGCCCTGCTGCCCGGCTCCGTCGTGGTCGGCGAGGAGGCGGTGCACGCCAACCCGGCGACCTACGAGGCGATCCAGGGCGACGCCCCGGTGTGGATCGTCGACCCGGTCGACGGCACGCGCCAGTTCGTGCGCGGCGAGACCGGGTTCTGCACGCTGGTCGCGCTCGCGCGCCGCGGAGTGGTCCTCGCCTCCTGGACGTACGCGCCGGCCCGCGGCCACCTTGCCGTCGCCGTCAGGGGCCGGGGCGCCTTCCTCGACGGCGAGCGCCTGTACGCCGGCTCGCCCGCCCCCGGCCGGGACCTCGAAGTGGCCACCTCCCACCCGGACTACACGACGGACGAGCAGAAGCACGCCCTGCTCGGCCTGTGGACCGACGGCGTCGCCCCCCGCGCCTGCGGCTCGGCGGGCCTCGAGTACCTCGCCGTCGCCCGCGGAGAGCTCGACGCGACGGCCTTCTCCTGGGAGGCCGCCTGGGACCACGCGGCGGGCATCCTCCTCGCCGAGGAGGCGGGCGGCGCCCACCTGACACTCTCCGGGGAGCCGTTCCGCATAACCGGCGGCAACACCCTCCCCTTCACCACGGCCCGGGACGAGGCGACGGCCCGCAAGGTGGTGGGACTTCTGCGGCAGGGACCCGCGTGACCGGCCTCGGCGGCAGCGGGCACCGGCATCCCCCGCCCGCACCCCCAGGTGTCGTACCCCCGGCATATCCTGACCCCCAGGCCATCGGTTGACGAAGGGGTCCGAAGGTGCCGTCGATGCTCGATGCATGTGTGGTGGGTGCGGGGCCGAACGGACTGACGGCCGCCGTGGAGCTGGCCCGCCGCGGCTTCTCCGTGGCCGTCTTCGAGGCCCGCGACGCCGTCGGCGGTGGCTCCCGCACCGAAGAGCTCACCCTGCCCGGCTTCCTGCACGACCCCTGTTCCGCGGCCCACCCGCTCGGCATCAACTCCCCGGCCTTCCGCGCCCTGCCCCTGGAGCGGTACGGCCTTCAGTGGCTGCACGCCGACCTGGCCATGGCGCACCCCTTCACCGACGGCACCGCCGCCGTGCTGGCACGCTCGGTCGCCGAGACGGCCGCCTCCTTCGGCCCACGCGACGCGGGGGCGTACCGCAGACTGGTCGCGCCGTTCCTGCCCCGGTGGGACACCCTGATCCGCGACTTCATGTCCCTGCCGCTGACCGCGCTGCCCCGCGACCCGCTCACCCTCGCCCGCTTCGGCCTCGTGGGCCTGCCGCCGTCGACCTGGCTGGCGCGCCGCTTCCACGACGACCGGGCCAGGACCCTCTTCGCCGGACTGGTCGCCCATGTGATGGCCCCGCTCAGCGGCTTCGCGACGAGTGCCATCGGCCTGGTCTTCGCCCTCGCCGCGCACGCGCGCGGATGGCCGGTCGCCCGGGGCGGCTCCCAGTCCATCGCGGACGCGCTCACCGCGTACCTCAAGGACCTGGGCGGCCTGGTGCACACCGACTACGAGGTCAAGCGCCTCGACGACCTGCCGCCCGCGCGCGCGTACGTCTTCGACACCTCGCCCACCGCGCTGGCCCGCATCGCCGGTTTCGGCCGCTACTACGCGGACTACAAGTACGGCCCGGGCGTCTTCAAGGTCGACTACGCGCTCGACGGACCGGTGCCGTGGACCGCGGAGGAGGCCCGCGCCGCGACCACCGTGCAGATCGGCGCCGACAGCGCGGAGATCGGCAGAGCCCTGCGTGCGGCCTCCCGGGAGGGCCGGGCACCCGACCGACCGTTCATGATCACGGTGCAGCCGGGCGTCGTCGACCCCACCCGCGCCCCCGAGGGCAAGCAGGTCTTCTGGGCCTACGCCCATGTGCCGAGCGGCTGGACGGGAGACCTCACGGACGTCATGGAACGCCAACTGGAGCGTTTCGCGCCCGGGTTCCGCGACCGCGTCCTCGCCCGCGCCACCGCCGGCCCGCCCGAACTCGCCGCCCGCAACGCCAACTACGTCGGCGGCGACATCGGCTCCGGCGCGGTGACCGGCCTCCAGGTCCTGCTGCGCCCCAAGCTCTCCCTCTCCCCGTACACCACCCCCCACCCGGCGGTCTTCATCTGCTCCTCCGCCACCCCACCGGGCCCGGGTGTCCACGGCATGTCGGGCCACAACGCGGCGAAGGCGGTGTGGCGCAGGCTGCGTGAGCAGCGGTAGCCGCGACAGCTGGGTCAGCCACTGCTTCGCAGCCGAAGCGGTGCCCGACCGGCGACCCGTGGCAGCCGGTGCGGTCCGCGGTCGCGCCGCGAGCCAGGGCCCCCTTCCTCCCGGCCCCTCCCTCGCGTGGCCCGGAAATTCCGCGCGCCCCGTCCCGGCCCTCCTGGTATAGAGGCACCATGACCAGCATCACTCTCGTCAGGGGCGACATCACCCGGCAGTCCGTCGACGCCATCGTCAACGCGGCGAACTCCTCGCTGCTCGGTGGAGGGGGTGTCGACGGTGCCATCCACCGCGGGGGTGGCCCGGAGATCCTGGAGGAGTGCCGAAAGCTGCGCGCCTCGCACTACGGCAAGGGCCTGCCCACCGGCCAGGCGGTCGCGACGACCGCCGGGAAGCTGGACGCGCGGTGGGTGATCCACACCGTCGGGCCGGTCTGGGCGGCCGGCGAGGACCGCTCCGAGTTGCTGGCCTCCTGCTACCGGGAGTCCCTCCGGGTCGCCGACGAACTGGGCGCCCGTACGGTCGCCTTCCCCGCCATCTCCACCGGTGTCTACGGCTGGCCGATCGACGACGGGGCCCGCATCGCCGTGGAGACGGTGCGGGCCGCGGACACGTCGGTCGAGGAGGTCAGATTCGTCCTCTTCGACGAGCGGGCCCACGAGGCGTTCGCCGCGCGAGCCCGCTGAACTCCCGTCCGCTCAGCCGTCGATGCGGTGCGTGCTCCAGAACGACGTCAGGTCCGTGCTCGTCGCGGACTGGGCCGCCGCCTTGAACTCGGCCGTGGTCGAGACGCCGTACCAGTGCGAACTCGCGTAGTCCTTCAGCACCTTGGTCATCGCCGTGTCGCCGATCAGGCGCCGCAGGTCGTGCAGGGCGCACTTGCCGTAGCCGTAGACGACGGTGGAGTAGCGGGAGGAGTGGGCGTCCCAGTACGCCATGGAGTTGGTGATCTTCTCCGCGGAGGAGGCCCAGGAGACGCTGCTCCAGCAGTTGCTGCCGCTCTTGCCGAGGGCCAGGTCGGTGGCGTAGTCGGTGAACGCCTCGTCCAGCCAGGGACTGTTGTACTCGTCGTCGCCGACGATGCCGTACCACCACTGGTGGCCGATCTCATGGGTGAGCGCGGTGGTGCTGACGAGGTCCAGGACGAAGCCGGGGTATTCCATGCCGCCGAACCAGTAGTTGTTGTCGATGACCGCGTCCAACTCGCCGTACGGGTAGGCCCCGAAGCGCGCGGCATGGGCGTCGACGGCGGTCTTCGCGGTGCTCAGCATCGACTGCGCGTCGGAGGAGCTGATGCCCGAGACGGAGTAGACGTTGATCGCCGTGCCGGCCGCCGAGGTACCCGAGATCTTGCTGAACGGCCCCGCCGCCCAGGCGAAGTCGCGCACCTTGGACGCGGTCGCGGTGGTGACCGTACGCCCGCTGGAACCGGGGGTGTCGACGGACGTGCCGGTCGCCGGGACCAGCAGGCTGCTCGGGTGGTCGAGCGTGACACGGAAGTCGGCGGCCAGGGAGTAGAAGGACTCGCCGTTGTTGGTGTACGGGTCCAGGTGCCACCCCGCCCCGTCTTTCACCGCGAGCACGGGCAGCGCGTTGCCGATGTTGTTGAAGGCCCCGTCGTGCCCGAACCGGTCGGCGCCGCTCGGCACGGTGATGCCGAGGTCGAAGCCGATCGTGGCGCTCTGCCCCTGCGCGAGCGGCGCCGGCAGGGAGATCTGCAGCGCGGTGCAGCCGACGGACAGGGCGCCCGCCGTACCACCGGTGAGGTTCGTGACCGTGATGGGCATCGCCGAGCAGGTGCCGTGGTAGTTGTCCCACAGCCGCAGATACACCTCCCCGAGCGCGGTCGAGGAGGCGTTGGTGAAGGTCGCGCTCTCGTGGCCGGTCCACACGGTGCCGCTGCTGTTGCTGCTCAGACTGACCGTGTACGAGGGTGAGGCGGGAGTCCGTGCCGAGTCCGCCGGCGGGGTGGTGCCCGCGGAGGTGTCGAGGGCGATGTCGTCCAGGACGAAGCTGGTCTGCAGGCTGGAGTCCTCGGTGCCGGTGAAGGCGAGGTTCACGGTCTGGCCGGCGAAGGCCGACACGTCGAAGGACTTCTGGACGTAGCCGGTGTTCTTGTCGAGGTTCGAGTACGTCGCCAGCGTGGTGGAGCCGATCTTCGCCGTCAGTTTGTCGTAGGCGGTGGAGGAGGTCGTCTCGGCGGTGTCGATGTGCAGCCAGAAGGACAGGGTCGCCTTGTCGCACCCCGACGGGACGGTGACGCTCTGGGAGAGCGTGTCGGTGTGCGTGGATCCGACGCCGTCGAGCCAGGCGAACGAGCTTCCGCCGTGCGCGCTTTCACCGGAGCGGCTGGTGATGACGCTCGTCGACGACTGACTCCAGGGCGAAGTGCCGCTCTCGAAGCCGCCGTTGGCCACCACCTGGGCCGGGGTGCAGGCCACCGCCGCCGATGATGCGGCGGCGGGAAGGGCGGGGAGCGATACGACGGCCAGCGCGGCGACGGCCAGCAGGCGCGCGGCGACGGATCTGTGGGGGGTCGATCTCACGCGGAACTCCTTTGCGGCGACCGGGATCCCGGTCTGCTCGGCGATCGCCGGCCGGCCTGGGTGCGCCGGGGCGGTCGGGGCTGCGTGCACTTGTTGGCCTGAGCATGCCATATGCGGGTGCTGTGAGGGAGCTGTGCGTGAGAAGGGTGACGACGGCCTACGGTGGCCGGCCGCTCCGGTCAGTCGCCGTGTCCGACGGGGGCGCTCTCTCCCTGGGCGACCTCGATGCCGTCGTGCAGGTCCGTGGCCGCCTCCAGGGCCGCCGTCGCCGACAGGGCGACACAGACGAGGAGGAGTCCGGCCAGGGCGCGGGGGAGTGCGCGGGCGGCGGGCTTCGGCGCGCTCAGCAGCGCGCTGACCCGGCGCGGGACCGGCCCCGCGGTGGCCGTGAGGGACAGCCGCGGCCGGGGGCTCGCGGCGCGGGCGGCGAGCGCCGCGCGGCCGACGGCGCGGGCGGTGAGGGCGCGGTCACCCGTCACCCGCGCGGCGGACTCGTCGGCCCAGCGCTCCAGGGCGTACGAGAGCG
The DNA here is from genome assembly GCF_040630525.1 of Streptomyces sp. NPDC005799. Lineage (NCBI taxonomy): Bacteria > Bacillati > Actinomycetota > Actinomycetes > Kitasatosporales > Streptomycetaceae > Streptomyces > Streptomyces sp. NPDC005799. The sequence goes on from NZ_JBEXXQ010000020.1 coordinate 81,437, forward strand.
GGGCGCGCAGACCGCGCAGTGCCGGGTGCAGCGCCACGGCGAACTCGGTGGCCACGAGGAAGAGATGGTGGCGGCCGGACAGATGCGCGCGCTCGTGGGCGAAGAGCACTTCGCGCTCGCGTGCGCTGAGGGCGCGCAGCATGCCCGTGGTCACCACGATGCGGCCGGGGCGGCCGGGCAGCGCGTACGCGTCGGGCCGCTCGTCCTCCCGCACCGACAGATCGCCCGCGCTCGCCTCGCTCCCGAAGTGCCGGTGCGCGGCGCGCAGTTCACGCACGTGCCGGACGGCCCGGCGCAGCACCGAGGCGCCGAGTGCCGTCAGCGCGCAGGCGGCCAGGACCGCGGCGGGCACGGTGGCCGGGGAGCCGTCGCCCAGCAGATGCGGGGAGAGATGGCCGAGAGCCGCGACGAAGGGGAGGCGCAGGGCGCCGTTCAGGGCCAGCAGGACGAGAGCGGCCGTGCTCGACAGGGCGAGGACCAGCGCCAGAGCGGTCAGCGCCCAGGCCGCCGTCCGGGGCGGCAGCTGCTCCGCACCGCGCCGGGCCAGCGGGACCGCCAGCAGCGGCATCAGGAGCGGGAGCCACACGGCAATGATCACGCGATTCCTCCAGGGCCGCCGGTCCGTCACCGGCCAGCCTACGCGGCACGACCCCGCGGCCGGTCACTGACCACCACGGGTACCCCCACCGGCTCACGGCGTCTCGTCGGCCGTCCCCTGGTCGGTGGTCTCCAGCAGGGTCCGCAGCACACGCTCGTCCTCCGGGCTCAGGTCGGAGACGAAACGCGCGAGTACGGTGCCGCGGTCCTCGTCCTTGTCGAGTTCGGCGTGCATCCGGCGCGCGGTCAGCCCGGGGGAGTCCTGGGCGGGCGCGTAGGTGTAGCCGCGACCGACCCGCTCCCGGGTGACCGCGCCCTTGGCGTGCAACCGGGTGAGGATGGTGGTGACGGTGGTGCGGGCCAGGCCGCCGCCGAGTTCCAGCTGCACGGCGCCGGGTGTGAGCGGTCCGTCGGCGGCCCACAGGGCGGCCAGGACACTCGCCTCCAGCTCGCCCGCCGGCCGCCGGTCCGTGCGCCCGTCGGCCGGGCCGCCGGCCGACTCGTCGATCTGCCCCTGCGGCATGGGAACGCTCCTCGGCTCTGATTCGTCTACAGTTCGGTAGACGGTCTACATGACTGTAGTCGCTCGGTGCGGGTTCCGGCCCGCTCCGTCCACGTCCCAGTATGAGAGGGGTCGCCCGCATGGCAGCTGCCGAGTTCGCCGTCGCCCAGGCGGTGAACGTCCTGGATGCCGGATCCCTGCTGTCCGCCTTCGGCACGCTCGGCATCGCCGCCGTGCTGTTCGCCGAGACCGGCCTGCTGGTCGGCTTCTTCCTGCCCGGCGACTCGCTGCTGTTCACGGCGGGACTGCTGTGCGCGGGCGGCACCCACCGGTCCGTGCATCTCTCGCTGCCGCAGGTGCTGGTCGCCGCGGTCGTCGGGGCACTGGCCGGGGCGCAGGTCGGGTACTGGATCGGGCGGCGCGGAGGCCGTGCGCTGCTGGCCCGCAGCCGGGCGAGAAAGCTGCACGAGGGCGCGGCGCGCGCCGAGGAACTGCTCGCGCGCTACGGCCACGCCAAGGCGGTCGTCCTGGCCCGCTTCGTGCCGGTGGTGCGCACGGTGCTCAACCCGCTGGCCGGGGCCCTGGACGTGCCGGTAGGGCTCTTCACGCTCTGGCAGGTCGTCGGCGGACTGCTGTGGACGATCGGCCTCGTCCTCGGGGGTTACGCGCTGGGCTCCTCCATCCCGAACGTCGACCACTACCTCCTGCCGCTGGTCGCCGTCGTGGTCCTCGCGTCCCTGACCCCGCTCGCCATCGAGGCCCGCCGCGCGCGTGCCCGCCGCACCTCCCCGGGGGCCCCGTCATGACCGCTCTCGCCTTCGGCGGCGCCTCGGTCGACGGCGGCCTCTACACCTGGATCACGAAGCTCGCCCGCCACACGTCGCATCCCCTCGACACCGCGATCGCCGTCTGGTCGGACTACGGGCTCGCCCTGTTCGCCGTGCTGATGCTCGTCGCCTGGTGGCGGGCCCGCGGGGCCGGGGAGGCGCGGATGGTCCGCGCCCTGGCGACACCGCTGATCGTGATGGTCGTGTACGCCGTGGACGTGCTGGTGAAGTCGGCGTTCGCCGAGACCAGACCCTGCCGCACGCTGCACGTGGTCACGGTCGAGGCGTGCCCCGCGGCGCGGGACTGGTCCTTCCCCAGCAACCACGCGGTGATCGCCGGGGCCGCGGCCGTGGCGATCGCCCTGACCGACCACCGTCTCACTCTTCTCGCGGCCCCGGCGGCAGTCCTGATGGCCGTCTCCCGCGTCTGGATCGGCGCCCACTATCCCCACGACGTGGCCGTGGGCCTGGCCTTCGGAGCGCTCCTGGCCTGGCTCCTGATGCAGCTCGCCGACCGGGGCGCGCCACTGGTCGGACGGGTGGCCGGGACTCGGTTCGGGGGGTTGGTGACGGGGGTGTGAGGCGCAGTGCGCGCGATGGCGTGCCGGGTCGTCCTGGGCGAGCGGCGGGAAGTGACGTGGTGGTCGGCGGGGCGGTGACCGGTCGGCGGTTGGCGGGGGCGCCGTGACTGGGGCGGCCCGGGCTCCGCGGAGGGCGCGGTCCGTACGGGATGCGAGGCCCGGGCGGGGAGGGCTGCCGTTGCTCGCGGTCGTCTGCGCCGTGCTGTTCGCCGCCCTCGCCGTCGCGATGGGGGTACGGCACGGCTCGCCGCTCCCCGGTGACGGCGCGGCGCACGCCTGGGCGCTCCGGTACCGGCCGCCGGTCGGTCAGGCCCTGGCCCGGGGGATCACGGCGACCGGGACGGGACCGTGGCCGTACCTGATCGTCATGGCGGCCGGGCTGGTCGCCGGCCGGGACACCGGTGAGCGGGTGAGAGCGGTCGTGTACGGCCTGGCCGTGCTGGTCGCCGGGCAACTGGTGCGCAGCGGGCTGATGGAGCTGTTCGCGCGGGCCCGTCCGAACACCGCGGACTGGGCAGCCCACGCGTCCGGCTTCGCCTTCCCCTCCGGCCACACGACGACCTCCGCGCTCACGGCCGGGTTCGTGTGCTGGGCGGTCACCCGGCACATCCGACCCGGGCTCGCGCGTACGACGTGCGTGATCGCGGTGTGCTGGGCGGTGGCCGTCGGGTTGAGCCGCGTCTACCTGGGCGTGCACTGGGCCAGCGACGTACTGGGCGGCTGGCTGCTGGCCGGCGCCTGGCTGGGGCTGTGCTGGTGGGGGCTCGGACGGTGGGCATCAGGTCCGGCGCCGGCCGTGCGGATCACGGGTGGGGGCGGATCGGGGCGCGCCGTGCCGGTTGCGCGGCCGGACGGGCGCGAGGGACGGTGCGACGGCGACGGAGACGGCACCGGCAGGGGGCGCGCTCCCCGACCACCGACAGCCTCTGACAGACCCCCCGACTCCGCACCGCCGCCCGACTCCGCACCGCCCTCGGGTCCCTGACGGACATCCGTCCCTCATGTCTCTCCGCGCCCGGCCGCGCCTGTCCCGAACCCCTGACGGAGGACCATGCCCCCCAAGATCCTGGTCGTCGAGGACGATCACGGCCTGCGTGACGTGCTGGTGCGCGGGCTGCGGGACGAAGGGTTCGCGACCCTGCCCGCCGCCGACGGAGCGACCGCGTTGCGACTGGCCGGGGCCGAGGTCGCCGCGGCCGTGCTGGACGTCGGGCTCCCGGACGCGGACGGGCGGGACATCTGCCAGGCGCTGCGCGCCAACGGATTCTCCTTCCCGGTCGTCTTCCTCACCGCACGCCACGGCCTGACCGACCGCCTGTCCGGCTTCTCCGCGGGCGGCGACGACTGTCTCCCCAAGCCCTTCCACCTCGCCGAACTGGCCGCCCGCCTGCGCGCCGCCCTCAGACGCGCCGTGCCCACGCCCCACGCCACGGCCGGGGACCTGGTACTGGACGCCGTACGGCACTGCCTGACCGTCCGCGGCACGGCGGCCGATCTCACGCCGACGGAGTTCCGGCTGCTGGCCACGTTCATGGCAAGGCCCGGGGAGAACGTCAGCCGCCGGGACCTCGTCCGGGCCGCCTGGCCGGAAGGTGCCCAGGTCAGCGACAACACCCTCGACCAGTACCTGACCCGGCTGCGCCGCAAGCTGCGCACGGCCGGCAGCGACCTGACCGTCGCCACCACTCGCGGCATCGGCCACCGCCTGTCATGACCCCCGTGTCACTGACGACGGACCCGGCGTACCGCCGCCGGCGCGCCGCCCGGCCCGTTCCGCGGGGGGCGAGGTCCCGCACGATCCCGAAGTCGCTCCTGGTCTACAGAGCCTTCGTGCGCACCAGCCCGGCGAGCACCAGCAGCCCCGGCACCAGCGGGAGCCACACCGTGAGCAACCGGTAGCCGAGCACCGCCGACAGGCTCGCGTCCGCCGGAGCCCCGGCCGCCGTCAGCGTCCAGGCGAGCGCGGCGTCCAGCGATCCGAGCCCACCGGGCGTCGGCAGCAGTACGGCGGCACTGCTCGCGGCGAGATAAGCGAGCGCGACCCGTCCCGCCGGCAGCGGCAGTTCCAGGGCCCGTACGACGGCGAACACGATCCCCGTGTGGAGCATGGCGAAGGCCAGCGAACCGCCCCACAGGGCCGCCGCGCGCGGAGGGCGTTCATGGACCCCCCGCACATCGGCCACCGTGCACGCCAGCCACCGCCGCACCCGGGTCAGCCGAGCCAACGCCACGGCCGCGCAGCCGGCGGCGGCCGTCCCCACGAGGGCGAGCAGCAGTGCCGTCCCGTGCACCGACGGCAGCCGCAGCACCCCGGGACAGGCCAGGGCGAGCACCGCGATCAGCGCGCACCGCACGACCGCGCCCGCGGTGCCGCGGACCGCGAGGGCCGTCGCGGCCCGCCCCGGCGTCAGCCCGCAGCGCATCAGAAACCGCAGATTGACGGCACCGGCCCCCACCCCGGCGGGCAGGACGTGGTTGGCCGCCCCCGCCGCGAACTGCACGGCCACCAGCCGACGCGCGGGCAACGCCTCCCGCACCGCGCCCTGTACCGTGACCGCCGCGCACACCCAGGTCAGCACGGTGAGCACCGCGGCCAGCAGCAGCCACCCCCGGTCGGCCACGACCAACCGGTCGGCCCCGGCGTCCAGTACGGGCCAGTGCCGTACGGCGATCACCACGGCCCCCGCCAGCAGGCCGCCGGCCACCAGGGTCTGCCAGGCCACCCGTCGCCCGGCGTCCAGGACGGCACCGGTCTGCGTGCTCATGCGCCCTGCCGTTCCCGCAGGGCGCCGGGCGCCAGGTAGGCGTAGCCGTCCGACAGCCGGTGCAGTCGCCAGCCGTGGGCGTAGGACGGCAGGTGCCCGGGGCTCGCGGCGAGGAGGGCGACCGGGACGCGGCGGGCGGTGCGCGTGAGGACACCGGTCGTGGTGCCGGTGTCGTGACCGGCGGTGTACGCGGAGGCGCAGCCGGCCTGGAAGGCGATGGGGACGGCGTCGCCGCCGGTGAGCAGACAGGGCGGAGAGACGCCCAGGTGACGCAGTTCCGTGGCGCTGCGGGCCCAGGCGCGGTGCGCGGTCGTCGTACGGGACACCGCTTCGTCCACCACCGCCAGCTGCACGGCCACATGACCGGCCAGCCCGACCGCCACCAGGGTCACGACCACCGGTCGCCACCGCCCCGCTGGCGCCGTGACCAGGAACCACAGGGCGTCGGCGACCGGGATCGCGAGCAGGGCGTACGCGGGCAGCAGGAAGCGGGGTGCCGCGTACCCGATGAGGAAGAGATACGGCACGGCCGCGGTGACCGCGCAGGCGAGGGGCAGCGCGGTGACGGTCGTACGACGGGCTCGTACCGCGATGACCAGCGCGGCCGCGGCGAGCAGCGGCAGGACGAACCACCAGGCGATCACCGGCGCGCTCGGGACGGCGCCGGTGCACGGCCGGCACAGGGCGCGTCCGCCGAGGCTGCGGAGCTGGTCGGTCACGGCATTGTGCAGGCCCAGGCCGCCCTCGATGCGGGAGCCGGTGCTCAGCCGGGCGCCCAGGCCGCCGTACCTGACGTGCGCCTCGACGACCCATTCGAGCGCGCCCGCGGCCATGCCGCCGAGCAGGGCGAGCAGGAGGCGCGGGCGGCGGTCGCGGAGGGCCAGGGCGAGGAGGGGGAGGCTCGTCCAGACGGCGTCGGTGGGCCGCATCCACGCCATCAGCGCGGCTGCCGCGGCCAGGCCCCACAGGGGTGCCCGCCGGGTGGGGTCCCGGCGGGCCCGCAGGAAGTAGCCCACGGCGGCCAGGGCGCCCACGGCCACCCAGTAGTTGGGCATGGCCTGGGGGCCGTAGAAGAGGGTGATCCACAGGGTGGCGAAGAGGGCGCCGCCGGCCGCGAGGACGCGGGGCGGGAACAGGCCGAGCCAGGTCCGCAGCGCCCCGTACAGGCCGGCGCCCGCCAGTACGGCCAGGTACACCCGCAGCAGCGGGGTCGACGACGACCAGAGGGCGACCGGGGCCACCAGCAGGGTGATGCCTCGGGCGCGCGGGGCGCTGAAGAAGGCCGCCGGGGCGTGGCCGCTGACCTGGCTGACGTACACCGTCTCGTCCCAGCCGAGGCCCAGCCCGGGGCGCACGAGCACGAGCTGGAGCAGGGTGAAGGCGCCCGCCACGGCCATGAGCCATCGCTCGCCCGTCCGGGGCGCCGGAGGTGACCCCGGGGGTAGGGCGGCACCGGGGGTCCGGGGCCGTGAAGGTGCGGCTGCGGCGTCGGAGGCCCTTGGCATCGTCCATCCCTCCGGCCCTACGCGTTGTAGGGTCGCAGGTCACCCTACAGGCTGTAGGTCGGGGTGATGCCGGAGGCGGGTAAGGGGGAGGTTCGAGTCGGTGACCGCCGGACCCTACGCGCCGTAAGGTGGTGGCCATGGCAGGCACGACTCCTCGCGGCAGAGCCGAGCGACGCAGCCCCGGCGAGCTGGAGAGCGAGGTCCTCGCCGCGCTGTGGGCGACCGACCGGGCTCTGACGCCGGCCGAGATCCAGGCCGAGCTGGACGGTGACCTCGCCTACAACACCGTGCACACCATCCTGCGGCGCCTGCACGACAAGGGCCTCGTCCTGCGGGACGCCGACGGGCGGCGCGGCGCGTACCGCCCGGCGAAGAACGCGGCCCAGATGACCGCCGAGGCCATGCACCAGGCGCTGGACCGGGGGCCCGACCCGATAGCCGCGCTGCAGCACTTCGTCACCGGCCTGCGCCCGGAGGAGGAGACGGCCCTGCGCGAGCTGCTGGGTGAGGGCGGTGTCTGACGGGGGCACGGCGGCTCGGCAGGGGACGGGAAGGACGAGATGAGGATCGACGTCTACACCCCGGTGCTGCTGTCCCTGCTGCTCGCCGTCGTCAGCCGCCCGGTCGCCCGGTCGCTGGCGCCCGCGCAGGCGGCCCGCGCCCTGACCGCGGCCGCCGTCCTCACCGCGGGCGCGACCACCTGGGCACTTGTGCTGCTGACCGTCACGCTGGTCGGGCAGGCTCCGCCGGTAGTCGCCGACGCCCGCGAGGACGGCCGGGTGCTGCCGGAACCGGTCCCCGGGACGGTCGCCGTCCTCGCGCTGGCCCTGCTCACGGTCGCCGTCTGCCGTGTGCTGCGCGCGGTCCGGGCCGAGCGGGCGACCCGGCGCACGCTGCGGCGTCTGTGCGAGGGGCATCCGCCGGGCACCGAACTGATCGTCGCCGCCTCACCACGGCCGCAGGCCTTCGCCGTCCCCGACACCCCGGGCCGGATCCTGGTCACCTCGGCGATGCTGGCCGCCCTGCGGCCCGCCGAACGCCGGGTCCTGCTCGCCCACGAGCGCGCCCATCTCGCTCACCGGCACGCCCTGCTGGTCCGTGCGGCCGGCCTCGCCGCGGCGGCGAACCCGCTGCTCGTGCCGGTCCGGACAAGCGTCGCCTACCTGGTGGAACGCTGGGCCGACGAACAGGCCGCCGGCGCGGTGGGCGACCGCGGCACCACGGCCCGCGCGCTGGCCCGCGCCGCCCTCGTCACGCACAGCCAGGGCTGCGCCCTGCACTTCACCGACCGCACCGTCCCCCGTCGCATCGCCGCCCTCCACACGACCCCGCCCCCGCACCTGCGCATGATCGCCGCGGCGATCCTCGCCCTGGGCGCCCTGCCGCCCCTGTGCGCGGCGGACGCCACCGGAGACCTGCTGCGCTTGCTGGGCGAGGTGCTGAGCTGAGCGGGGGTTGTGCGGGCGCCTTGGGTGGGAGGGGGGTGGGCGGTGGGCCGGGCGAGGGGCGACAGGATGCTGATGAGCCCCCGGCCCGCGACCTCGTAAGCCGCGCCGAGCCCCCGCCCCGCAACCCCGTCGAGCTGGCCGAGGTCCCCCGCGCGTCCCACCGCGTGAAGCCGCCTCCGTGTCCTCGGCGCGCGTCCCACCGCGTGAAGCCGCCTCCGTGTCCTCGGCGCGCGTCCCACCGCGTGAAGCCGCCTCCGTGTCCTCGGCGCGTGTCCCACCGCGTGAAGCCGCCTCCGTGTCCTCGGCGCGCGCCCCACCGCGTGAAGCCGCCTCCGTGTCCTCGGCGCGTGTCCCACCGCGTGAAGCCGCCCTGGTGTCCTCGGCGCGCGTCCCACCGCGTCAAGCCGCCCCCGCATCCTCCGCGCGCACCCCGGCCCGCAATCCCCACCCCACCAGCACCGTCCCGCACGCCAACACCACCGCCAGGGTCGCGTAGCCGTGCGTCAGGGTGGTGGACGCGGCGACCCCGGCCACCAGCAACGGGCCGCCCGCGTCGCCCAGTTCGCGGCCCAGTTCGGCCGCGCCCATGGTCTGGCCGAGGCATTCCTTCGGGGTCGAGGAGGCCAGAGTCGCGAAGCCCAGGGGAGTGATCAGGCCCGTGCCGACGCCGATCAGGGCGGCGGCGAGCAGCACCCCGGTGAGGCCCGGCAGCATCGCGCAGGCCAACCCCGCCGCTGTGAGCAGCAGCCCGGCGGTGAGGCCGGTCCGCGCGGTCAGCCGTCCGGCGTCCAGGGCCCGTCCGGTACGGGGCTGTACGACCGCCGCGCACGCGGCCAGCACCGACACCGCCGCCCCCGTCGCCACCGTGCCGAGCCCCGCCGCCCGGCCGGACACCGGCAGGAACCCCACCCCGACCGACAGCGCGGCCGTGGCCCCGGCGAGCGCGGCCGTCGGCACCAGGAACGCCGGGTCCGCCAGCCGACGCGCCAGGTCCAGCACCGTCTGCCGGGCCCGGGGGAGCGGCGGTACTACGGGTACGGCGGCCAGCGCCCACACCCCGACGGCCGCGCCGAGCACCGTCAGCACCGTGAACAGCAGCCGCAGCCCGCCCGCCCACACCAGCACCCCGCCGAGCAGCGGACCCAGCGTGTAGCCGATCGCCTTGTAGAAGCCGTAGCCGCCGAACGCCCGCCCCTGCTTCGCCGCCGGGTTCAGCCGGGACACCAGCGTGGACGCGGCCGGCGAGAACGCGGACGCCGCCGCCCCCTGCCCCAGCCGCGCGGTCCACAACCACCCCGGGCTGTCCGCGAGCACGTACAGCGCGGACGCGACGGCGAACGCCACCAGCCCGCCGAGCAGCACCGGCCGCGCCCCGACCCGGTCGGCCAGCGTGCCGAACACCGGCTTGAGCAGGACCTCGGCGCCGTCGTAGAGGGCGAGCAGCCCGCCGAGGACGAGCAGCGAGGTGACCGCGTCCTTGCCCGCGCCCCCGAGGTTCGCGGCGATGCCGTGCGCCCCGAAGGCGGTGGTGAACCCGGCGGCGTACAGCGGCCACATCCGCCGACGCGAGGGGTCACCCCCCGGCGTCACTGATCCCCCGCCGCAGACGCCCGACGTGGTGCACGGCCCGGTCGAGGAGCTCGGCGGCACGGCGGTCGTGCAGCGCGTACACCACCGACCGTCCGCGGCGCTCGCCCACGACCAGCCCCAGGTTCCGCAGCAACCGCAACTGGTGCGAGCACGCGGACTGCTCCATGCCCACCTCCGCGGCCAACTCCGTCGCGGGCAGCGGCCCTTCACGCAGCCGTGCGAGGATCAGCAGCCGGGAGGGGGCCGACAGGGCCTGCAGCGTGGTGGCCACCTCGGCCACCTCGGCGATGTCGCCGGCGTCCAGGCGCGCGCGCCCGGTGACGTCCCGCGCGGCGTCCGCTCCCTGACCCATGCGGGCATCCTACCCAGCGCCCCCGCGCCGCTGAACGATGTTCAACAACCGACTGGTCACCGCCCCGGGATCCGCACCGGCCCAGGGCAGCCCAGGTCGATGTCGGATTCTCGCCAGCCCTGCCCGCGCCCACCGCCGATGCTGGAGGCATGCAGAACGGGATGCACACCGACCGAGAGCGCTGCGTGCGCGCCGTCCAGTCCAAGGACGCCCGCTTCGACGGCTGGTTCTTCACGGCGGTCCTGACGACCCGCATCTACTGCCGGCCCAGCTGCCCCGTCGTCCCGCCCAAGCCCGAGAACATGACCTTCTACCCCAGCGCGGCCGCCTGTCAGCAGGCCGGCTTCCGCGCCTGCAAGCGCTGCCGCCCCGACACCAGCCCGGGCTCCCCGGAGTGGAACCAGCGCGCCGACCTCGTGGGCCGCGCGATGCGGCTGATCGCCGACGGCGTCGTGGACCGCGAGGGCGTCCCCGGGCTCGCCGCACGTCTCGGCTACAGCACCCGCCAGATCGAACGCCAGCTGCTCGCCGAACTCGGCGCCGGTCCGCTGTCCCTCGCCCGCGCCCAACGTGCCCAGACCGCGCGCCTGTTGATCGAGACGACCCCGCTGCCGATGGCGGAGATCGCCTTCGCCGCCGGCTTCTCCTCGATCCGCACGTTCAACGACACGGTCCGCGAGGTCTTCGCCCTGTCCCCGAGCGAGCTGCGCGCCCGCCTGCCCAGGAACACAACCCCGGCCGCCACCCCCGGCACCCTCGTCCTCCGCCTCCCCTTCCGTGCCCCCCTCAACCCCGACAACCTCTTCGGCCACCTCGCCGCGACCGCCGTACCCGGCGTCGAGGAGTGGCGCGACGGTGCCTACCGCCGCACGCTCCGCCTCCCGTACGGCCACGGCGTCGCGTCGCTGGCCCCCGAGCCCGACCACATCGCCTGCCGCCTCACCCTCAGCGACCTGCGCGACCTGACCGTGGCGATCAGCCGCTGCCGCCGCATGCTGGACCTGGACGCCGATCCGGTGGCCGTCGACGACCAGCTCCGCACGGATCCCGTCCTGGCCCCGCTGGTCGACAAGGCACCGGGCCGGCGTGTGCCGCGCACGGTCGACGAGGCCGAGTTCGCCGTACGGGCCGTCCTCGGCCAGCAGGTCTCCACGGCCGCCGCCCGCACCCACGCGGCCCGCCTGGTCACCGCGCACGGCGACCCGGTGGACGACCCGGAGGGCGGCCTCACCCACCTCTTCCCGACCCCCGAGGCCCTGGCAGCCCTGGACCCCGAGACCCTGGCGATGCCCCGCACCCGGCGCACCACCTTCACCACCCTGGTCACCCAACTGGCATGCGGTGCCATCCACTTGGGCCCGGAGAGCGACTGGCCCGAGACCCGCGCCCGTCTCCTCGCCCTCCCCGGCTTCGGCCCCTGGACGGTGGACGTCATCGCCATGCGCGCCCTCGGCGACCCGGACGCCTTCCTCCCCACCGACCTCGGAATCCGCCGTGCGGCCAAGGAGTTGGGCCTGCCTTCCACCCCGGGAGCGCTGACCACCCGCGCGGCGGCCTGGCGGCCGTGGCGGGCGTACGCGGTGCAGTACCTGTGGGCGACGGACAGCCACCCGATCAACTTCCTCCCCGTGTAAGGACGTTCATGAAGCAGCACACCGTCATCACCAGCCCCTACGGCCCCCTCACCCTCGTCGCCGAGAACGGCGTCCTGTGCGGCCTCTACATGACCGACCAGCGCCACCGTCCGGCCGAGGAGACGTTCGGCGACCGCGACGACAGCCCTTTCGGCGAGGCGGAGGAACAGCTGACGGCCTACTTCGACGGCGAGTTGAAGGAGTTCACCCTCGAACTCCGCCTGAACGGGACCCCGTTCCAGCGCACGGTGTGGGACCAGCTCCGCCGGATCCCGTACGGCGAGACCCGCTCCTACGGCCAACTCGCCGCCGCCCTCGGCAATCCGGCCGCCTCCCGAGCGGTCGGCCTGGCCAACGGAAAGAACCCGGTCGGCATCATCGTCCCCTGCCACCGCGTGGTCGGCGCCGACGGCAGCCTCACAGGCTACGGCGGCGGCCTGCCCCGCAAACAACGCCTCCTGGACTTCGAACGGGGAACGGCCCTGTTCTAGCGGGTAATGTTCCGTCGGTGCTGGCCGAACAACGACACCAACTGATCCTGCGGGCGCTGCGATCCGGTGGCACCGTCACCGTGACGGACCTCTCCGATCGGCTCGGAGCCAGCGCCGCGACCGTCCGCCGCGACCTCCTCAAGCTGGAAGGGGACGGATTGCTCACCCGGGTGCACGGGGGAGCGGTCGTCGAGGACGAACCGGCGCCCTTCGCCGAGGCCGCCGAGGCACGGGTGCCGGGGAAGGACGCGATCGCCGCCCGGGCCGCCACGATGATCGAGGACGGTCAGTCGGTGATCCTCGACTCCGGCACCACCGTCCACCGGCTCGCCCGCCGGCTCCACGGACGCCGGATCACGGTCGTCACCAACAACCTCGCCGTGTACGAGGAACTCCTCCCGGACGACAACGTCGACCTGATGCTGCTCGGCGGCATGGTCATCCGTGCGTCCCGCATGCTGGACGGCTTCATGGCCGAGGACAACCTCCGCCAGGTGCACGCCGACTGGCTCTTCATGGGCGCCTGCGGGGTCCGGGCCGGCGGGCAGGTCATGGACACCACGGTCGCCGAGGTGCCCGCACGGCGCGCCATGATCGCCGCCGCCGACAAGGTGGCGCTCCTCGCCGACGGCTCCAAGTTCCCCGGCACCGGCATGGTGAAGATCTGCGACCCCGAGGAACTGGACGTCGTCGTCACCGACACCCCGACCGACGCCACGACCCGGGCGGCGCTGGAGGAGGCGGGCGTACGAGTGGTGCGGGCGCCGGAGTCCGAAGACGCCTAGCCGTCGTGGTCGGTGCTCAGTCGGTGCAGCAGCTCCGGCAGTGCGGTGCCGATCGGTTCCCGTACGACCTCGTCGGCGATCTCGTCGTAGGGTGTCGGCTCGGCGTTGACGATGACGAGCCGCGCACCGTGGTCGGCGGCGACGCCCGCGAGCCCGGCGGCGGGCTGCACCTGCAGGCTGGTGCCGACGGCGATGAACACCTGGCACGCCTTGCTGATGGCGACGGCCTCACCGAGCACCACCGGATCGAGCCGCTCACCGAACATGACGGTCGCGGACTTCAGGACGCCACCGCACTCCAGGCACGGCGGATCGTCCTCACCGGCCTCGACCCGGGCGAGCGCGTCCTCCATGGAGCCACGCGCGTGGCAGCGGGTGCACACCACCTGCCGTGCGGTGCCGTGCAGTTCGAGCACCAGCGTCAGGTTCGCGCGCCGCATCTGCCACGATGCCGGAGTCGCAAGGCTTGGGCGGATGTGACCCCGGCTGACGCCGCTCGAGCACCCGAGCGGGGCGAGCGGCACCGACAGGTACGGGCAGCCCGTCGTCGGCGGCGGCCTCGATCCGACCGGTGGCCATGACCTGTATGGCGCATCGCGGTCCTCCTCCCGAGTGACCCTGGTGGCGCGAGCCCCTGGATCGCTGGTGTCTGTATGAAGGAAGAGCAGGCAGAGAGCGAGAGACCATGGAGCGGAAGCACGAGCGCCTGGCGACACCCTGGGCCGCCGGGGTGGCCGGGGTGGTGTTCGCGATCCTGATGGCCGCGACGATCGTCCTGGTGCGCATCGCTCTGCCCGCCGGTGGGAAGGACGCAACCGTCGATGCCGGACAGCGGGGCGCCGTTCGGGCGGCGCTGGAGCTGCTCCCGTTCGCCGGGATCGCGTTCCTGTGGTTCATGGGCGCCCTGCGCGAGCAGGCCGGCGAGGGCGAGGACCGGTTCGTCTCCACCGTGTTCCTGGGCAGTGGCCTGGTCTTCGTCGGCACCCTGTTCGGCGCTGCCGCGTCGGCCGGAAGCGTGCTCGACGAGAGTCAGCAGCATCCTCCTTTCGGCCGGGACTTCGCCTACGCCCTGCTGACCACGTACGCCATGCGGATGGCGGCGGTGTTCGTCATCACGACCTCGTCCATCGGCCGGCGACTCGGCGCCTTCCCGCGCCCGCTCGTCGTCCTCGGCTATCTGGCGGGCCTGACGCTGCTCGTGGTGGGAGCGAACGTTCCCTGGTCCGAACTGGTCTTCCCGGCCTGGGCGCTGGTCCTCAGCCTGAACATCCTGTGGGGCCGGCGTCCCGTCGGGCCACGGCCCGCCACCCCGACCTGAGCCGGCCCCACCGCTCACTCGACCGGTCGCCTCCCCCTCGCCGCATCAAGGCCGGCCACCGAGGGTGGTTGCAGGGGGCCCATTGGAGAGGACCGATCCCGTGCCAAGGATTGCCGTCGATCTGAACCGCTGTCAGGGGTACGCGCAGTGCGCGTTCCTCGCCCCCGGGGTCTTCGCCATGCACGGCGAGGAGGCGTTGCTGTACGACCCGGAGGTCGACGAGGCACAGCGCGACAGGCTGGCCCAGGCCGCCGCGGCCTGCCCCGTCCGGGCCATTCTCATCGATGCGGTGGACGTACCGGCCGAGGCGGTGTCCGGTGCTCGGTGACGGATCCCTGGAACGGCTCAAACGCGAGGGCCGCATCGTCGTCGTAGGCGCCTCGCTGGCGGGCCTGCGCGCTGCCGAAACCCTGCGGGCCGAGGGCTTCGCGGGCTCCCTGACAATGATCGGCGACGAGCCCCACGAGCCGTACGACCGCCCCCCGCTCTCCAAGCAGGTGCTGCTGGGCAGGGCGAGCGCCGACCGCACCGCACTGCCCAGGCTCCGGTCCGTCGACGCGACCTGGCGGCTCGGCGCCCCGGCCACCGGCCTGGACATGGCCGCCCGGCGGGTGCGGCTGGCCGACGGCGACGAGGTGCCGTACGACCGGCTGCTGATCGCCACCGGGGTCCGGGCGCGACCGTGGCCGCGCGAGGCCGAGGCCG
Organism: Streptomyces sp. NPDC005799; assembly: GCF_040630525.1. Classification (NCBI taxonomy): domain Bacteria; kingdom Bacillati; phylum Actinomycetota; class Actinomycetes; order Kitasatosporales; family Streptomycetaceae; genus Streptomyces; species Streptomyces sp. NPDC005799. The sequence continues at coordinate 96,537 of NZ_JBEXXQ010000020.1, forward strand.
ACCTCGACGGCGTCTTCGTGCTGCGGACCAGCGACGACAGCGCCGCGCTCGCGCGGCGGCTCGAGGCGGGACCCAAGCGGGTCCTGGTCATCGGGGCCGGGTTCACCGGCTCGGAGATCGCCTCCGCCTGCCGCGAACGCGGCCTTCCCGTCACCGTCGCCGAGCGCGGCGCGGCGCCCCTGGTCGGCGCACTCGGTGGCGTGGTCGGCGCGGTCGCCGCCGAGATGCAACGCGAGCACGGTGTGGACCTGCGGTGCGGGGTCATGGTGACCGCTTTGGAGGGCGACGCCTCGGGACGGGTGCGCGCCGCGCATCTGTCCGACGGCTCCACCGTGGAGACCGACGTGGTGATCGTCTCGCTCGGCGCCACCCGCAACACCGAATGGCTCGCCGGATCCGGACTCGGCGCCGGTCCCCGGGGCGTCGCCTGCGACGCCGGCTGCCGCGCCTTCGACATCCGCGGGATCGTCACCGACGACATCTATGCGGCGGGCGATGTCGCCCGCTGCCCGCATCCCCTGTTCGGCTATCAGTTCCTCTCCCTGGAACACTGGGGCAACGCCGTCTCACAAGCCCGGATCGCGGCCCACAACATGCTCAGCGAGAGCACCGACCGCCTTCCCCACATGGAGGTGCCGGCCTTCTGGTCCTCGCAGTTCGGGGTCAACATCAAGTCGGTCGGGATCCCGTCGATGGGGACGGAGATCCTCATCTCCCAGGGCTCACTCGCGGATCACCGGTTCCTCGGCGTCTACGGGTACCAGGGGCGAGTCATCGGCGCCGTCGCCTTCGACCATGCCCGGTGGCTGCCGTTCTACCAGGAGCTGATCGAGACCACCGCGCCGTTCCCGCCGCCGTTCGCCACGGTCGACCGGCGCCCGGACGGACAACGGCCGCTCGCCACGGACTTCCCCGACCCCTCGGTTCCCACCCACGGCCCCACCGTGACCATCAGCGGATACTCGCCGGCCGACCGACGGATGACGTTCACCCCCGCGCACTGACCGCACGGCCACGAGGACGCGCCATGACGCAATCCCTGCTGCACCAGATCCTTGACCACGCCAACCGCGCCGATCCCTATCCGATCTACGAAGAGCTGCGGAAGACGCCGGTCCACCACGAAGCCGACGGGCCGTACGTGATCAGCACCTACTACGAGATCCGCAACCTTCTGCACGACCCCCGGATCAGCTCCGACGCGCGCAATCTCGCCTCGAACGCCGCTGACCCGCTGGCCGAGGCGCCCCAGGAGGAGAGCGCCCTGCCGCCGGGCTTCCTGCGGCTCGACCCGCCGGAGCACGACCGGCTGCGACGCATGACGAACCGGCCCTTCGGCCCGCCGCACTCGCCGCAGCGGGTCGACGGGATGCGCCCAGAACTCGGCGACATCGTCTCCGGCCTCATTGACGGCATCGGCGACCCGAGCCGGATCGACCTGGTGGAACAGTTCTCGTACCCCTTCCCGGTGACCGTGATCTGCAGGCTGCTCGGCGTGCCGCGCGAGGACGAGGCGCGCTTCCACACCTGGGCGGACACCCTCGCGGCGAGCCTGGATCCCGAGCCGGACGCCGATCCCGCAGAGCGGGGCAAGGGTGCGCACGACGCCCGCATGCAGTTGGGCATGTACCTGGCCGGTCTGATCGAGGAGCGCCGCAAGAACCCCGGGGAGGACATGCTCTCCCAGCTTGCGACGGCCAAGGGCGAGGACGGTCCGATGACCACGATGGAACTGCTCAGCACCGCGGCGCTGCTACTGATCGCGGGGCACGAGACCACCGTCAACCTCATCACCAACGGCATGCTGACCCTGCTGCGCCACCCCGACGTCCTGGAGCGCCTGCGCCGGGATCCGCGGCTGGCCGTGCCCCTCGTCGAAGAGCTGCTGCGCTTCGAACCCCCGGTGCAACTGCTGCCCCAGCGCACCACCCTCGCGGACATCGAGGTCCGCGGGGTCACCATCCCCAAGGGCGCCTCCCTCTGGCTGGTCCTGGCGTCGGGCAACCGCGACCCCCAGCGCTTCGAGGACCCGGACCGGTTCGACCCGGACCGCCCGGACATCCAGCACCTCGGCCTGGGCAGCGGCATCCACAGTTGCTTCGGCGCACCGCTCGCCCGGCTGGAGGCCCAGCTCGCCCTGTCGGAGCTGGCGCGGAGGCTGGAAAACCCACGCCTGCTGGAGGACCCGCCCCCGTACCGGCAGAACGCCGTGCTGCGTGGGCCGCGGCATCTGCACATCGCCTGCGACGGGATCCGCCCCTAGACCGTGCTCAGTCGGTGCAGCAGCTCCGGCAGTGCGGTGCCGATCGGTTCCCGTACGACCTCGTCTGCGATCTCGTCGTAGGGCGTCGGCTCGGCGTTGACGATGACGAGCCGCGCACCGTGGTCGGCGGCGACGCCCGCGAGCCCGGCGGCGGGCTGCACCTGCAGGCTGGTGCCGACGGCGATGAACACCTGGCACGCCTTGCTGATGGCGACGGCCTCACCGAGCACCACCGGATCGAGCCGCTCACCGAACATGACGGTCGCGGACTTCAGGACGCCACCGCACTCCAGGCACGGCGGATCGTCCTCACCGGCCTCGACCCGGGCGAGCGCGTCCTCCATGGAGCCACGCGCGTGGCAGCGGGTGCACACCACCTGCCGTGCGGTGCCGTGCAGTTCGAGCACCTTGCGGGCCGTCATCCCGGCGAGCTGGTGCAGCCCGTCCACGTTCTGCGTGATCACCCGCACCGGCACGCCCGACTTCTCCAGCTCGGCCACGGCCCGGTGCGCGGCGTTCGGCTCGGCGTGCAGCGTCCGGTTCGCGCGCCGCATCTGCCACGAGCGCCGCCGGATCTCGGGGTCCCCCATGTAGTACGCGTACGTCACGAGCTTCTCGGCCCCGGGATCCCTGCGCCACAGCCCGTTCGCGGGGCGAACGCTTATCCGTGCGCTCGGCGGCCGTTCTCCAGCTCGGCCGTTCCGGACCCCTCGTCCAGCACGTCCAGGGCGACCAGGACGCGGTCGCCGAGGGTGCCCAGGAGGTAGTCGCCGAGGTCCTCGCGGGCGACCAGGCGCCAGGACAGGAGTTCCTCCTCCTGCAGGCGGATCGCCTTGAGGTCGTCCTCGGTCAGGACTCCGCCGTCGTACAGGTAGGCGACCAGCGGCGGGAAGCCGGGCCGGTAGACCCAGTCCACCGCGAGCAGCGGCCCGAGCTCGCGGTCCAGGCCGATCTCCTCCAGCGTCTCGCGGTGGGCGCCCTGGCGCGGGGTCTCGCCGCCGTCCGACTCGATGGTGCCGCCCGGCAGGGCCCAGCCCTCACGGTAGTTGGGCTCCACCAGCAGCACCCGGCCCTCCGTGTCACGGAAGAGCGCGGCGGCGCCGGAGAGGATACGGGGCAGGCCCGCGATGTACGCGGCGAATTCTTCGGAGCTGGTCACACAGGAAGGGTAACCAGCCGCAGGGGTCAGCTCTCCGCCTCCGCCAGGTGCAGCGTCCGCTCGGCCAGCTCGCTGATGCGCACTCCGTCGAAGCCGAACACCGCGCTGCGGACCGTGTCCTCCAGCGGGTCCTTCCACTGGGACGGGATCTCCTCCGCCCCGGTGAGGACGCCCGCCACCGAGCCCGCCGTCGCGCCGTTGGAGTCGGTGTCCAGGCCGCCGCGGACGGTGAGGGTGATGGTCCGGGTGAAGTCGCCGTCGCCGTACAGCAGGCCCGCCGTGAGCACGGCCGCGTTGGGGATGGTGTGGATCCAGCCGAGGCCGGTGGTCTCCTCGCCGATCGTGGCGAGCGTGTCCTCCCAGGTCATCCGGGTGTCGTGGAGCGAGACGACCCGGCGCACGGTGCGCGCCAGCCGGCTGGAGGCCGGGATGACGGCCAGCGCCTGGTCCACCGCGTGCCGGACCGTCGGCGCCGTGAACGCCGCCGCGATCAGCGCCGCCGCCCACATCGCCCCGTACACGCCGTTGCCGGTGTGCGAGAGCACCGCGTCCCGGCGGGCCAGCGAGGCGGCGCGGCGCGGGACGCCCGGGCAGGTCCAGCCGTAGATGTCGGCCCGGATCAGGGCGCCGATCCACTCCTGGTACGGGTTGTCGAAGGTGGCCGTCAGCGGCGGTTTCAGCCCGTTCGCGAGGTTGCGGTACGCCGCCCGTTCCGCCGTGAACGTCTGCAGGTACGGCAGTCTCAGCAGCCACAGGTCGCCGACCTGCTCGGTGCTGAACCCGAAACCGTGGGTCTCCAGCAGGTCGAGGCCGAGGATGGCGTAGTCGACGTCGTCGTCCCGGCAGCTGCCGTGGATCCGGCCGCGCACGCACTGGCGCCACTCGGGGCGCAGCTCGAAGCCGTCGCTCTCGACGGCCGGCTCGGGAAGGTAGTCGGTCAGGGGCAGGGCGGCGGCCTGCCGCAGATAGCGGTCGATGCGGTCCCGCGTCCACAGGTCGCCCTGCTCGACCGGTTTGCCGAGCATGTTGCCCGCGATCCGGCCCAGCCAGCCCCCGAGGACGCGGTCGGCGAGCTCTGGCTCAGTGCCCACTGGGGTCATAGCTCCGGTTTACCCAATTCCGGGGGAGCGTGTGCGGTTTCGGCCGTCCGCACAGGCGCCTGACACGGCGCTCGTACGTTGCTCCCACGCCGTTCCCGGGGGCCGGTCGGTGCATGACGGCGGGGGTGTGCGCCGGTTAAGGTCACAGCGGCGCGACTGGCCTTGACATGGCTCGGGGCCCGGAGAGCAAGGGGAAACAGGTGACACAGCGCGTGCTCATCGCCGCGGACAAGTTCAAGGGCTCGCTGACGGCCGTGCAGGTCGCCGAACGGGTGACGGCCGGGCTGCGCCGGGCCGTGCCGGGCCTGGAGGTGGAGGCGCTGCCCGTGGCCGACGGCGGCGACGGGACCGTGGACGCGGCGGTCGCGGCCGGTTTCGAGCGCCGTGAGGTGCGGGTCGCCGGGCCGCTCGGGCAGGAGGTCACGGCCGCGTTCGCGCTCCGGGCCGGCACGGCGGTCGTGGAGATGGCGGAGGCGAGCGGACTCCAGCGGCTGCCCAGAGGCGTCTTCGCGCCGCTCACGGCCTCCACGTACGGCTCCGGCGAGCTGCTGCGGGCCGCGCTGGACGCGGGCGCGCGCACGATCGTGTTCGGCGTCGGCGGCAGCGCGACGACCGACGGCGGCGCGGGCATGCTCTCCGCCCTCGGCGCGCGGTTCCTGGACGCGGACGGGGAGCCGGTGCCGCCGGGCGGCGGCGGACTCGCCGAGCTGGCGTCCGCCGACCTGTCGGACCTGGACCCGCGGCTGGCGGACGTGGAGCTGATCCTGGCCAGCGACGTCGACAACCCGCTGACCGGTCCCACGGGCGCCCCGGCCGTCTACGGCCCGCAGAAGGGCGCCTCCCCGGACGACGTGGAGATCCTCGACTCGGCCCTCGCGCACTACGCGAAGGTGCTGGAGGAGACGGCCGGCGTGCACGCGGCCGAGAACGCCGCGTCCCCGGGCGCGGGCGCCGCCGGCGGCATCGGCTACGGCGCCCTGTTGCTCGGCGCCCGCTTCCGCCCCGGCATCGAGGTCATGCTGGAGGTGCTGGGCTTCGCCCCGGCGCTGGAATGGGCCACGCTGGTGATCACCGGCGAGGGCTCCCTCGACGAACAGACCCTGCACGGCAAGGCCCCCGCCGGTGTCGCGGCGGCGGCCCGGGCGGCGGACAAGGAGGTCGTCGCGGTGTGCGGCCGCCTCGCCCTGCCGCCGGAGGCGCTGGGACGGGCGGGGATCCGACGGGTGTACCCCCTGACGGACGCCGAGCCCGACGTCGCCAAGTGCATCGCGGACGCCGGACCGATCCTGGAGCGGGTGGCGGAACAGATCGGGCGGGACTTCCTGAGCTGACGTTCGGCCCAGCCGGCCCGTCCGGCGTTTGAGGACGAGGCCCGTCCGGGGCCGAAGCGGAGGGCTGGGGGCGGCAGCCCCCGGACCAGCACATCGACGCCGCGCACGGAACAGCGAGGGCCCCGAACCATACCGGTCCGGGGCCCAGCCAACGCGGTGCTACGGCAGCTGTGCCGCCCGGGCCTCGCGTCGGTTGTCGCGGAAGTTGTTCACCCGGCGTGCCGTGGCGAACAGCGGGATGACCGCGCCCGTGACCAGCTGCAGCGCGCAGCCCGTCTGGAGCAGCAGCTGTCCGCTCGGCGCGTCGAACGCCCAGGCCGCGAGCAGTCCCATCGACACGACGATCCAGGACAGCATCGCCACCGCGAGACGGCCCCGCGGCTTCGGGTACTCCACCCGGCTCACCATCAGCCAGGCCGTGCCCAGGATCGCCAGCAGCGTCGCCACGAAGGGCAGCTCCAGCAGCACGATCGACACAACCGTCAGCGCGCCGAACGGCGAGGGCATGCCCTGGAACATCCCGTTGGGCACCGTCACGCACGAGAAGCGCGCCAGACGCAGCACGACGGCCAGGAGCACCACGATTGCCCCGACCGCGGCCACTCTCTGGTGTGCGTCGTCCGCGACCATGCCGTAGACGAGGACGAAGTACGCCGGCGCCAGACCGAAGCTGATCAGGTCGGAGAGGTTGTCCAGTTCCGCGCCCATGGGGGAGGAGCGCAGCTTGCGCGCGACCAGGCCGTCGAACAGGTCGAAGACCGCCGCGCACAGCATCAGGATCACCGCCGTGGCCGCGCTGTGGCGGGCCATGCCGGTCTCCTGGTCGCCGGTGAGGTGAGGGATGAGGATCCCGGTGGTGGTGAAGTACACCGCCATGAACCCGCACGTGGCGTTGCCGAGGGTGAGGGTGTCCGCTATTGAGAGGCGGAGAGAGAGGGGCATCTCCTCCTCTTCGTCCACCTCGTCGGCCTCGGGCACCCAGCCCGCCTGGGTATCAGGATCAATCACGGTCAATGCGAGTCACCCCAGCCACGGTCTTCTGACCGACCTCGACCGCGACCTCCACGCCCTCGGGCAGGTAGATGTCGACGCGCGAACCGAAGCGGATCAGCCCGATGCGGTCGCCCTGCTCGACCTTCGTGCCCTGCGGGATGTACGGCACGATGCGGCGGGCCACCGCGCCGGCGATCTGGATCATCTCGATGTCGCCGAGTTCGGTGTCGAAATGCCAGACTACGCGCTCGTTGTTCTCGCTCTCCTTGTTGAACGCCGGAACGAACCCGCCGGGGATGTGCTCGACCGACGTCACCGTGCCGGAGAGCGGAGCGCGGTTGACGTGGACGTTGAGCGGGCTCATGAAGATCGCGACGCGGGTCCGGCCGTCCTTCCACGGCATGATGCTCTGCACCACACCGTCGGCGGGCGAGATGACCCGGCCCGGGGCGATCTCGCGCTCGGGGTCGCGGAAGAACCACAGCATGCCGGCCGCGAGCGCGGTGGCGGGCACGGCCACGGCCTTGGCGACGCCGGAGCGGCGGGCGCGGACCAGGCTGAGGGCTGCGGTGGCGACGGTCGGGAGAAGCCACGGCGATGCTCCGCGCGCAAGACGTACGCCTGCCAGGCTGTCGCGTGGTGCAGAGGTTTGGCTGTGGGGCATGGATGACCTTCGTAGCGGATGATGCCGCGCTGTAACGGGGGACGGCGGCTTTCCCGGGATCGTACCGGTCGCGGACCACAACTGGGCAAGCCAGGAAGACGAGTCGGCGACCGAAGACTGCCTACGGGGTGTGATCTTCTTCTCCAAGAAAACACCCCGTATCCGGACATCTAACCCTGGAACCGATACTCTTCGAGCAGCCTGCGACCGATGATCATTTTCTGGATTTCAGCGGTACCTTCACCGATCAGCAGCATCGGCGCCTCGCGGTAGAGACGCTCGATCTCGTACTCCTTGGAGAAGCCGTAACCGCCGTGGATCCGGAAGGCGTCCTCCACGACCTCCTTGCAGTACTCCGAGGCCAGGTACTTCGCCATTCCGGCCTCGAGGTCGTTTCGTTCGCCGGAGTCCTTTTTGCGTGCGGCGTTCACCATCATCGCATGGGCGGCCTCGACCTTGGTAGCCATCTCGGCCAGCTTGAACTGGATGGCCTGGTGCTGGGCGATCGGCTTGCCGAACGTGTGCCGCTGCTGGGCGTACTGGACGCCGAGCTCGAAGGCACGCTGAGCGACGCCGCAGCCACGCGCCGCCACGTTCACCCGGCCAACCTCGACGCCGTCCATCATTTGGTAAAAACCTCGGCCGGTCTCGCCGCCGAGCACCCGGTCGGCGGGAATCCGCAGGCCGTCCATGATGAGCTCGGTGGTGTCGACGCCCTTGTAGCCCATCTTGTCGATCTTCCCGGGGATGGTGAGGCCCGGACGGACCTCCCCGAAGCCGGGCTCCTTCTCGACCAGGAAGGTCGTCATCGACTTGTGGGGCGCGGCGGCGACCTCTTCAGGGGAGTGTCCTTCATCACTTCGGACGAGTACGGCGACCAGATTTGACGTTCCGCCGTTCGTGAGCCACATCTTCTGGCCGTTGAGGACGTATGCGTCGCCGTCCTTGACCGCCTTGGAGGTGATGGCGGACACGTCCGAACCGAGACCCGGCTCCGACATCGAGAAGGCGCCGCGGATGTCGCCGGCCGCCATGCGCGGCAGGAAGTGGTCCTTCTGCTCCTGCGTGCCGTGCTGCTTGAGCATGTACGCCACGATGAAGTGCGTGTTGATGATGCCGGACACCGACATCCAGCCACGGGCGATCTCCTCGACGCAGAGCGCGTACGTCAGGAGCGACTCGCCCAGACCCCCGTACTCCTCGGGGATCATCAGGCCGAACAGACCCAACTCCTTGAGACCGTCGACGATCGCTTGCGGGTACTCGTCGCGGTGCTCCAGCTCGGTGGCGACCGGGATGATCTCCTTGTCCACGAAGTCGCGGACGGTGGAGAGGATCTCCTGCTGGATGTCCGTCAGATCGGCGGTCTGGGCGAGGCGGGCCATTACTTCTCCTGCTGCTTCAGCTCGGGGCGGCCGGGCTGCTCGCCGCCGCGCTCCTTGATGTACGTCTCGGTCGGCACCATCACCTTGCGGCGGAACACGCAGACCAGCGTGCCGTCCTGCTTGTAGCCCTTGGTCTCGACGTAGACGATCCCGCGGTCGTTCTTCGACTTCGACGGCCACTTGTCGAGCACGGTCGTCTGGCCGTAGATCGTGTCGCCGTGGAAGGTCGGCGCCACGTGCCTGAGCGACTCGATCTCCAGGTTGGCGATCGCCTTGCCGGAGATGTCCGGCACGGACATGCCGAGCAGCAGGGAGTAGATGTAGTTCCCGACGACGACGTTCTTGCCGAAGTCCGTCGTCTTCTCCGCATAGTTGGTGTCCATGTGGAGCGGGTGGTGGTTCATGGTGAGGAGACAGAACAGATGGTCGTCGTACTCCGTGACCGTCTTGCCCGGCCAGTGCTTGTACGTCGCCCCGACCTCGAACTCCTCGTAGGTGCGTCCGAACTGCATCGCGCTCAGCCCTCCGGGATCTCGAACTTCGACGTGCGCTGCATGCCCGCCGCACGGCCCTTGCCCGAGATGACCAGCGCCATCTTCCGGCTGGCCTCGTCGATCATCTCGTCGCCGAGCATCGCCGAGCCCTTCTTGCCGCCCGCCTCGGAGGTGTAGTAGTCGTACGCGTCCAGGATCAGCTCGGCGTGGTCGTAGTCCTCCTGGGAGGGCGAGAAGATCTCGTTGGACGCCTCGACCTGGCCCGGGTGCAGCACCCACTTGCCGTCGAAGCCGAGCGCGGCGGCGCGCTGCGCGACCTCGCGATAGCCGTCGATGTTGCGGATCTGCAGGTAGGGGCCGTCGATCGCCTGGAGGTTGTTGGCGCGGGCCGCCATCAGGATCTTCATCAGGATGTAGTGGTAGGCGTCCGCCGGGTAGCCGGGCGGCTGCTCACCCACGACCAGCGACTTCATGTTGATGGAGGCCATGAAGTCGGCCGGGCCGAAGATGATCGTCTCGACGCGCTGGGAGGCCGTCGCGATCTCGTTGACGTTGTTGAGGCCCTGCGCGTTCTCGATCTGCGCCTCGATGCCGATCTTGCCGACCTCGAAGCCCATCGTCTTCTCGATCTGCGTCAGCAGGAGGTCGAGGGCGACGATCTGCTGGGCGTCCTGCACCTTCGGCAGCATGATGCAGTCGAGGTTCTGGCCGGCGCCCTCGACGACCGTGACCACGTCGCGGTACGTCCACTCGGTCGTCCAGTCGTTGACGCGCACGACCCTCGTCTTGCCGGTCCAGTCACCCTCGTTGAGGAACTTCACGATGGTGTGCCGCGCCTCGGGCTTGGCGAGCGGCGCGCACGCGTCCTCCAGGTCGAGGAAGACCTGGTCGGCGGGGAGACCCTGGGCCTTCTCCAGGAAGCGGGGATTGCTGCCCGGCACGGCCAGGCAGGAGCGCCGCGGGCGGAGACGGTTGACGGTCATGCGGGGACCTCCAGGGGGTCGAGCTTGTTCGCTTTCCGGATCTCGTCGACGATGCGGCCGATGATGCCGGTGATGTCGAAGTCCTTAGGGGTGAAGACGGCGGCCACGCCGGCGGCCCTGAGCTGCTCGGCATCTCCATTGGGGATGATCCCACCGGCGATGACGGGTATATCTGTGGCACCGGCCACACGGAGCCGCTCCAGGACGTCCGGCACGAGCTGGGCGTGCGAGCCGGACAGGATCGACAGGCCGACCGCGTGCACGTCCTCGGCGAGGGCCGCGTCCACGATCTGCTCGGGCGTCAGCCGGATGCCCTGGTAGACCACCTCGAACCCGGCGTCGCGGGCCCGCACGGCGATCTGCTCGGCGCCGTTGGAGTGCCCGTCCAGACCTGGCTTGCCGACCAGGAAGCGCAGTTTGCCGACGCCCAGGTCGCGGGCGGTGGCGTCCACCCTGCGACGCACCTCACTCATGGCCGAGCCCTCCGCGGCGGTGACCGCGACCGGCGCGGAGGACACACCGGTGGGCGCCCGGAACTCGCCGAACACCTCGCGCAGGGCCCCGGCCCACTCGCCGGTCGTGACCCCGGCTCGTGCGCACTCCAGGGTGGCCTCCATGAGGTTGTCCGTACCGCGCGCGGCCTCCTTCAGCCTCTCCAGCGCCTTGCACGGGCGGGGGTGGTTGAAGGGCGGCTGGTACCGGGTGTCCCGCCAGTTCTGCAGCGACTTGACCACGCGGGCCTCGACGGCCGGGTCGACGGTCTGGATGGCCGTGTCGAGGTCGGCGGTCAGCGGATTGGGTTCTGTCGTCTCGAAGATGTTGACGCCGACGATCTTCTCCTGACCGGACTCGATACGCGCCCGCCGCTCGGCGTGCGAGGAGACGAGCTGCGACTTGAGGTAGCCGGACTCGACGGCGGCCATCGCGCCGCCCATCTCCTGGATCCGCTCGATCTCGGCGAGGGAGTCCTCGACCAGCCGGCCGACCTTCTCCTCGATCACTTTCGAGCCCTCGAAGATGTCCTCGTACTCCAGCAGGTCGCTCTCGTGGGCGAGCACCTGCTGGATGCGCAGCGACCACTGCTGGTCCCAGGGGCGGGGCAGGCCGAGGGCCTCGTTCCAGGCCGGCAGCTGCACGGCACGCGCGCGTGCGTCCTTCGAGAGGGTCACCGCCAGCATCTCCAGCACGATCCGCTGGACGTTGTTCTCCGGCTGCGCCTCGGTCAGGCCGAGGGAGTTGACCTGGACGCCGTACCGGAAGCGGCGCTGTTTGGGGTTCTCGATGCCGTACCGCTCGAGCGTGATCTTCTCCCAGATCCGCCCGAACGCCCGCATCTTGCACATCTCCTCGATGAAGCGGACACCCGCGTTCACGAAGAAGGAGATACGGGCCACGACGTCCCCGAACTTCTCCTCGGGGACCTGCCCTGAGTCGCGTACGGCATCGAGAACCGCGATCGCGGTGGACATCGCGTACGCGATCTCCTGGAGCGGTGTGGCGCCCGCCTCCTGCAGGTGGTAGCTGCAGATGTTGATCGGGTTCCACTTCGGTATGTGGGAGACCGTGTACGCGATCATGTCCGTCGTCAGCCGGAGTGAGGGCCCCGGCGGGAAGACATGGGTCCCCCGCGACAGGTATTCCTTGACGATGTCGTTCTGGGTCGTGCCCTGGAGCTTGGTGATGTCGGCACCCTGCTCCTCCGCGACGACCTGGTAGAGCGCCAGCAGCCACATGGCGGTGGCGTTGATCGTCATCGAGGTGTTCATCTGCTCCAGGGGGATGTCCTGGAACAGCCGGCGCATGTCACCGAGGTGCGCGATCGGTACGCCGACCCGGCCCACCTCGCCGCGGGCGAGGATGTGGTCGGAGTCGTAACCGGTCTGCGTCGGCAGGTCGAAGGCCACGGAAAGGCCCGTCTGCCCCTTGGCGAGGTTGCGCCGGTACAGCTCGTTGGACGCCTCGGCGGTGGAATGCCCGGCGTATGTGCGCATGAGCCACGGCCGGTCCTTCTCCCGCCTGCCTTCGGCGTTCTGACGCTCAGTCATCTATGACCCCGGGTGTCTCAGACGTTGCGGAAGCGGTTGATGGCGTCGACGTGCTGGGCGCGCATCTCCTCGTCGCGCACGCCGAGGCCCTCCTCGGGGGCCAGGCACAGCACGCCGACCTTGCCCTGGTGGAGGTTGCGGTGCACGTCGTAGGCGGCCTGCCCGGTGTCCTGAAGGGAGTAGACCTTGGAGAGCGTCGGGTGGATCTTGCCCTTCGCGATGAGCCGGTTGGCCTCCCAGGCCTCGCGGTAGTTGGCGAAGTGCGAGCCGATGATCCGCTTCAGCGACATCCACAGATAGCGGTTGTCGTACTCGTGCATGTAGCCCGAGGTGGAGGCGCAGGTGGTGATGGTGCCGCCCTTGCGGGTGACGAAGACGCTCGCGCCGAAGGTCTCGCGGCCGGGGTGCTCGAAGACGATGTCGATGTCCTCGCCGCCGGTCAGCTCGCGGATGCGCTTGCCGAAGCGCTTCCACTCCTTCGGGTCCTGGGTCTGCTCGTCCTTCCAGAACCGGTAGCCCTCGGCGTTGCGGTCGATGACGTTCTCGGCGCCCATCGAGCGGCAGATGGCCGCCTTCTCGGGGCTGGAGACGACACAGATCGGGTTGGCGCCGCCGGCCAGCGCGAACTGGGTGGCGTACGAGCCCAGGCCGCCGCTCGCGCCCCAGATCAGGACGTTGTCGCCCTGCTTCATGCCGGCGCCGTTGCGGGAGACCAGCTGGCGGTAGGCGGTGGAGTTGACCAGGCCCGGAGCGGCGGCCTCCTCCCAGGACAGGTGGCCCGGCTTGGGCATCAGCTGGTTGGACTTGACCAGGGCGATCTCGGCGAGGCCGCCGAAGTTGGTCTCGAAGCCCCAGATGCGCTGCTCGGGGTCGAGCATGGTGTCGTTGTGGCCGTCGCTGGACTCCAGCTCGACCGACAGACAGTGCGCGACGACCTCGTCACCGGGCCGCCAGGCGTTGACGCCGGGGCCGGTGCGCAGGACGACGCCGGCGAGGTCGGAACCGATGATGTGGTACGGCAGGTCGTGGCGCTTGGTGAGCTCGCTGACCTTGCCGTAGCGCTCCAGGAACCCGAAGGTCGACAGGGGCTCGAAGATCGAGGTCCACACGGAGTTGTAGTTGACCGAGGAGGCCATCACGGCCACCAGGGCCTCGCCCGGGCCGAGTTCCGGCAGGGGAACCTCGTCCAGGTGGAGCGACTTGCGCGGGTCCTTGTCGCGGGTCTGCATGCCCGCGAACATCTCCGTCTCGTCCTTGTGCACGGTGATCGCGCGGTACGACTCGGGGAGCGGCAGGGCGGCGAAGTCGGCGGGCGTCGAGTCCGGCGACTGGATCGCGTCCAGGATGTCCTTCACGGTCACGGTGTTGCCTCCGGCGATGGGCGTCCTGAGGGAGGGACGCTGAGGGTTACGTCGGTGTGCTGCTGAGGGTTTCGGGAAGTGCCGTCGGTTCGGCGGTGGTGCTTCGGCAGCGCTTTGTGGCGCGGGAGGTTGCCTGTGACGCAGGCGCCGGGCGCGCAGGCGGTGGGCCTGTCGGGGACAGCCCGGACACCATCAACGTATGACACCGCGTGTCAGGTGACAAGGCACTGAGTGCCATGAATGTGCTCTCAGATGAAATCTTTACGTAACAAATGAGCGATGATCGATCGAACGGCCCTTGAAATGTGCCTGAAAACGGGTCCTGACATGCCAAAACGGCCACCCCGAAGGGTGGCCGTCGTCACAGTCGTCCGGGGCGCTCAGCGCTCCTTCAGCGCCTGTTCGATGGTCCGCATGACCTCGTCCAGCGGGGCGTCGGTGCGCGCCACGGTGACCAGGACCTCGCCCTGGGCGGAGACCGACGCGGGGGAGGGGGCCGGCTTGGGTGCCGTCGAGCGGCCCGCTCCGATGCCCGTCCCGAACGTCTTGCGCACGATCGCGAAGGCGTGGTCCAGCTGCGCCTCCACGTCGCCCTGGCCGCCGGCCCGCAGCCAGCGCCGCAGCACGTGGTTGTGGGCGGTGACCACGGCGGACGCGGCGACCTCCGCGAGCAGCGGGTCGTCATTGGCGTCGTCGTCGTGCGCGTGCTCGTCGAAGTGGCCGAGGAGATAGCGGGTGAAGAGGCGCTCGTAGCGGGCCACGGACGCGATCTCCGCCTCGCGCAGGGTGGGCACCTCACGCGTGAGCTTGTAGCGGGCGACCGAGATCTCCGGCCGGGCCGCGTACATCCGCATGACTTCCTTGATCCCGCGGCACACCGTGTCGAGCGGGTGCTCGTGCGCCGGGGCCGCGTTGAGCACGGCCTCGGCGCGGATCAGCGTGTCGTCGTGGTCGGGGAAGATCGCCTCTTCCTTGGAGCGGAAGTGGCGGAAGAAGGTGCGGCGGGCGACCCCGGCCGCGGCGGCGATCTCGTCGACCGTGGTCGCCTCGTACCCCTTGGTCGCGAACAACTCCATGGCCGCGGCCGCCAGTTCTCGGCGCATCTTGAGCCGCTGGGCGGCGGCGCGGCTGCCTGCGGCACTTTCCGGCGCGTCGGGCGTGGCTGGTGTACGTGAGGACCTGGCGGGCTGGGACATGACCCGAACGTACTGCATGTCCGCAGCGTGCCGCGCAGGTACCGGGGTTCCCCCGCCCCGGGTGGACGGGGGGACGCCGGTTCGGGCGGGCGGGGGCCGACCGCCGGGGTCGAGCAGTCCGCCCCAGTCCGCTTCCGCTGTGAACCAGTCGCCGACGCCCTCAGCGGCGGGCATATTCACGGAAGCCGCGGCCGGTCTTGCGGCCGAGGCAGCCCGCGGCCACCAGGTGCTCCAGCAGCGGGGCCGGGGCCAGGCCCGGGTCGCGGAACTCGCGGTGCAGGACCTTCTCGATCGCGAGGGACACATCGAGCCCGACGACGTCCAGCAGCTCGAAGGGGCCCATCGGGTAGCCGCCGCCCAGCTTCATCGCCGCGTCGATGTCGTCCAGGGAGGCGTAGTGCTCCTGGACCATCTTGATCGCGTTGTTGAGGTACGGGAACAGCAGGGCGTTCACGATGAAGCCCGCGCGGTCGCCGCAGTCGACCGCGTGCTTCCTGATCCGGACGCAGACCTCGCGGACCGTGGAGTGGACGTCCTCGGCCGTCAGCACCGTGCGGACGACCTCGACCAGCTTCATCGCGGGCGCCGGGTTGAAGAAGTGCATGCCGATCACGTCCTGTGGACGCGAGGTGGCGCGGGCGCAGGCGACGACCGGCAGCGAGGAGGTCGTGGTGGCCAGCACCGCGCCCGGCTTGCAGATCTTGTCCAGCGTCTGGAACAGCTGCCGCTTGATCTCCAGGTCCTCGGCGACCGCCTCCACGGCCAGGTCGACGTCCGCGAAGGACTCGTACGAGCCAGCCGGGGTGATCCGCTC
This sequence comes from Streptomyces sp. NPDC005799, assembly GCF_040630525.1. NCBI lineage: Bacteria > Bacillati > Actinomycetota > Actinomycetes > Kitasatosporales > Streptomycetaceae > Streptomyces > Streptomyces sp. NPDC005799. The sequence continues at coordinate 112,325 of NZ_JBEXXQ010000020.1, forward strand.
CAGCGTCTGCGCGGCGGCCTCGGCGGACAGCCGGCCCTTGTCGACCGAGCGCGCGAGCGACTTGCCGATCCGCGCCTTGGCGGCCTGCGCCTTCTCCTGGCTGCGGGCGGCCAGGACGACGTCGTAGCCCGCCTTGGCGAAGACCTCCGCGATGCCGGACGCCATGGTGCCGGAGCCCGCGACACCGACCGCGCGGACCGGGCGGCCGGGCACCCCCAGGTCGCCGGCCAGGGGCGTCAGCGCGTCGGGCACGACCGTCGCGCTGCCGGGGGCCTCGTAGGTGTAGAAGCCGCGCCCCGACTTGCGGCCGGTCAGGCCCGCCTCGCTGAGCTGCTTGAGGATCGGGGCCGGGGCGTGCAGCCGGTCGTGGGACTCGGCGTACATGGCCTCCAGCACCGTACGGGCGGTGTCGACGCCGATCAGGTCCAGCAGTGCGAGGGGGCCCATCGGCAGCCCGCAGCCCAGGCGCATCGCGGCGTCGATGTCCTCGCGGGAGGCGTACTTGGCCTCGTACATCGCCGCGGCCTGGTTGAGGTAGCCGAACAGCAGACCGTCGGCGACGAATCCGGGCCGGTCGCCGACCGCGACGGGCTCCTTGCCGAGGTCCAGGGCGAGGTTGGTGACGGCCGTGACGGCGGTGGGCGCGGTCAGGACCGAGGAGACGACCTCGACCAGCCTCATCGCCGGCGCCGGGTTGAAGAAGTGCAGGCCGAGCACGCGCTCGGGACGGGCCGAGTCGGCGGCCAGCCGGGTCACCGACAGGGCGTTGGTGCCGGTCGCCAGGATCGTCTCCGGGCGCACGATCCCGTCCAGCTCACGGAAGATCTGGTGCTTGATCTCGTACGACTCCGGGGCCACCTCGATGACCAGGTCGGCGTCGGCCGCGGCGCGCAGATCGGTGGTGGTGCTGACGCGGGCCAGCACATCGGCGCGCTCCTGCTCGGTCAGCCGGCCGCGCTCCACGGAACGGGCGGTGGCGGCCTCCAGCGCGGTGACCGCCTTGGCGACGGCGGCCTCGCTGATGTCGATGCCGACGACCTCGCGGCCGGCCTTGGCGAGGACCTCGGTGATACCGGTGCCCATGGTGCCGAGACCGACGACGGCAATGGTCTTCAGCGGGGACAGGGAAGGGTCGGACAGGGGAGTGGCCATCGCGGGACTCCAGGAATGAGGGTGACGACTGGGAGCGCGCCCGGGTGCGCCGAGTCGGGCCGGCCGAGGCGGGCCCGGGCGCACCGGGTGCGTGGAGAAGTGCGGGTGTTGCCGGGCTGCGAGCGCACACGCCCGGTGCCGTCGCCGTGGGCGTGCACACGCCTGGAGCGAACGGTGGTGTCCGACCGGCCCTGTCCCGGGGCCGGGTCGTGCTGCGGTACTTGAGGTACCGAACCGACTGCTCTGACGGCGGCTGCGTCACCAGGCCGTCGTCAGTGAATGCGAGTGGGTGACTCGCTCGTCTGAGCTTAACCGGTGGGTAACGAGCGCGCCAGCCCCCGTGTTTGTGACGTACGTCCCGACACACCGGAGCTGCCCATTAATCTCTGAGCCATGGACGAAGAGTTGCGATCACTCACGGAGCGTTCACGACGGGAGTCCGGAGGGTCCCCGGTGCACGACCGGCTCATGGCGACCGACGACCTCGATGAGCTGGCCGGAGTCCTCACCGAGCCGGGCCGGCCGCTGTGGGCCAGGGAACTGGCCGCGTTCCGCCTCGGCCTCGCGGGCGACCGCCGTGCCTTCGAATCCCTCGTCCTGCTGCTGAACCACCGCGATCCTGAGCGCTGCGCCTCCGCCGCGTACGCCCTCGCCCGCCTCGGCGACCCGCGCACCGCCCGCGCGGCCGCCGCCCTCGCCACCAACGAACTCCGCGTCGCCTACGCCCTGCACCCGGTCCGCCTCCTGACCCGGCTGCGCGCCCCCGAGTCCGTACCGGCCCTGATCACCACCCTGCAACGACGCCTGCACCCCCACGACCCCTACCGCCGCGTGGCCCTCGCCTGCGTGGAGGGCCTCGGCACCCTGGAGGACGCCCGCGCGCGCCCGGTCCTGAACGAGGCCCTGGCCCACCCGGCTCTGGCGGAGGCGGCGGTACGGGCCCTGTCCCGCATCCCGAAACAGCGCTGACAGCGCTGACAGCGCGTCAGGCGCGGAACGCCCCGACGTACAGGATCCGTTGACCTCTCAGGCGCTCACGATCGCGAACGCCTCGATCTCCATCAGGAACTCGGGGCGGACCAGGGAGGCCACCTGGATCGCCGAGGCGGCGGGGAGGCGGTCGTCCGGTATGTGTGCGGCGCGGGCCTCGCGAATCGCGGGCATGTGTGCCATGTCCGTGACGAAGAAGGTGAGTTTGACGACGTCGTCGAAGGTCGCGCCTACCGCCGCCAGGCAGCGGCGGAGGTTGTCGAAGACCTGGCGGGCCTGGGCCCCGGCGTCGCCCTCGCCGACGAGCTTGCCGTTCTCGTCCAGGGCCAGCTGGCCGGCGATCGCGACGAAACGGCCCGTGCCCATGACGACGTGGCTGTACTGGGCGGCGGGGAAGACCCCGTCGGGGGCGGTGATCCTGGTCAGCTCACTCATGCGTCCATGGTGGACCACGGGTCTGACAACGACCGCCCCCGAGCAGGACGTGGACCGGTCAGCCGCGGAAGCCGACCAGGCCGTGCAGTGTCGAGCCGCGGGCGGACGTCGACGCCGCCTTCGCGGTCAGCGGCTTGGGATCGGGCAGCTTCGGGCAGACCGCGTCGATCTCCCGTCCGCTGCGCGGCACCGTACCGCTCGACAGGTAGTTCGCGAGGTACTTGTCCAGGCAGGCGTTCCCGCTCAGCGTGATGCCGTGGTTGCCGCCGCCCTGCTCGACCACGAAGCTCGAGCCGGCCAGCAGCCGGTGGACCGTCAGACCGCCCACGTACGGCGTCGCCGCGTCGTTGGTCGCCTGGAACAGCAGCACCGGGGGCAGCTTGCCGTTGGCGACGTTGACGGGCCGCAGCGAGTCCGTCGGCCAGAACGCGCACGGCGCGTTGTACCAGGCGTTGTTCCAGGCCATGAACGGCGCCCGCTCGTAGACCCGCCAGTTGTCCTTGCGCCACTGGTTCCAGTCCCGCGGCCAGGAGGCGTCACGGCACTGCACCGAGGTGTAGATGCTGTAGCCGTTGTCCCCGGACGCGTCCACGGCGGCGAAGTTCTCGTACGCCTCCACCAGCGGATCGGCGTTCTTGTCGTTCACATAGGCCGCGAACGCCTGCGCCAGGTAGGGCCAGTAGCCGTTGTAGTAGCCGCCGGGAATGAAGGTGTCCTCCAGTTCCGAGGCGCCCACCTTGCCGTCGGCCGGCTTCTTCGCGAGCGCCCTGCGCATCGCGTACCACTTGGCCTCGATCTTCTCCGGGTCGGTGCCCAGCTTGTACGTCGCGTTGTACTTGGCGATCCAGGACATCAGCGCCCGGTGCCGGTCGTTGAAGGCGTAGTCCTGCCCGATGTTGTCCTCGTACCAGACGCCGGTCGGGTCGACGATCGAGTCCAGGACCAGGCGCTTGACGCGCTGCGGGAACAGCTTGGCGTAGACCGCGCCGAGGTAGGTGCCGTACGAGTAGCCGAAGTAGCTGGTCTTCCGGGCGCCCAGCGCCGCGCGGATGGAGTCCATGTCCCGCACGGCCTGGATGGTGTTGATGTACGGCAGCAGGTCCGCGTACTTCTTTCCGCAGGACGCCGCGAAGGACTTGGCGCGCTGCAGGTTGGCCTTCTCCAGGACCGGGGTGCTCGGCACCGAGTCCGGGCGCACCGGGTTGAAGTAGCCGGGCTCGCAGTCGAGGGCGGGCTTGCTCTTGCCCACCCCGCGCGGGTCGAAGCCGATGACGTCGTACTGGGCGGCGACCGCCTTGGGCAGCGAGGTCGCGACGAACCCGGCGAGCGTGAGGCCGCTGCCGCCGGGGCCGCCGGGGTTGACCAGCAGCGGGCCCTGGCTCGTCCTGGCGGTGTGCCGCACGCGGGAGAGGGCGAGCGTGATCTGCCGTCCGTAGGGATCGCGGTGGTCGAGCGGCACCTTGAGGGACGCGCACTGGAGCGTCGGATAGTCGGGGGTGCCGCAGTTCTTCCAGGTGAGCTTCGCCGCCGGAGCGGTGTCGGCGGTTCTGGCCGCGCTGGCGTCGGCGGGGACGGCCGTGACGGTCCCGGCCACGACGACCGCGGCGCCGCACAGCACGGCTGCGCGTTTTCTCATGGGGTCCTCCCAGGACGGAGGGTTTCGGGCCGCGCGTCTCACGGTCCTCGCCGCATCGTCCCGGAAAGCAGTCCCGGAAGAACTCGTTCTGGCAATACTTGACCCGATCGGGTCGGCGGATGCGCTCGAATGCTCTCAGATCAGCGTGAGTTGGGTCGGTTCGGACATCCCCGGTTCGGGCATCTCCGGTGCGGCGGGCTCGGGCGGACGGATCCGCCGCGGCATCCCCGCCCGCGCGGGTCCGATCCCGTACTCCTGGGCCAGCTCGTGCACCTGACGGGTGATCCGGCGCTGGTACCACTTCGGCGCGTAGGCGCCGTCGGCGTACAGGCGCTCGTAGCGGCGCACCAGCTGCGGGTGATGGTGGGTCAGCCAGGCCATGAACCACTCCCGCGCGCCGGGGCGCAAGTGCAGTACCAGGGGCGTGACGGAGGTGGCGCCGGAGGCCGCGATCGCACGCACGGTGGCGCGCAGCTGGGCTGGGTGGTCGCTCAGGAACGGGATCACCGGGGCCATCAGGACACCGCAGCCGATGCCGTGCTCGGCGAGCGTGCGCACGACGTCCAGGCGGCGCTCCGGTGCCGGCGTGCCGGGCTCCACCGTCCGCCACAGCACGGGGTCGGTGAAGCCGACCGAGACGGAGATGCCGACGTCCGTCACCTGGGAGGCCTGCACCAGCAGATCCAGGTCGCGCAGGATCAGCGTGCCCTTCGTCAGGATCGAGAAGGGGTTGGCGTGGTCGCGCAGGGCGGACAGGATGCCCGGCATCAGACGGTAGCGGCCCTCGGCGCGCTGGTAGCAGTCGACGTTGGTGCCCATCGCGATGTGCTCGCCGTGCCAGCGGGGCGAGGCCAGCTGGCGGCGCAGCAGCTCCGGGGCGTTGACCTTGACCACGATCTGCGAGTCGAAGTCCAGGCCCGAGTCGAGGTCCAGGTAGGTGTGCGTCTTGCGGGCGAAGCAGTACACGCACGCGTGCGAGCAGCCGCGATAGGGGTTGATCGTCCACTCGAAGGGCATGCGCGAGGCGCCCGGCACCCGGTTGATGATCGAACGGGCCCGCACCTCGTGGAAGGTGATCCCGCGGAACTCGGGCGTGTCGAAGGTACGGCTGACCACGGCGTCCGCGCCGAACAGCGCGGCGTCGGCCGCCCGGCTGTGGCCGCCGGACTCCACGGTGAGGTTCTCCCAGCGCATGACGCCTCCTCGGTAGCACCTGCCCCAGCAGTGAAACACCTGTTCGATTTCCAGTGCAAGTGCTGTTTTCCGATCGCTTCGCACGCCCGGGAGATCGCTTCGTACACCTCTGCGGCACCCCGATTTGGGGGGCCGTGGGCGGGGGTGGTTGGCTTGCCCCAACCCCGAGAGAGCAAGTCCTGGAGGAAACCGATGGCGCAGGTCGAGGCCACTACGGAGCGGGTCGTCGCGGCGGACGCGGAGAAGGTGTTCGACGCCCTCGCCGACTACCGCGACACGCGCGCGAAGCTGCTGCCCGAGCACTTCAGCGAGTACGAGGTGCGCGAGGGCGGCGACGGTGAGGGCACCCTCGTCCACTGGAAGCTCCAGGCGACCAGCAAGCGGGTGCGCGACTGCCTCCTGGACGTCAGCGAGCCCACCGACGGTCAGCTGGTGGAGAAGGACCGCAACTCCTCCATGGTCACCACCTGGACGGTCACCCCGGCCGGCGAGGGCACGTCCCGCGTGGTCGTCACCTCCGTCTGGAACGGCGCCGGCGGCATCGGCGGCTTCTTCGAGAGGACCTTCGCGCCCAAGGGCCTCGGCCGGATCTACGACGCCGTGCTCGCCCGGCTGGCCACCGAGACCGAGAAGTAAGTCCCGCGGAATCCGCGGGCGTTGACCGCCCTCACCGGTTCGAGTGGATCTCGGTGTGCCAGGCCGGCCTGCCGTAACTCGTCGCGCCTGCCCGTAGTTGTCGCCCCAGGCGGCAATGGTGCGGCAGGCGCGACGAGGGGAGCGGCACGTGGGCGGGACGACTCTGGTGCAGGACGGACCCGACGTGGTTCCCGCCGAGAGCCACGTCCCCGCACCCGTCGCCGGCGTCCACCTCACCCCGCGCCGGGTGCGGCTGGTCTTCCTCGGGCTGATGCCGGCGCTGCTCCTCGCCGCGCCGGAGCAGATGATCGTCGCCACCGCGCTCCCGAAGATCGTCGGCGAGCTGCACGGCCTGGACCGGATGTCCTGGGCGATCACCGCCTATCTGCTGACGGCCACGGTCGGACTGCCGGTCTACGGCAAGCTCGGCGACCTGCTGGGCCGCAAGGGCGTCTTCCAGTTCGCCATCGTCGTCTTCGTGATCGGCGCCGCCCTCGCGGGACGGGCGCGGACGATGGACCAGCTGATCGCCTTCCGCGCCGTCCAGGGCGTCGGCGCGGGCGGGCTCATGACCGGCGTCCAGGCGATCATCGCCGACATCGTGCCGCCCCGGCGGCACGGCCGGTTCATGGGGCTGATCGGCGCGGCTCGCGCGAGGGCGGCTATGTGATCACCGAGCTGGTGGCCGGGGAGTACACGCTCGCCGCGAGCGCCCCCGCCTTCCGCCCGGCGGCGCGCCCCGTCACCGTCCAGGCCGCCCGGGAGACCCGCCAGGACATCGAACTCGCGGGGGGCGCCGTGCTCAGGGGGACCGTGCGCGCGGGCGGTGGAAGGCCGGTCGAGGACGCGCGGGTGACGCTGCTCGACGCGGCGGGCAACGTCGTCGACACCCTCACCACCGGACCCGACGGAACGTTTCGGTTCGTGGATCTGTCCTCCGGCGAGTACACCGTCATCGCCGCGGGTTACCCGCCGGTCGCCACCGTGCTCCAGGTGGCCGGCGGCGGACGGACCGAGCGTGACCTGCAACTGGGGCACGAGGACTGACGGCAGCCCGGCGTGCGCCCGGCGCGCGGAGACGGTCGCGGAAGACCAATTCCCGCGTTGGCGCACATCACCACCAGGCGGAGCCGTACGGTGGAGTAGGCGGCAGATCTTGCGGAGCCGTGGGGAGAGAGGGCCTGGGCCATGGAACATGGCAGCGACCGTGGCACCGAGAGGGACACGCCTCCCAGCCACGGAGCGGGGAACGGCGCGGTGGCGGAGCACGCCCCGGCCGGCCGCATCCCGCTGGCCGTGGTCGTGGTGGACCGCTCCGGACTGGTCTCCCACTGGAGCACGGGCGCACGGCGGCTGTTCGGCGTCCCCAAGGAGGAGGCGATCGGCCGCCCGGCGGTCGATCTGCTGCCCGTGTCCGGAGTGCTGCCCGAGGAGGACGAGGTCCTGTCCTACGGGGCGTACTCGGCCTACGACGGCCTCGGTCCCGGCCTGGAGTCCTCCCTCGACGGCGGGCTGTCCTACCCGGCGGCCGGCCGCGCGCGGCTGACCGTCCCCGAGCGAAGCGAGAGGGGGGCACCCCCGCCCGGAGGGTGGGGGAGTGACCGCGTCGACGTGCTGTGGTGGGCGTACCCCCTGGTGGGGCCGGGGGAGGAGCGGCTGCTGGTGCTGGCCGCCGACACCGCCGGTCTGCGCCCGGATGAGTCCGACGGTACCGACGGGGCCGACGACGACATGGCCTTCGAGCGGATCGCCCCCGCCTTCGCCCTGCACACCGACTTCCCCGGCGCGGAGGAACTGGCCCGCAGGCTGCCCGAGATCCTGCCCAGCATGAGCGTCGACGAAGGCGCCCGCATCGTCGCGCAGGTGCTCGAACTGGGCTACCCCGTCCTGGAGTTCAGCCAGAACGACCGGGTTCCCGTCACCCCCGACTGGGGCGTGCCCCGGCGCGCCGAGCGCAGGGCCCGCCGCGAGCGGGCCGCACAGGCCGCCGCCGAGGGCCTGCCGGTACCGCGGGAACTCACCGACGAGGGCGAGGACCTGGAGTACGCGGCCGTCCGCGAGCACCTGGAGTTCCTCAACGAGGTCAGCGGACGCATCGGCACCTCCCTCGACCTGTCGCACACCATCATCGAGGTCAGCAAGGCCGTCGTCCCCCGCTTCACGGATGTCGCCGGCACCTATCTGCGCGAACAGGTCGTCGCGGGCGAGGGTTTCCCCGAGGGCGTGCCCGACACCACCACCATGTGGCACCGGGTGGCCGTCGAGCACACCGACGAACCCGGCCGCTGGGACGACGTCGTCCCCGTCGGCGAGGCCATGCCCTTCCCCGCGCACACGCCGTTCTTCCAGTGCATGACCACCGGCGAGCCCGTCCTGGTGCCCCGCATCAGCGAGGCGATGGGCCACGCCATCGCCTCCCAGTTCGAGAAGCGCGACATCCGGCCGCTGATCAACAACCGCTCCATGCTGGTCGTCCCGCTGAAGGCGCGCAACGTCGTCCTCGGCTTCATGATCCTGCTGCGCCACCCGGAGCGCGCCGAGTTCAACGACATGGACCGGGTCACCGGCGCCGAACTCGCCGCCCGCGCGGGCCTCGTGCTCGACAACGCGCGCATGTACACCTACCAGGAGAGCGTCGCCGAGACCCTCCAGGACAGCATGCTGCCGCACATCCCGCCGCGCATGGCGGGCTGCGACATCGCCACCCGCTATCTGCCCGGCACGCTCCTCGGGCGCGTCGGCGGCGACTGGTTCGACTCGGTCAAGCTGCCCGGCGCCCGCACCGCCCTGGTCGTCGGCGACGTCATGGGTCACGGGCTCAACTCGGCCGCCATGATGGGCCAGTTGCGCACGGCCGTACAGACCATGGCCGCCCTCGACCTGCCGCCCGCCCAACTGCTGCGCAACCTCGACGACCTCGCCCAGCGCCTCGGCGACTCCTACCTCGCGACCTGTCTCTACGCCGTCTACGACCCGATCGCCGGCGAGCTGCACATCGCCAACGCGGGCCACATCCCGCCCGTGCTGGTCCGCGCCGAGGACGGCCGCAGTGAGCTGCTCGACCTGCCGACCGGCGCGCCCATCGGCGTCGGCGGGGTGCCCTTCGAGGCGGTACGCGTGCGCGTGGAGCCCGGCGACCGGATCGTGATGTGCACCGACGGACTGGTCGAGGTGCGCGGCGAGGACATCGGTGTCGGCCTGGCGACGCTCAGCGAGTCCGCCGCCCACCCGGCCGCCTCCATGGACGACGCCTGCGACGCGATCATCCGCGCCCTCAACACACGCGGCGGGCGCAAGGACGACGTCGCCCTGCTGATGGCGCGGCTCAACGGCATCGACGAGGACGACGTGGCCGAGTGGCGCTTCGCCCTCGACCCGGCCGAGGTGGCACGCGCGCGTGCCGCGGTCCGGGAGCGACTGCACGAGTGGGGGCTGCCGAAACTCGCCGACAACGCCGAGCTGATGGTCAGCGAGCTGGTCACCAACGCCGTACGGCACTCCCACAGCAGGCCCGTCGAGCTGCGGCTGGTGCGGGGCGACACCCTGCTGTGCGAGGTGGACGACGACGACCACGAGCTGCCGACCCTGCTGAGCGCGGGCGCCACCGAAGCGCTCGGGCGCGGACTGCGGGTGGTCACCACCCTGGCCCGGGAGTGGGGCACCAGCCGGACGAAGGACGGCAAGACCGTCTGGTTCGAACTCGGCCTGCCGCGGCGCTGAGTCCCGAGCGCGCGCGAGGGGCGCGCGAGGCGCGCGGGGGCGTACGCATATCGAATGCGGCGTGAAGGTGTGCGCCACGCGCTTGTAGCGCCGATCCGGGCGCGATAGACCGTACTGGCCCGTCACTTGAGGCGGTTCGGCGTCGTACCCTGGGGAGTTCGGCATGAGCGTGACGAGTCGGTACCGGGAGGCCTGGGAGGGCTTCTGGAGAGAGGCCCCCGACGAACAGGGGGCCGTGTTCTGGGACGCGGATCCGGCCGTGACGGCCGGTGTCCATGTGACCCTTTTCGAACCGCACCTGGCCGATCCCGGCCTTGCGCTGGTGGACCTCGGCTGTGGCAACGGCACCCAGACCCGGTTCCTCGCCGGGCGTTTCCCGCGGGTCGTGGGCGCCGACCTGTCCGAGGCCGCCGTCGAGCACGCCCGGCGCGCCGACCCCGCCGGACAGGCGAGCTACCGGGTGCTCGACATTGTCGAGAAGAGCGAGACGCAGGCCCTGCACGCCGAACTCGGCGACGTCAACGTCTACCTGCGGGGCGTCCTCCACCAGGCCGATCCGGACGACCGGCAGTCGATGGCGGACGGCATAGCCACGCTCCTCGGCGAGCGGGGCCGGCTCTTCCTGGTCGAACTCTCCGAGGAGGCCAAGCCCGTTCTGCTGGGTCTCGCACAGGGCCCGTCCGGGCCGCCGCCCAAGCTCGCGCCCATCTTCCGGCACGGCATCGCCCCAGGCGAGGTCGCCGACGACGCCGTGCCCGAGTACCTGCGCGCGGCCGGCCTCACGGTCCTGGCCGCCGGTCAACTCCCGCTGACCACCACGGAGTCGGCCCCGGACGGCACCCGTATCGAACTGCCGTCGAAGTGGCTGGTGGCGGGCCGCACGAGCTGACGGTACGAGAGGCAGGGGCGGGCAGCGAGGTCGGCGCGCCCGCCCCACGCCGCCGTGACCCGCTGACCCAGCGCCGCGAACGGCTTCGTCCAACAGGGCCGCCAGATCGAGGCCGCGGTTCAGGGCGACGTCCGGACAGTCCAGGGCGGCGGTCGCCCGCACCGACTGGGCGAGCGTCGGCCGCCCGTTCCCCGCCCGCCTCGGCCGGCGCCGGGCGGCAGCTGTATTGCTGCTCCGGGTGCCGTGCGCACCGCGGGCACCCACCCGGACCGGATCGCCGCCGCGGCCGGCTTCCACGGCGCGTACCTCGCGACTGGCGGACGCCGGCGGCGGTGCGGGCCTTGGATTGGCGGTCGATCTGTTCGGCGGGGTTGGTGGCGTCCTGGTCGGCGTGGCCGAAGCAGAGGTCCGCGGTGACGCGGTCGGCGAGCAGGTGGGGACTGTCCGGGGCCTCGGTTTCGCCCAGGCCGACACGGCGATGTACGGCGCCGAGGCCACACAGCGGCACTGGGCCGCTGCCGGAGCTGTTCGACCGCGCCCCGTGACCGGGTTCATGGCCTCGCCCGCTCCCGGCGCGTAACGTGGCCCTTCATGAAGATCCTGATCAGCGCCGACATGGAGGGTGCCACGGGAGTGACGTGGCCCGACGACGTGATGCCGGGGGCGTCCCAGTGGGAGCGGTGCCGTTCGCTGTTCACCTCGGACGTCAATGCCGCGGTGCTGGGCTTCTTCGACGGCGGCGCGGACGAGGTGCTCATCAACGAGGCGCACTCGACGATGCGCAACCTGCTGCTCGAACACCTCGACGAGCGGGCCGAGATGCTCACCGGGCGGCACAAGTCGCTGTCCATGGTGGAGGGTGTGCAGCACGGGGACGTCGACGGGATCGCCTTCGTGGGCTACCACGCCGGAGCGGGGATGGAGGGGGTGCTCGCGCACACCTATCTCGCCAACTCCGTCACCGGCGTCTGGCTGAACGACGTCCGGGCCAGCGAGGGGCTGCTGAACGCGCACGTCGTCGCCGAGTACGGCGTGCCGGTCGTCCTCGTCACCGGTGACGACGTGGCCTGCGAGGACGCCCTCGGGTACGCGCCGGAGGCGTTGAAGGTCGCCGTGAAGGACCATGTCTCGCGGTACGCGGCGGTGTGCCGTACCCCGGCCAGGACCGCCGCGGACATCCGGGCCGCCGCCAAGGAGGCCGCACGGCTGGCGGTGCGTCAGGAACCCGTGCAGGCAGGGCCTTTCACGATCGCGGTCGAGTTCGACGCCGAGCATCTCGCGATGGCCGCCACCGTCGTGCCGGGAGTGGACCGGATCGGGGAGCGGAAGGTGGCGTACACCAGCGCGACGATGTATGAGGGCATCCGTACCTTCAAGGCGGTCACCACGATCGTCTCGGCCGCCGTGGAGGAGCAGTATGGCTGACGAACGGGCACTGGACGAGGTCGTGCGGTTCACCTCCGACCTCATCCGCGTCGACACCAGCAACAAGGGCGGCGGGGACTGCCGGGAGCGGCCCGCCGCCGAGTACGCGGCCGAGCAGCTGGCGGGGGCCGGACTGGCGCCGGTGCTGCTGGAGCGGACCAAGGGGCGGACCAACGTCGTCGCCCGTGTCGAGGGGACCGATCCGTCCGCCGACGCGCTGCTCGTGCACGGTCATCTGGACGTCGTACCCGCCCGCGCCGGGGACTGGAGCGTGCATCCCTTCTCGGGGGAGGTCCGCGACGGGGTCGTGTGGGGGCGCGGCGCCGTCGACATGAAGAACATGGACGCGATGATCCTGGCCGTCGTGCGGGACTGGGCGCGAGGCGGCGTGCGGCCCCGGCGGGACATCGTGGTCGCGTTCACCGCCGACGAGGAGGACAGCGCCCGGGACGGCTCCGCCTTTCTCGCCGACAAGCACGCGGGCCTCTTCGAGGGATGCACCGAAGGCGTCGGCGAGTCGGGGGCGTTCACCTTCCACGACGGCGACGGGCGGCAGATCTACCCGATCGCGGCCGGTGAACGGGGCACCGCCTGGCTGAAGCTCACCGCGCGCGGACGCGCCGGACACGGCTCCAAGGTGAACCGGGAGAACGCGGTCACCCGGCTGTCCGCGGCGATCACCCGTATCGGCGCGTACGAGTGGCCGGCGCGGCTGACCCCGACCGTGCGCGCCGCCCTCGACGAACTGGCCGCGCTCCACGGCATCGAGGACGGCCACGAGGACGTCGACCGGCTGCTGGAGAAGCTCGGGCCCGCCGCCGGGCTGGTCGAGTCGACCGTCCGCAACAGCGCCAACCCGACCGTGCTGGACGCCGGTTACAAGGTCAACGTCATCCCGGGCGAGGCCGTCGCCTACGTCGACGGACGGTATCTCTTCGGCGCCGAGGACGAGTTCCGCGCCACCCTCGACCGGCTCACCGGGCCGGACGTCGACTGGGAGTTCCACCATCGGTCGATCGCCCTCCAGGCGCCCCTGGACACGCCCACGTTCGCGAGGATGCGGGCGGCCGTCGAGGAGTTCGCGCCCGAGGGGCACGTGGTGCCGTACTGCATGTCCGGCGGCACCGACGCCAAGGAGTTCTCGCGCCTCGGCATCACCGGCTACGGCTTCACCCCGCTGAAGCTCCCCGAGGGCTACGACTACCAGGCGATGTTCCACGGCGTCGACGAGCGCGTCCCCGTCGAGGCACTGCACTTCGGAGTCCGGGTACTCGACCGGTTCCTGCGGACGGCGTGATCGGACTTGGGGGAGAACGTGCACACCCTGCCCTACGGCTCCTGGCCCTCGCCCATCGACGCGGCCCTCGCCGCCGCGCACGACGGGCGCCCCGATTACGTCGGCTTCGTCGGCGACGAGGCGTGGTGGACCGAGCCGAGACCTGGCGAGGGCGGCCGGCGCACCCTCGTGCGGCGGCGCGTCGACGGCCGGGAGGAGTCCGTCCTGCCCGCACCGTGGAACGTCCGCAGCCGCGTCATCGAGTACGGCGGCCACCCCTGGGCCGGCGCCGTGGTGGACGGCCGGCCCGTCGTGGTGTTCGTGAACTTCGCCGACCAGCGGCTGTATCGCTGCGCACCCGGCGGCGAACCGAGCCCGTTGACCCCCGTCTCCCTCGTCGGCGGCGGACTGCGCTGGGCGGAGCCGCAGTTGCTGCCGGAGCGCGGTGAAGTGTGGGCCGTACTGGAGGAGTTCACCGGCGACGGATCCACCGACGTACGCCGCGTCCTGGCCGCCGTGCCGCTCGACGGGTCGGCCGCGCAGGACCGGGGTGCCGTGCGCGAACTCACCGACGAGCGGCACCGGTTCGTCACCGGGCCCAGGCTGTCCCCCGACGGCCGCAGCGCCGCATGGCTCGCCTGGGACCACCCGCGCATGCCCTGGGACGGCACCGAGCTGATCGTCGCCGGGGTCGGCGAGGACGGCACCCTGCACGGACCGCGGACGGTCGCCGGCGGGCCCGAGGAGTCGATCGCGCAGGTCGACTGGGCGGCCGACGGCTCCCTGCTGTACGCGAGCGATCGCACCGGCTGGTGGAACCTGTACCGCGACGACGTACCCGTGTGCCCGCGCGAGGAGGAGTTCGGCGGGCCGCTGTGGAAGCTCGGCAGCCGCTGGTTCGCGCCGCTGCAGACCGGGCTGATCGCCGTCGTGCACGGCCGGGGCGCAGGAGCGCTCGGGATCCTGGATCCGGAGACCGGCGAGGTGGTGGACGCTGCGGGCCCCTGGACGGAGTTCGCCCCCACGCTCGCGGTGCACGGCGAGCGAAGCGAGATGGGCGTCCCCCCGCCCGAAGGGTGGGGGAGGGTCGTCGGCGTCGGCGCCAGTCCGCGCAGCGGGTACGAGGTGGTCGAGCTGGACGCGGTCACCGGCCGGGCGCGGGTCGTCGGCGCCGGGCACCAGGACGCCGTGGACCCCGCCCACTACCCGGAACCGCAGATCCGCACCTTCACCGGACCCGACGGACGCGACATCCACGCCCACATCTACCCGCCGCACAACCCGGGGTGCGTCCCGCCCGCCGACGAGCTGCCGCCCTACGTCGTGTGGGCGCACGGCGGTCCCACCAGCCGGGCGCCGCTCGTGCTCGACCTGGAGATCGCCTACTTCACCTCCCGGGGCATCGGTGTCGCCGAGGTCGACTACGGCGGCTCGACCGGGCACGGCCGGGAGTACCGGGAGCGGCTGCGCGAGCAGTGGGGCGTGGTCGACGTCGAGGACTGCGCGGCCGTCGCCCTCGCGCTCGCCGACGAGGGCACCGCCGACCGCGACCGGCTCGCCGTCCGCGGCGGGAGCGCCGGTGGCTGGACCGCCGCCTCCTCGCTCGCCCGGACCGACGTCTACGCCTGCGGCACGATCCTCTACCCGGTCCTGGACCTCGCCTCCTGGGGCGACGGGGAGACCCACGACTTCGAGTCGCAGTACCTGGAGTCCCTGATCGGGCCGCGCGCGGAGGTGCCGGGACGGTACACGCAGCGGTCGCCGCTGGAGCACGCCGACCGGATCGCCGTGCCGTTCCTGCTGCTGCAGGGCCTGGACGACGTGATCTGCCCGCCCGCGCAGTGCGAACGGTTCCTGGAGCGGATGCGGGGACGGCGGGTGCCGCACGCCTACATCGCCTTCGCGGGGGAGGGGCACGGATTCCGCCGGGCCGAGACCATGATCCGGGTCCTGGAGTCCGAACTCTCCCTCTATGCCCAGGTCTTCGGGCTCGACCCGAGCGGCGTCCCGACCCTGGAGCTGTCGGAGTGAGCGAAACCGTACGAGAACTCCGGCGCCCGCCCCGGCTCGCCCCCGGTGCCCGCGTCGCCGTAGTGGCACCCGCCGGGCCCGTGCCGGAGGAGCGGGTGCAGGCCGGGCTCGACGTGCTGCGCGGCTGGGACCTCGACCCGGTCGTGGCGCCCCATGTCCTCGACCGGCACGGGCAGTTGGGGTATCTCGCGGGAACGGACGCGGACCGGGCCGCCGATCTGCAGAACGCCTGGTGCGACCCGTCGGTGGACGCGGTGCTGTGCGCGCGGGGCGGGTACGGGGCGCAGCGCACGGCCGACCTGCTGGACTGGGAGGCGATGCGGGCCGCCGGGCCGAAGGTGTTCGTGGGCTTCAGCGACATCACGGCGCTGCACCAGGCGTTCGCCACCCGGCTGGGCCTGGTCACCCTGCACGGGCCGGCCGCCGCGGGCGTCGACTTCGTGAAGAACGCGCGGGCGCAGGAGCACCTCAGGGCTACGCTTCTCGCCCCGGAGACGGTCACGACGATCGCCTCCCGAGGCACCGCCCTGGTCCCGGGCCGGGCCCGGGGGGTGACCCTCGGCGGCTGTCTGAGCCTGCTCGCCTCCGACCTCGGGACGCCCCACGCGCGCGCGGGCGCCCGGGGCGGGCTGCTGATGATCGAGGACGTGGGGGAAGCGCCGTACCGGATCGACCGGATGCTCACCCAGCTGCTGCGCGGCGGCTGGCTCGACGGCGTCCGGGGCGTCGCGCTCGGGTCCTGGACGCGGTGCGGTCTCTACGACGAGGTGCGCGCGGTGCTCGTCGACCGGCTCGGCGGTCTCGGCGTCCCGGTGGCGGAGGAGTTCGGGTTCGGCCACTGCGAAGGGGCGCTGACCCTCCCCTTCGGCGTGGCCGCCGAGCTCGACGCGGACGCGGGCGCGCTGACGCTGGCCGAACCGGCCCTGGGCTGAGCCGTCCACGCCGTAGGCTGGCGGAATGCCACACGCTTCCCGCTACCTCGCCGAAGGCCCCCGCGTGGGGATACGCCACTTCACCTACGAGGACGGCGCCGAGTTCACGGCCCGCGCGCGCGAGAGCAAGGACCTGCACCACCCCTGGCTGTTCCCGCCGGACGGCCCGGACGCGTACGCCGCCTACGCGGGCCGGCTGATCGAGGACCCGACCAAGGCCGGATTCCTGGTCTGCGAGAAGGACGGCGAGCACGGCGACGGCGCGATCGCCGGGTTCATCAACATCAACAACATCGTCCAGGGCGGCTTCCAGTGCGGGGCGCTCGGCTACGGCGCCTTCGCGCACGCCGTCGGACGGGGCCTGATGCGGGAGGGGCTGAACCTCGTCGTCGGGTACGCCTTCGGCCCGATGCGGCTGCACCGGCTGGAGATCAACGCCCAGCCGCTGAACGCCGGGTCGATCGCCCTGGCCCGCAGCTGCGGCTTCCGACTGGAGGGCTTCTCCCCGAAGATGATCTACATTGACGGCGCCTGGCGCGACCACGAGCGCTGGGCGGTCACCGCCGAGATGCGGGCTTGACGTTGATCTTCATCTACGACCCCGACCTGGATCCGGAGGCGACGGCGGGCGCGCTGCTCACCGATGTCGTCGTGTCCGCCTTTGCGGAATCCTGACCGGTACCTCCCCTGGCCAGCTCCCCGGTGAGCGGCTTCCATGGTGATCGTGACGACGATCCGACGTGAGGTACTGACCCTGCCCGCAGCGGAACTGGGCCCGGACAACCCGCTGCCCCCACTGCGGCCGCTCCACGAGGTTCATCGCATCGACGACCGGGACCGCGACGACCTGCCCCGGGACTTGGCCCGGCAGGCCGGATACGGGCCGCTGCGCGGCATCCTGCCGGTCCGGGTCCGGGACGGGTACGGCCGTTCGCGCCGACCCGGCGGGATCGACGCCCTCGTGATCGAGAACGACCGTCTGCGCGCCATCGTCCTGCCCGGCCTCGGCGGCCGGCTCGCCTCCCTGATCCACAAGCCCACCGAGCGCGAACTCCTCTACCGCAACCCGGTGTTCCAGCCCGCGAATTTCGCCCTCAACGGCGCCTGGTTCTCCGGCGGCGTCGAATGGAACATCGGCGCCACCGGCCACACCACGCTCGCCTGCTCCCCCCTGCACGCGGCCCGTGTCCCGGCCCCGGACGGCACCGAGATGCTCCGCCTGTGGGAGTGGGAACGCCTGCGCGACCTGCCCTTCCAGGTCGACCTCTGGCTCCCGGACGGCTCCGACTTCCTGTACGTCGGCGTCCGCGTCCGCAACCCGCACGAGCGGCCCGTGCCCACGTACTGGTGGTCCAACGTCGCGGTGCCGGAGGAGCGCCGGATCCTGGTCCCGGCGGAGGAGGCGTGGCGGTTCGGGTACGAGCGGCGGCTGCGCAGGGTGCCCGCGCCCTCGAACGCCGAGATCCGGCAGCACCCCCACGCGGCCGACTACTTCTACGACCTGCCCGACACGCGGCGCCGCTGGATCGCCGCCCTCGACGAGGACGGGCACGGGCTCGTGCAGACCTCCACCGACGGGCTGCGCGGACGCAAGCTGTTCCTCTGGGGACAGGGCCCCGGCGGACGCCGCTGGCAGCGGTGGCTCACCGAACCCGGCACGGGCGGCTATCTCGAGATCCAGGCCGGACTCGCCCGAACCCAGCTGGAGCACGTACGGCTGGATCCGGAGAGCGAGCTGTCGTGGCTGGAGGCGTACGGCCCGCTGAGCTCCCCGGAGGCGGCCGACGCGGCGGAGGCCCGGCTGGAGGCCGCCCTGCCGCGCGCCGAGGTCGACGCCGCGTACGCCGCCTGGAAGCCGTACGCCGACGCCGAACCCGGCGAGGTCCTCGCCACCGGATCCGGCTGGGGCGCTCTCGAAGTGCTGCGCGCCGACTGGAAGTTGCCCGGCACACCCTTCGACGAGGACACCCTCGGCGAGGCCCAGGCGCCCTGGCTGCACCTGCTGCGCGCCGGGTCCTTCCCCGAGCCGCGGCGGGTGCGGCCGCCCGGCGAGACGCTGGTCGCCCCGCACTGGCGGGACATGCTGGAGACCGCGCCCGCGACCCCGCTCACCGAGTACCACCTGGGCGTCGCGCAGTGGCACGCCGGCGACCGGGCGCAGGCCGTGCGCAGCTGGGAGCGGGCCCTCGAACTCGCCCCGTCGCTCTGGCCGTTGCTGCGCTGCCTCGCCGTCGCCGACCAGGAGGACGGATACCACGAGCGGGCCGCCGACCGGTACGCCGAGGCCTTCGACGACCTGTGCCACGAACGGCGCGACAACGGCGAGTCGTGGACGGCGGCCACCGCGGCGCTGGGCCGCGAGGCCATCGACGCGCTGCTCGCCGTACGCCGTACCGACCAGGCGCGCTCGGTGTGGGAACGGCTGCACCCGGGGACGCGGGAGCGTGGCCGGTTCCGGCTGACCGAGGCGCAGTTGCTGCTCGCGGAGGGGCGCCCCGAGGAGGCGCTGGACGTCTTCCGGGCCGGCTTCGAGGTCGCCGACCTGCGCGAGGGCGCGGAGTCGATCGGCCGTCTGTGGGCGCGGCTGACCGACGAGCCGCTGCCCGCGCACTACGACTTCCGGATGCGGCCGGCGGAGAGCTGAGAATCGGGACCCGGGCCGGGGCTACGCGTTGCGGTCCACGTACTCGTACACCGTGCCGTCCGGGTGCATCGCGATCAGATTGCGGCCCCCCGGGGTCGTCACCGGGCCCGCGACGATGTGGGCGCCGAGCTCCGTCAGCACCCGGTGGGCCTCCTCGACGTCCTTGACGGCGATCGTCGCGGCGACCTTGCGCAGCGCCTCCAGCTCGGACTCGGGCCCGCTCATCAGCAGGAAGCAGCCGACCGCGGCCGCCTGCACCCCACCGCGTTCGAAACGGAGGGCTCTGCTGCCCGCGAGCCGCTCGTAGAACGGCACCGCCCTCTCCAGGTCGTCGACGCAGATCCGCAGCGTGGCTCCCAGAATGTCCATGCCCAAGAGCCTAGTTGGGGCGGCGGGAGGAGGTGATCCGTTCCCCTGATCACCGGCGCCGTCCCCGGCGGCTTCCCGCCTGCGAGGCGTTATGCGTACGTCCGTACGGGTACCCGGTGGCCATGGAAGGCTTGGATCATCTGGAGCATCTGGACAAGCACCTGGTCGACGAGCTGGCGCAGGTGGCACGCGAGACGGTGCGTGACGAACTGCGCGAACAGACTCGCAAGCAGCGCCGTACGGCCATGCTGTACGCCGCCTCCGGAGCCGTCGCCCTGTACGCGGGCGCGGCCGTCGCCCTCGCGGTGGGCCTGGCCCTGGCCATCGGTCTGCCCGACTGGGCCGCCGCATTGATCACCGCGGCCATCCTCGGCATCGTCGCCTACGTCCTGCGCGGCATGGCCCACCCCTCCGGGTCCCGGCCGACGCCGGAGCGCGAGGCCGAGCTGACGGCCGCCGCCCAGGGCGACCGGGCGTTCGGCGCGCCGGTCACCCCGCCGACCGGGGGCGGAGCGCCCGTTCCGCCGATGCCGCCCGTCGCGCCAGGTGGCGCGGCCGGAGCGGCCGGCGCCCCTGTCGTGGGCGAACCCGGCACCGGAACGGGCTCCCCGGCGCCGCGCCAGGACGATATCGACCCCGAGCTGCCGCACCACCGGGCGTGATGCGTGGTGCCTAAGCGCTGGGGACTGCCGGTACCGGGCGGCCGCAGGGCCGTCGTCGTGACCGGGGCCAGCGGCGGTGTGGGCCGGGCCACGGCGGTGGCCTTCGGTGCGAAGGGCGACCGGGTCGCCCTGCTGGCCCGGGGACGCGAGGGCCTGGCCGGGGCCGCCGACGAGGTGCGGCGCGCCGGGGGCGAGGCCCTCGTCCTGCCCGTGGACATGTCCGACGCGAAGGCCGTCGACGACGCGGCCCAGCAGGTCGCCGACACGTTCGGACAGATCGACGTCTGGGTCAACAACGCGTTCACCGGGGTGTTCGCACCGGTTACCGAGATCACGGCGGACGAGTTCCGCCGGGTGACCGAAGTGACGTACCTGGGTTACGTGTTCGGCACCCGGGCCGCGCTGCGGCACATGCTGCCGCGGGACCGGGGCACCATCGTGCAGGTCGGTTCCGCGCTCGCCTACCGCGGGATCCCGCTGCAGTCGGCGTACTGCGGGGCCAAGCACGCCATCCAGGGGTTCAACGAGTCGCTGCGGTGCGAACTGCTGCACAGCGGCACCGGCGTCCGTACCACGATGGTGCAGATGCCCGGGCTCAACACCCCCCAGTTCGACTGGGTGTTGAACCGGATGCCGGGCAAGGCCCGGCCCGTCGCGCCGGTCTACCAGCCGGAGGTGGCGGCGCGGGCGATCCTGCACGCGGCCTCGCACGGACGGCGGCGCGAGTACTGGGTCGGCGGATCCACGGTGGCCACCCTGCTCGCCAACGCGGTGGCGCCCGGGATCCTGGACCGCTATCTGGCGCGGACCGCGTTCGACTCCCAGCAGGAGGAGGGCGAGCACGGCGGGCCGAGCAATCTGTGGGCGCCGGTGGACGGAGCGCACGGGCGGGACTTCGGGACGCACGGGCGCTTCGACGACGAGGCGGTCGACGACAGTCCGCAGGACTGGGTGTCCCGCAACCGGTCCCGGATGGGCGCCGGGCTGGTGGTCGCGGGCCTGGGCGCGGCGGTGACCACCGGACTGCGCCGCCGCGGCCGTCAGGGCTGACCTGCACACGGATCACCGTCAGCCGCACGGATCACCGTCAGCCCACCCGGTAGTCCTCCACCTCCTCGGTGCGCAACGTCAGACCGTGGCCCACCCCGCACAGCGGCCGCACCGTTCCGCCCGTCGGGTCCAGGGCGCCGTCGAAGAACATGTCCTCTATGCGGACGTGGTCGTGGAACCACTCCATGTGCCGGATGTTGGGCAGCGCGGCGGCCGCCGCCGCGTGGGCGTGCGGGGCGCAGTGGGTGGAGACCTCCAGCCCGTGGGCCTGGGCCAGGGCGGCGGCACGCAGGAACTCGGTGATGCCGCCGCAGCGCGTGGCGTCGATCTGCAGACAGTCGACGGCGCCGGCCGCGATCATCCGGGCGAAGTACTGCAGGTCGTAGCCGTACTCGCCCGCCGTCACGTCGACGACCAGCGCGTCCCGGACCAGCCGCAGACCCGTCAGGTCGTCCGAGGACACCGGTTCCTCGAACCAGCCCACCCCGTGCTCGGCGAGCGCGTGGCCGACCCGTACCGCCTGTTTGCGGGTGTAGGCGCCGTTGGCGTCGACGTACAACTCGGCCTCTTCGCCGATGATGTGGCGGGCGGCCTGGACACGGGCCAGGTCGCGCGGGACCGCCCGTCCCCAGCTCTCCCCGATCTTGATCTTGACGCGCGGGATCTGCTGGCCGTGCACCCAGCCGCCGAGCTGCGCCGCGAGATGCGTGTCGTGGTACGTGGTGAACCCGCCGCTGCCGTAGACCGGGACCCGCTCGTGGCAGACACCGAGGACACGGGCGAGGGGGAGTTCCAGCAGGCGGGCCTTGAGGTCCCACAGGGCGATGTCGAGCGCCGAGACGGCGCCCCCCGCGACGCCCTGCCGGCCCGCGTTGCGCACCGAACGGCACATCGCGTCGTGCACGGCGGGGATGTCGAACGGGTCCCGCCCCTCGACCAGCGGGGCGAGGTCGTCGCGCAGGAAGTCACCGACCGCCGGCGGGCCGTACGTCCAGCCCGTGCCGGTCGCGTCGCCCGCGCTCACCTCGGCGATCACCACGGTCGTGGAGTCCCAGGCCAGCGTGCCGTCGGCCTCGGGCGCGTCGGTCGGCACCGTGTAGACGGAGACGACGGGCCGGTGGAGTTTCATCGCCGCTTCCCCCGGGTCAGGACTGCTGGAGCTGCGGCAGCACCTTCGTGCGGTAGAAGTCGAAGAAGCCGCGCAGGTCGGGGCCGATCTGGTTGACGTAGACGCGATCGAAGCCGGCGTCGGCGAACTGCCGCAGTTCGGCGACGTGTTCGTCGACGTCGTCGCCGCACACCCGGTTCTCGCGCACCATGTCCTCGGTGATCAGCTGCTGCGCCTGCTCGAAGTGCCTGGGGGAGGGCAGGACCTGGCTCAGCTCGCCGGGCAGCTGCTCGTTCGCCCACAGCCGGTGCACGGTCCGTACCGCCTCGTCCCTGTCGAGGTCGTAGCAGACCTTGGTGCCGCCGCTGACCGGCTTCCCGCCGCCCCCGCCCTTGCGGTACCGCTCCACCATGGAGGGGTCCGGCATCATCGTGATGTAGCCGTCGCCGACCCGGGACGCCAGCCGGGTGGCGGCCGGTCCGAAGCCGGAGATGTCGATCGGCACGGGCTCGTCGGGGACGGTGTACAGGCGGGCGTTCTCCACCGTGTAGTGCGGGCCGTGGTGGTTGACCTCCTCGCCGGTGAACAGCCGGCGCATCACCTGGATCGCCTCCTCCAGCATCTCCAGGCGCACATGGGCGGGCGGCCAGTGGTCGCCGAGGATGTGCTCGTTGAGCGCCTCGCCCGAGCCGAGGCCCAGCCGGAAGGCGCCGTCGGTCATCACCGCGCTGGTCGCCGCGGCCTGCGCCACCACCGCCGGGTGCATCCGCACGGTCGGGCAGGTCACGGCCGTCTCGACCGGCAGCGACACGGCCTCGGACAGCGCGCCGATCACCGACCAGACGAACGGGCTCTGGCCCTGCTCGTCGTTCCACGGGTGGTAGTGGTCCGAGATCCACAGCGCCTGGAACCCGGCCTGTTCGGCCATCCGCGCCTGCTCGATCAGCTCGGCGGGACCGTACTGCTCGCACGAGAGGAAGTAACCGTACTCGGGCATGGGGATGGTGCCTCCGCGACGTCGGCGGTTGGTGTCCCGGGCCGGGTACCCGGCGGCCGGAGGGGAAACCGGCGCACGTTTGGCGACCCTGACCCAGGGGGACGCGGAAGTTTCCGTACGACGCACGCGACAGCGCCGGAGGCGAACCGTGGCTCGACCCCGCATCGTGATCGTCGGCGCCGGCTTCGCCGGCTACCAGACGGCCCGCACCCTGTCCCGGCAGATGCGGCACAACGCCGACGTCACCCTGCTGAACCCGACCGACTACTTCCTGTATCTGCCCCTGCTGCCCCAGGTCGCCGCCGGGATCCTGGAGCCGCGCCGGGTGACGGTCTCCCTCTCCGGCACCCTGCCGCACGTCCGGCTGGTGCTCGGCGAGGCCGACGGGATCGACCTCGAGGGACGGACCGTGCACTACACGGGACCCGAGGGCGACGGCGGGACCCTGAGCTACGACCGGCTGGTGCTCGCCGCCGGCAGCGTCAACAAGCTGCTGCCGATCCCGGGCGTGGCCGAGCACGCGCACGGCTTCCGCGGGCTGCCCGAGGCGCTGTACCTGCGCGACCACGTCACCCGGCAGGTGGAACTCGCCGCGTCCGAGGGCGACCCGAAGACCTGCGCCGCGCGCTGCACCTTCGTGGTCGTCGGCGCGGGCTACACCGGCACCGAGGTCGCCGCGCAGGGAAAGCTGTTCACCGACGCGCAGGTCCGCAAACACCCCTTGCGCAAGGGGATGCGGCCGCGCTGGCTGCTCCTCGACATCGCGAAGCGGGTGCTGCCGGAACTCGACGAGCGTCTGTCCCGCACCGCCGACTCGGTGCTGCGCGAGCGGGGCGTGGACGTGCGGATGGGCACCTCGGTGAAGGAGGCCACGCACGACGGAGTCCTGCTGACGGACGGGGAGTTCGTGCCGACCCGCTCGCTGGTGTGGTGCGTGGGCGTACGGCCGGATCCGCTCGCCGACTCGCTGGGGCTGCCCATGGAACGCGGCCGGCTCCTCGTCGACCCGCACCTGCAGGTGCCGGGCCGGCCCGAGCTGTTCGCGGCCGGGGACGCGGCGGCCGTGCCCGACCTGGAGAACCCGGGCCAGTACACGCCGATGACCGCGCAGCACGCCTGGCGGCAGGGCAAGGTGGCCGGACGCAACGTGGCCGCGTCCCTCGGCTCCGGCGAGCGGCACGCCTACCGCCACCGCGACCTGGGGTTCGTCGTGGACCTGGGCGGGGTGAAGGCCGCGGCCAATCCGCTCGGCGTCCCTCTGTCCGGGCCGCTCGCCGGTGCGGTCACCCGGGCCTACCACCTCGCCGCGATGCCCGGCAACCGGGTCCGGGTCGCCGCCGACTGGCTCCTGGACGCCGTACTGCCGCGCCAGGCCGTCCAGTTGGGCCTCGTACGCTCCTGGTCGGTCCCGCTGGACACCGCGTCCCCGGAACTGGCCCGGGTGGCCGGCCGCCCGGACCGGCAGCAGGACACCGCGCCCCGCTCCGGCCCGGGCGCGGCAACGGCCGAGGACACCGGCACGACGCACCCTCCCGAGCCCGCCAAGGATCAGCCGCGCGCCCCCGAGCCCGCCAGGGCGAAGATCCGGCCGGGCGGTGAACCGGCCACGAACCAGCCGGGCGGGTCTGAGCCGGCGAAGGGGAACCGGCCGGGCGGTGAGCCGCCCATGAAACCGCCGGGCGGCGACCCCGCCAAGAATCAACCCGGCGGTGAGGCCGCCAAGAATCAATCCGGTCCCGGGCCTGCCGAGGGCCGATTCGGTGGCGCCGGACCCGGACAGGGCCAGGGTCTGCCCGGGGCCGGACCCGTCGCCGACGACCCGTCGGGGTCCGGGCTGGGCGCGGCGCAGGCGGGCGCCCCCGAGCCGGCGAAGAACCAGCCGGGTCATGAGCCCGCCAAGAACCAACCGGGCGGTGAACCGGCCAAGGGTCAGCCGGGCGGTGAACCGGCCAAGGGTCGGCCGGGCGGTGAGCCCGCCGAGGGGCAGCCCGGCGGTGAGCCCGGCAAGAATCAACCCGGTCCCGGGCCTGCCGAGGGGCGATCCGGCAGCGCCGGACCCGGACAGGGCCAGGGTCGGGCCGGGGCAGGACCCGTCGCCGACGACCTGTCGGTGTCCGGGCCGGCCGCGGGTACTCGTGGCCGGGAGCCGGAGCAGGGTCCGGGGCCCGTCAAGCGTTCCGACGCCTCCACGGAAGGAGACTCATGAACACCGACGAACTCGTAGAGCTGGGCCAGCAGTTGCGCGTGGACAGCGTGCGCGCCTCGGCCGCCGCCGGGTCCGGGCATCCGACGTCCTCGATGTCGGCCGCGGACCTGATGGCCGTGCTGATCGCCAACCACTTCCGGTACGACTTCGACCGTCCCGCGCACCCCGCCAACGACCGCTTCGTCCTGTCCAAGGGCCACGCCTCACCCCTGCTGTACTCCGTCTACAAAGCGGTGGGCGCCATCGACGACGACGAACTGCTCAGCTTCCGCAAGCTCGGCAGCCGCCTCGAGGGCCATCCGACCCCGCGCCAACTGCCGTGGGTCGAGACCGCCACCGGCTCGCTCGGCCAGGGCCTGCCCGTCGGTGTCGGCATCGCGCTGGCCGGCAAGCGCCTCGACCGCACCGGCTACCGCGTCTGGGTGCTGTGCGGGGACAGCGAGCTGGCCGAGGGGTCGGTGTGGGAGGCCGCCGAGCAGGCGGCGTACGAGAACCTCGACAACCTCACCGCGATCGTCGACGTGAACCGGTTGGGACAGCGCGGCCCCACCCGGCACGGACACGACCTCGACGCCTACGCCCGCCGCTTCCAGGCGTTCGGCTGGCACACCGTCGAGGTGGACGGCCATGACGTGGACGCGATCGACCGCGCCTACGGCGAGGCTGCCTCGACGTCCGGTCAGCCCACGGCGATCCTCGCCCGCACCCTCAAGGGCAAGGGCGTGGAGTCCGTCCAGGACCGCGAGGGCCTGCACGGCAAGCCGCTGCCGGAGGCCGAGGAGGCGATCGCGGAACTCGGCGGACCGCGTGACATCCGCGTCCGGGTGAACGAACCGCCCGCCGCCCGCGTGCTGCACTCCGTGCCCGCCGGGAGCCTGGAGCTGCCCCGCTGGGACATCGGGGACGAGGTCGCCACCCGCGACGCCTTCGGGCAGGCACTGGTCGCCCTCGGCGCCGGACGCGGCGACGTCGTCGCCCTCGACGGCGAGGTCGGCGACTCCACGCGGGCCGAGCTCTTCGCCAAGGAGTACCCCGACCGCTACTTCGAGTGCTACATCGCCGAGCAGCAGATGGTCGCCGCGGCCGTGGGGCTGGCCTCGCGCGGCTGCGTGCCGTACGCCGCCACGTTCGCGGCCTTCCTGACGCGCGCCCACGACTTCGTGCGGATGGCGTCGATCAGCGGCGCCGGCATCAACCTCGTCGGCTCGCACGCGGGGACCGCGATCGGGCAGGACGGGCCCTCCCAGATGGGCCTGGAGGACCTGGCGATGCTGCGGTCGGTGTACGGCTCGACCGTGCTGTACCCGTGCGACGCCAACCAGACCGCGCAGCTGGTCGCCGCCATGGCCGGCCTCGACGGCGTCCGCTATCTGCGGACCTCGCGCGGCGAGAGCCCGGTGATCTACGGGCCCGACGAGGAGTTCCCGATCGGCGGCAGCAAGGTGCTGCGCTCCTCGGACCAGGACCGGCTGACGATCGTCGCGGCGGGGGTCACCGTGCAGGAGGCGCTGACGGCCGCCGACGCGCTGGAGCGGGACGGCATCCGGGCCCGGGTCGTCGACCTGTACTCGGTCAAGCCGGTCGACCGGCGCACCCTGCGGCAGGCCGCCGAGGACACCGGCTGTCTCGTGACCGTCGAGGACCACCACGAGGAGGGCGGTATCGGCGACGCCGTCCTGGACGCCTTCCTCGACGGGCGGCCCGTGCCGCGCCTGGTGCGCCTCGCGGTGCGCGACATGCCGGGCTCCGCCTCGCCCGAGGAGCAGCTGCACGCCGCCGGCATCGACGCCGAGGCGATCGCGGCCGCCGGGAAACTGCTGGTGGAGGAGGCGGTCGTACGGTGAGCGACGACGGCGTACGGACCGTACGGGCCGGGCGCCGCACGGTGGAGGTGCACCGGCCGGACAAGGTGCTCTTCCCGGGGGACGGCGGGGCGAAGGAGTACACCAAGGGCGACCTGGTCGACTACTACCGCTCCGCCGCGCCGTTCCTGCTGCCGCATCTGCGGGGCCGTCCGCTGATGCTGGAACGGCATCCCGACGGTGTCGAGGGTCCGCGGTTCATGCAGAAGAACACCCCGGAGAACTACCCGGAGTGGATCACACGCGTCGAGCTGGCCAAGGAGGGTGGCACCGTCTGCCACACGGTGTGCGACGACTCCGCCACCCTCGTCTACCTCGCCGACCAGGCCTCGATCACCCTGCACCGCTGGCTGTCCCGGGTGGGCAGCGTGGAGCGGCCCGACCGGATGGTCTTCGACCTGGACCCGGCCGGCGACGACTTCACCGCGGTGCGGGAGGCCGCCTCGCTGCTCGGCGAACTCCTCGACGAGCTGAAGCTCCCCTCGGCGCTGATGACGACCGGCTCGCGCGGACTGCACGTGGTGGTGCCCCTCGACGGACGCCACGACTTCGACGAGGTCCGCGCGTTCGCCCGCGACGCCGCCGACACCCTGGCCGAGGCGCACCCCGACCGGCTCACCACCGCCGCCCGCAAGAAGGACCGCGGCGACCGGCTCTACCTGGACGTGGGCCGCAACGCCTACGCGCAGACCGCCGTCGCCCCGCTCACCGTCCGCGCCCGGCCCGGCGCACCCGTGGCGACCCCCATCGACTGGAGCCAGCTGGACGACCCGGACCTTTCCGCCGGCCGGTGGACCATCGCCGACGCCCTCGAACAGGTCCGCCGCGATCCCTGGGCCGGGATCAACCGCAGGGCGCGGGCGCTGGGACCGGCCCGCCGCAGGTTGGACGCGTTGCGTGGCGCCTGAAGGTTTGGCCACTGATATTGCGGCCACCCGCAGACAAGAGGTGGCCATGTCTGACACAAAAAACTCACAAGAACCCCAGAATTCACAGAAGTCACAGAATTCGGACAAAGGGAATGGCGGGGCGAGCAAGCGGCCAGGCCCCATGGAGGTGCTGCGCAACGCGCGTACGCAGCTCGCGGAGCTGACCGGTATGGCCGCCGAGAGCGTCTCGTCGTTCGAACAGACCGAGGACGGCTGGTGCCTCGAGGTCGAGGTCCTGGAACTTGCCCGAGTACCGGACACGATGAGCCTGATGGCGAGCTATCAGGTCGATCTCGACCCCGACGGCCAGCTGACCGGTTACCGGCGCGTCCGCCGCTACGAACGCGGGCGTGCTGACGCACACAGGTCTGGCGGCCGCTAGGCCGCCGACCCGCTCACACACTCGAAACCACAGACAAGGAGGCGCGGTCGGCATGACCGTTGTCCCGGCACAGCAGACCGGCGGTGGGGGCGGTTCCAGCGGCCTCTACGACGTTCTGGAACTCGTCCTCGACAGGGGTCTGGTCATTGACGCGTTCGTACGAGTCTCTCTGGTCGGCATCGAGATCCTGAAGATCGACGTACGTGTCGTCGTGGCCAGCGTCGACACCTACCTGCGCTTCGCCGAGGCGTGCAACCGGCTCGACCTGGAGTCCGGTCCGCACAAGAACCCCGGCCTGCCCGACCTGGTCGGCGAGATGACCGAGTCCGGCGCGCAGGGCAAGTCCAAGGGCGCCCTCTCGGGGGCCGCCGAGACCATTTCCGGCGCCTTCAAGCAGGCACGTGACGAAGGGGGCCGCGAGCGGGAGACCGAGTCCCGGCCGCGCGCCCGCAAGAGCACCTCCGCGCGCAGGAAGGAGGACGACGAGTGAGCACGTACGTCTACGGCATCACCGCGAGCTCGCACCCCGCGCTGCCGAAGGACCTCGCCGGTGTGGGCGACCCGCCGCGCCCGGTGCGGATCCTCGAGGCGGGTGAGCTGACGGCTGTCGTCAGCGACGCGCCCGAGGGGCTGCGGCCCAAGCGCAGGGACCTGCTCTCCCACCAGACCGTGCTCGCCGAGGCGGGCGCCGCCGGGGTGGTGCTGCCCATGCGCTTCGGGAGCGTCGCCCCCGACGACGACACCGTCACCAGCGTCCTGACCGAGCGCGCCGACCACTACAAGGAGCGGCTGGGCGCCCTGGAGGGCAAGGTCGAGTACAACGTCAAGGCCACCCACCAGGAAGAGGCCGTGCTGCACCTGGTGATGTCCGCGAACCCGGACATCCGCGCCATGACCGAGGCCAACCGCAAGTCCGGCGGCGGCAGTTACGACGACCGCCTGCGCCTCGGCGAGATGGTGGTCGCCGCCGTCAAGGCCCGGGAGAGCGAGGACGCGGCCGCGGTGCGCAGCGCTCTGGAACCCCTCGCCTCGGACGTCAGCGTGGGCCCCGAGTCCACCGGCTGGCTGGTCAACGTCTCCTTCCTGGTGGACCGCGACTCCGCCGACCGGTTCCTGACCGAGGTGGAGAACGTCCGCGGCAGCCATCCGCACATCGAGCTGCGCGTCAACGGCCCGCTGCCGCCGTACAGCTTCGTCGAACCGGGCCCCGCCGAGCACGCGGGCACGGCGGCCGGTCCGGGAGTCGCCCAGGAGTGAGGCCGTGGGACTCATCAAGGAGCTGGTTCTGCTGCCCTTCGCCCCGGTGCGCGGCAGCGGCTGGGTGATCGGGCAGGTCCTGCAGGAGGCGGAGCGCATCTACTACGACCCCGCCGCGATCAGGGCCGAACTCGCGCGGCTGGAGGAGCGGTTGGAGGCCGGCGAGATCGACGAGGAGGAGTTCGACCGACAGGAGGACGAACTCCTGGACCGGCTGGAGATAGGCCTGCGCGGTGGCGCGGGCACTGGCGACGGGACGGCACGATGAACCGAGTGGGAATGGGCCTCGCCCTAGGGGCCGGATATCTTCTGGGACGTACCAAGAAGATGAAACTGGCGTTCGCCGTCGGCACCATGGTGGCCGGCAAGCGGATGCATCTGAGCCCGAAGGCGCTCGCGGACCTGATGTCCCAGCAACTGCAGAACAACCCGCAGTTCAAGGAGATCGGGGACCAGCTGCGCGGGGACCTGCGCGGGGTCGGCAAGGCGGCCTCCGGCGCGATGGTGGAGCGGCAGATCAACTCCCTCGCCGACCGTCTGCACAGCCGTACGGCGCAGGTCCACGACCAGCTCAGCGGCGTGGCCGACAAGGCCGGCGGCCGTGACTCCGGCGAGCAGGACGACGGCGCCGAGCGGGAGGACACTGAGGAGGAGGAGCCGCGCGAGGAGTACGACGGGGACGAGCCGGAGGCCGAGGAGGAGTCCACGGACGCGGAGGCCGAGGACGAGTCCCCGGACGAGGAGGAGGACGAGGCGGAGCCCGCGAAGCGGACCGCCAGGAAGACCGCGAAGAAGACCGCGGCCCCGAAGTCCGCCGCCAAGAAGGCTCCGGCCAAGAAGACGGCGGCCAAGAAGACCGCGAGCAAGAACGCCCCGGCGAAGAAGACCGCCAAGAAGACCGCCGGCCGTGGCGGCTCGGCGGCCAGGGGCGCGGCCCGCGGAGCCAGGACCCGCCTGCCGAAGGGAGACGGTGAGCGATGACCGAGACCCTCGGATCGGCGACCTCCGCCGCGCGCGGGGCGACCGACAAGGCGAACCCGCTGACCGACCTCGCCCACAGCGAGGCCGCCGACCGCCTCAAGGCCGAGCTGCAGGACTACCTGGCCGCGCAGGCCCAGCGGCTGCTGACCGGCGTCGGCCGCAAGCTCGGCGAGACGACCGTCAAGCTGAACGACATAGCCGAGGGCAACAGCCCCGGCTTCGCCAAGCTCGCTCTCGACGGCGGCCGCAAGCTCGCCGAGGGCAAGGGGCCGCTGCGCTCCGCACTGGAGCTCGGCGCCTCTCGCGCCAAGGAGAACGTCGTGGATGCCTTCAAGAACCTCGGTGGGGGCAAGAACAAGCGCAAGCGCGGGGCGGGCAAGAAGCCGACGGTGATCATCGAGTCCGTCGACGTGGGCGTGGACCGGCGCACGGCCTACGACCAGTGGACGCAGTACCAGGACTTCAGCACCTTCGCCAAGGGCGTCAAGAGCGCGAGCCGCTCCGACGACACCCAGTCCGACTGGCAGCTGAAGGTCTTCTGGTCCAACCGCAGCTGGAAGGGGAAGACCACCGAGCAGATACCGGACGACCGGATCGCATGGACCTCGGAGGGCGCCAAGGGCACCACCAAGGGCGTCGTCTCCTTCCACCGCCTCGACGACAAGCTGACCCGGGTGCTGCTGGTCATCGAGTACTACCCCTCGGGGTTCTTCGAGAAGACCGGGAACATCTGGCGCGCCCAGGGCCGCCGGGCCCGGCTCGACCTCAAGAACTACGTCCGCTTCATCACCCTCAAGGGCGAGGCCGAGGACGGCTGGCGCGGCGAGATCCGCGACGGCGAGGTGGTCCGCAGCCACGAGGACGCGGTCGCCGAGGAGGAGCAGGAGGGCGAGGAGTCGTACGAGGGCGACGAGGAGGAGCCCAGGGACGACGAGGCGCGCGAGGAGGACGAGGCAGAGCCCGAGGAGGACGAGGAGCCCCGGGACGAGGAGGAAGAGGAGACCGAGGAGCCCGAGGAGGACGAGGAGGAGGCCGAGGGCGAGTACGAGGAGGAGGAAGAGCCGGAGTACGAGGACGAGGAAGAGCCCGAGTACGAGTACGCCGACGGCGGGAGCCGTCGATGAGCATGGCCGGCCGGATGCCCGAACCCTATGGACAGGGTTCGGGCGCCAACCTTGCCGACATCCTCGAGCGCGTGCTCGACAAGGGCATCGTGATCGCCGGTGACATCCGGATCAACCTGCTCGACATCGAACTCCTCACGATCAAGCTCCGGCTGATCGTCGCCTCGGTGGACAAGGCGAAGGAGATGGGCATCGACTGGTGGGAGACCGACCCCGCCCTCTCCTCCCGGGCTCGCCACAACGAACTCGCCCGGGAGAACGCCGAGTTGAAGGAACGGCTGGAGCGGATGGAACTCGACGGCGCGCGGCGTGCGGACCGGCGCGCCACGGAGGAGGAGGCCCCATGACCGGACTGCGGTACGTCTACGCCGTCTGCCGCCCCTTCGGCGCCCCGCTGCAGGCCCAGTTGAAGGGTGTGGCCGGCGATCCCCCCAGACTGCTGTCCCACCACGGCCTGATCGCCGTGGTGAGTCACGTACCGGAGCGGGACTTCGCCGAGGAGCCGCTCCGCAGGCGTCTGGAGGACCTGGACTGGCTGACCGAGACGGCGAGGGCCCACCAGAGCGTGATCGACGCCCTGACCGTGGTCACCACCCCGCTGCCCCTGCGGCTCGCCACCGTCTTCCGGGACGACAGCGGGGTCCGCGTCATGCTGGAGGGGCGCGAGGAGGACTTCCGGCGCACCCTGGACCGGCTGCAGGGCCGCGTCGAGTGGGGCGTCAAGGTGTACGTCGAGACCGGTCCGGAGACCGGCGCGGAGCCCGCGCCGAAGCCGTCGTCGGGCCGGGACTATCTGCGGCAGCGGCGGACGCGGGCGCGGGCGCACGAGGATCTGTGGCAGCAGACGGAGGAGTTCGCGAACGGTCTGCACAGCACGCTGTCCCGGTATGCCGAGGACTCCCGGCTGCACGCCCCGCAGAATCCCGCACTGTCCGGGGTTTCCGGGCGCAATGTGCTGAACGCCGCCTATCTGGTGCCCCGTGACCACTCCGAGGAATTCGTGGAACTGGTGGACCGGACCAAGGACCAGACAAAGGTGGACAGCCCCGGAATCCGGGTGGAACTCACCGGGCCGTGGGCCGCCTATTCCTTCGCGGGAGAAGAAGCATGACCGTCATCGAACGCCGCGAGATCGCCCTCGTGGACCTGCTCGACCGGCTGCTCGCCGGCGGGGTCGTCATCACGGGGGACATCACGCTGCGCATCGCGGACGTCGATCTGGTGCGCATCGATCTCAACGCGCTGATCAGCTCGGTCAACGAGCAGGTGCCGTCGCCCTGGGGGGAGTTGCTGTGACAGCACGCCGAGGCCGGATGGACCTGGAGCCGGACACCGTCGAGCGCGACCTGGTCAAACTCGTCCTGACCGTCGTGGAGTTGCTGCGCCAGCTCATGGAGCGCCAGGCACTGCGCCGTTTCGACGTGGGTGACCTCACCGAGGACCAGGAGGAACGGATCGGGCTCACGCTGATGCTCCTCGACGACCGCATGACCGAACTGCGCGAGCGGTACGGACTGCGGCCCGAGGACCTCAATCTGGACCTGGGGCCGCTCGGACCGCTGCTGCCGCGGGAATGAGCCCCGGCGGGCGGTCCTACTGCGCCACCTGTACCGGCGAGACCTCTTTTCGGCACAGGATCTCCCCGTGGAGGACGGCGAACCAGCCGTCCTCGTGCTCGCCCCACTCCCGCCAGGGCCGCGACACCGCCCGCAGCTGCTCCACGGTGGCGTGCCCGCCGCTGGTGGCCCGCTCCGCGTACGCGGAGGCCATCGTCCGGTCCGCCCACAGACCGCTCCACCAGGCCCGCTCCTCGGGCGTCGAGTAGGTCCAGGTGCTGGACGTGGCGGTGATGTCGGTCAGGCCCGCCCGCAGCGCCCAGGACCTCAGCCGGCGCCCGGCGTCCGGTTCCCCGCCGTTGGCCCGGGCCACCCGCCGGTACAGGTCCAGCCAGTCGTCCATGCCGGCCGACTCCGGATACCAGGTCATCGCCGCGTAGTCGCCGTCGCGTGCTGCGATGAACCCGCCCGGCCTGGTGACCCGCCGCATCTCGCGCAGGGCCTGCACCGGGTCGCCGACGTGCTGCAGCACCTGATGGGCGTGGACGACGCAGAAGGTGTCGTCGGGGTAGTCCAGGGCGTGGACGTCGGCGACCGCGAAGTCGACGTTGGTCAGGCCGCGTTCGGCGGCCGTGGCCCGGGCCTGGTCCAGGATGCCGGGCGCGTGGTCGACGCCGGTGACATGGCCGTCGGGGACCAGGGCCGCCAGGTCGGCGGTGATGGTGCCGGGGCCGCAGCCGATGTCCAGGATCCGCATGTGCGGCTTGAGGGAGCCGAGCAGGTAGGCCGCGGAGTTGGCGGCGGTCCGCCAGGTGTGCGAGCGCAGCACCGACTCGTGGTGCCCGTGCGTGTAGACGGCGGTCTCCTGCGACTTCGACATGACGAACTCCCCTGTTCGACGGCTTGCCGGTTACGCATCACGGTACGCCCGCATGTCGAAATGTGAGACCTGCGTATTGCGATATGGACTGACGCTGTGTCAGCTGAGAAGAGTGGTGAGTCGCGGCGGTTACCCTGAAGTGCCCGTTTCCCGTTCCGCGGGCGATCGCCGAGCCCGGAGGGTCCCTGAATGCGTCTGCTCCTCATACGTCACGGCCAGACCCCCAGTAATGTCGACAACCTGCTGGACACGGCCGTCCCGGGGCCGGGCCTGACCCCGCTGGGCGAGCGGCAGGCCGCGGCGCTGCCGCGGGCCCTGGCCGACGAGGACATCGAGGCCCTGTACGTCTCCACGCTGGTGCGCACGCAGCTCACCGCCGCGCCGCTGGCCGCCGCACGGGGTCTGGAGCTCCTGGTCCGGGACGGGATCCGGGAGCTGTCCGCCGGGGAGCTGGAGATGCTGCCCGGGGACACGGAGCAGGGGGAGCTGTACATGAAGACGGTGTTCGCCTGGGCCGACGGGGACACGGCTCTGCGGATGCCGGGCGGCGAGACGGGCGCGGAGGCGCTGGCGCGTTACGACGCGGTGGTCGCGGAGGCGGCCGGCAGCGGGGCCCGCACGGTCGCCATGGTCAGCCATGGCGCGGCGATCCGGATGTGGACGGCCGCCCGCGCGGACAACGTCGACGTTCCGTTCGCCGCGGCCCACCCCCTGCGCAACACCGGTGTGGTGATCCTGGAGGGCTCACCCTCCAACGGGTGGAAGGCGTTGTCGTGGGCGGGGGCCGTCGTCGCTCCCAGCGGCGACAGCGGTCCCGCCGGACAGTCCGTGGACGAGGTGCGATAAGGGTTTGCCCCGCCCCGCCGGTCGCCCGCAGAATGCCTCCTCATGGGACATCTGGAAGCCGCGCATCTCGAGTACTACCTCCCCGACGGGAGGGCGCTGCTCGGCGATGTGTCCTTCCGGGTGGGGGAAGGGGCCGTCGTGGCCCTGGTGGGCCCCAACGGCGCGGGCAAGACCACCCTGCTGCGGCTGATCTCCGGCGAGCTGAAGCCGCACGGCGGCACCGTCACCGTCAGCGGCGGGCTCGGCGTGATGCGGCAGTTCGTGGGGTCCGTACGGGACGAGACGACCGTGCGGGACCTGCTGGTGTCGGTGGCGCCGCCCCGGATCCGCGAGGCCGCGCAGGCCGTCGACCGGGCCGAGCACGCCATCATGACCGTCGACGACGAGGCCGCCCAGCTGACCTACGCGCAGGCGCTCGCCGACTGGGCCGAGGCGCGCGGGTACGAGGCCGAGACGCTGTGGGACATGTGCACCACGGCAGCGCTCGGGGTGCCGTACGAGCAGGCGCAGTGGCGGCAGGTGCGCACGCTGTCCGGCGGTGAGCAGAAGCGGCTGGTGCTGGAGGCGCTGCTGCGCGGCACGGACGAGGTGCTGCTGCTCGACGAGCCGGACAACTACTTGGACGTGCCCGGCAAGCGCTGGCTGGAGGAGCGGCTGAAGGAGACCCGCAAGACGGTGCTCTTCGTCTCCCACGACCGTGAGCTCCTCTCGCGGGCCGCCGAGAAGATCGTCTCCGTGGAGCCCGGCCCCGCCGGTGCCGACGCCTGGGTGCACGGCGGCGGCTTCGCCACCTACCACGACGCCCGGCGTGAACGCTTCGCGCGGTTCGAGGAGTTGCGCAGGCGCTGGGACGAGAAGCACGCCCAGCTGAAGAAGCTGGTGCTGAACCTCCGTCAGGCGGCCACCGTCAGCCATGAGCTGGCCTCCCGCTACCAGGCCGCGCAGACCCGGCTCAGGAAGTTCGAGGAGGCGGGACCGCCGCCCGAGCCGCCGCGCGAGCAGGACATCACCATGCGGCTCAAGGGCGGTCGTACCGGCGTAAGGGCCGTGACCTGCAAGCAACTTGAGCTGAGCGGGCTGATGAAGCCCTTCGACCTGGAGGTCTTCTACGGCGAACGGGTCGCCGTCCTCGGCTCCAACGGCTCGGGCAAGTCGCACTTCCTGCGGCTGCTGGCCGGGGAGGACGTGGCGCACTCGGGGGAGTGGAAGCTCGGGGCGCGCGTGGTGCCCGGGCATTTCGCCCAGACCCACGCCCACCCCGAGCTCCAGGGCCGCACCCTGCTGGACATCCTGTGGCAGGAGCACTCCCAGGACCGGGGCGCGGCGATGTCCCGGCTGCGCCGCTACGAGCTCACGGGCCAGGCCGAGCAGGCCTTCGACCGGCTCTCAGGCGGCCAGCAGGCCCGCTTCCAGATCCTGCTCCTCGAGCTGCAGGGCGTGACGGCCCTGCTGCTCGACGAGCCGACCGACAACCTCGACCTGGAGTCCGCCGAGGCGCTCCAGGAGGGCCTGGAGGACTTCGACGGCACGGTGCTCGCGGTCACCCACGACCGCTGGTTCGCGCGCTCGTTCGACCGCTATCTGGTCTTCGGCAGCGACGGACGCGTCCGGGAGACACCGGAAGCGGTGTGGGACGAGCGGAGGGTGGAGCGGGCGCGGTAGGCCGCCGGAGTGTGGAGCGGGCGCGGTGGGCCGCGCTCACTTCCACCTGAGCAGCGCCCCCAGTCCGCCCACCGGGGCCTCCCGCCCCTGCGCCGGGGTCACCGACAGCGCCGGGGCCCCGGTGGCCACCGCCGACCGGATCAGCGCGTCGTCCGCGCGGGCCGGCCACGAGTGCTGTTCGCCCAGGATCTCGAGGTCCGTGCGACGGACGGCGAGCTGGTCCGGGTCCTCGCCGATCCACACCTCGCGGTGCGCGTCGGGGCCGTCCGGGCGGATCAGCAGCTCGTCGATGCGGTGCTCGCGGGCGGCCTCCACCAGTGCGGGCACGCCCTCCACGGCCGCCGCGCGGCCTTCGCCGTCCGGTTCGCGGGCCGCCAGGAACCGCTCCAGCTCCCGCTCGGCCCGCTGCCGTACGTGATCGGCACGCGCCTGCTCGACCTCCTCGTCCAGCAGCCTGCTGCCGGTGCCGTGCGACGCTTCGACGGCCAGGTCCTTCAGATGCGCCGGCAGCCGCTCGTGCACCGACCGCCGCTCCCGGTCGTCACCCACGAGGATCAGCAGGTCGGCCCGGGTCTCTCCCCCACTGCCCAAAGGCGTGGGAGGTGCCCCCACCTGGCAGGCGGCGACGGCCTCGGCGATCTCGGCCGCGTTGTGCTCCCAGGTGTTCTCCACCTTCAGCTGGAAGTGCCGCTCCGACCAGTCCACGGTGCTCGTACGGTGCACCGGCCACTGCCGCCCGGTGACCGAGCCGACGTCCTCGCTCCCCAGCGAGCTGCGCAGCTCCAGGTCGGCGCCCTTGCGGTCGATGTAGGCCACCACGCACACCGGGTCCTCGCCGGCCAGCTCCAGCAGGGGAGCGGCGTGCGGCAGGGGTGCCCACACGGCATGGTCCCGCTGCGGGGGACGGGCCAGCGGAGGATCGAGGACCACTTCGCCGGCCCGGGCGAACACGGCCCGGCCGTTCGGTTCGGAGGAGTGCCGCAGCTCTTCGAGCGCCTCGCG
The DNA here is from genome assembly GCF_040630525.1 of Streptomyces sp. NPDC005799. NCBI lineage: Bacteria > Bacillati > Actinomycetota > Actinomycetes > Kitasatosporales > Streptomycetaceae > Streptomyces > Streptomyces sp. NPDC005799. Next base: position 150,158 of record NZ_JBEXXQ010000020.1, read on the forward strand.
CACCGCCCGGCAGGTGGCCTCGTCGGCGCCCTGCTGGTCCAGGTCCCGGGCGAGCGCCATGGCCGTCAGATGACGTTCGTGGGGCGTGGCCTCCGTGTGCCGGGACGTGTCGACGTACACGGAGGCCCAAGGGCCCGGATGTTCGTAGAGTGGATGCAGAAAGGCGAGATCCATGGCTCCCTCCCGGATGCCGCTTGGGGTTGTTGCTGCCGGGCGGGTACCCGGACCGCATGGACGAACACGACGAGCGGATCACCACCATGACCGGAGTCGACGCCAGCAGGCTGGACGACCAGCAGCTCATGAAGGAGCTGGAGACGATCCACCGCACGCGCCACGACACGCTGCTGTACGGCTCGAGCGACGCGCTGCGGGCCCACAACGACCGTATGGCCGAGCTGGAGGGCGAGTACCTGCGCCGCAACCCCCAGCGCATGGTGGCCGCGGGCCGCACCCGCGAAGGCGCCCGGGAACGCCAGAGCGGGGAGTCGGTGACTCCCCGCTCCTGACGCCCTCACCGCCGGTCAGTGGCGCACCGGTCAGTGGCGCACCGGCGGCCGGTCCCGGTGCCGGTGCGCCGCGATCGCGGCGACGAACGCCCGTGCGAACTCCGCGCCGGCGGGGCCCGGTGACGCGTCCGTCACCACACCCCGGTCGGCGATCACGCCCCGCGAGCCGGTGGACAGCTCGACGCCCTGGGGCTGGAGGACGGACAGCACCTCCACGCCCGAGCCGAGCGCGCCCACCGGCTTGCCGTGCAGATAGGCGCTCCGCACGAAGCGCAGCGCGTCCGGGTCCTCGACCACCGGCGGCGTGCCGTCCGGACCGCCGGGCACCAGCACGGCGTCGTACAGCACCGAGGCGACCGTCGGCAGCGCCCGGTCCACCGCGTACGTCTCCCCGTCGGCGCCCTTGACGGTGCCGTCGGCCGGAGCGAGCGCCTCGACGATCGCGCCCTCGGCGGCCAGCGTCTCCCGCACGGAGGCCACCTGCGCGGCGTCGACGCCATCGGTGACCAGGACCGCGATCTGCCGGGTGCGGATCGAGCCGTCGCCGCGCAGTGCCTGAAGGCTCAGCGCCGGGGACTCCTGCTTGTACGGCGTCTCCTGCGGGGCCGGTTCCGGCACACCGATACCGCGGGCCACGGCAGCCGCCAACTCCCCGTCCACCTTGGCGAGTTGTTCGACCGTACGGGCGCGTACCGTCATCGCCCCGACCTTGCCGAGCTCGAACCGGTAGGCGTCGACGATGTGCTGCTTCTCCCAGTCGGCCATGCTGTGGAAGAACAGCGCGGCCTGGCTGTAGTGGTCCTTGAAACTCTCGCTCCGCTTGCGGATCTTGGCGCCGTCGACCCGCTCCGCGTAGTGCGTGTACGCGTGCCCGTCGACGCCCGCGTGCGCGGGGCAGCCGCCGCCGAGCGAGTTCGGGAAGTAGTTCGTGCCCCGATGGATGGCGCTCTGGTGGTAGCCGTCGCGCTGGTTGGTGCGCACCGGCGCCACGGGCCGGTTGACCGGGATCTGCGTGAAGTTCGGGCCGCCCAGCCGGATCAACTGCGTGTCCAGGTAGGAGAAGTTGCGGGCCTGCAGCAGCGGGTCGTTGGTGAAGTCGATGCCGGGCACGACATTGCCCGTGTGGAAGGCGACCTGCTCGGTCTCGGCGAAGAAATTCTCCGGGTTGCGGTCGAGCACCATCCGGCCGATCGGCCGGACCGGCACCTGCTCCTCCGGAATGATCTTCGTGGCGTCGAGCAGGTCGAAGTCGAAGGCGAACTCGTCCTCCTCCGGCACGAGTTGCACGCCCAGCTCCCACTCCGGGTACTCGCCGGCCTCGATCGCGTCCCACAGGTCGCGTCGGTTGAAGTCCGGGTCACGGCCCTGGCACTCCTGTGCCTCGTCCCACACCAGCGAGTGCACGCCCAGCTTCGGCTTCCAGTGGAACTTCACGAACGTGCCGCGGCCCGCCGCGTCCACGAACCGGAAGGTGTGCACGCCGAAGCCCTGCATCATGCGGTAGCTGCGCGGGATCGCCCGGTCCGACATCAGCCACATGATGGCGTGCAGGGTCTCCGGCTGCAGCGACACGAAGTCCCACAGGGTGTCGTGCGCGGAGGCGCCGGTCGGGATGTCGTTGTGCGGCTCGGGCTTGACCGCGTGCACGAAGTCGGGGAACTTGATGCCGTCCTGGATGAAGAAGACGGGGAAGTTGTTCCCGACGAGGTCGTAATTGCCCTCCGACGTGTAGAACTTGGTCGCGAAGCCGCGCACGTCCCGCACGGTGTCCGCCGAGCCCTTCGGGCCCTGCACGGTGGAGAACCTGACGAAGACCGGCGTCCGCACCGACGGGTCCTGCAGAAAGGCGGCACGGGTGAACTCCGCGCAGGACTCGTACGGTTCGAAGTAGCCGTACGCGCCCGCTCCCCGGGCATGCACCACCCGCTCCGGGATCCGCTCGTGGTCGAAATGGGTGAGCTTCTCGCGGAAGTGGAAGTCCTCCATCAAGGTCGGCCCGCGCTCACCCGCGGCCAGTGAGTCGTCGGTGTGGTCGACCTCCACCCCCTGGTCGGTGGTGAGCGGCCCGGCGGCCGGGTCGTCCGCGTGGAAGGCCTCGCGCTGCTGCTGCTTGCGGTCCTCGCCCGGGGCACCCATCAGCCGGCCCCCTCGGAGAAGACGTGCAGGAAGGCCTCGCAGAACGCCTTGAGATCGTCCGGCTTGCGGCTGGTGATCAGCTTGTTGCCGCCGTTGTCGTCGATCTTCACCTGCTCGTCCACCCAGGTCCCGCCCGCGTTGCGGATGTCGGTCCGCAGGCTCGGCCACGAGGTGAGCGTGCGGCCGCGCACGACGTCCGCCTCGACCAGAGTCCACGGGGCGTGGCAGATCGCCGCGACCGGGCGGCCCTGCTCGAAGAAGTCCCGCACGAACGACACGGCCTTGTCGTCCGTGCGCAGGAAGTCGGGGTTGGCCACGCCGCCGGGCAGCACCAGCGCGCCGAACGAGCCGGCCGAGGCCTCGCCGACGACCTCGTCCACGGGGAAGGTGTCCGCCTTGTCGAGGTGGTTGAAGGCCTGGATCTCACCGGACTTCGTCGACACCAGCACGGGCTCGTGTCCGGCGTCCTTCGCCGCCTGCCACGGATCGGTCAGCTCGATCTGCTCGACGCCCTCGGGGGCGGTCAGGAATGCGATACGCATGATGTTCAACGTCCTTTCCTCGTGCGCCACGTCGCTCGGTCCGAGGCGCGTTTGCGGTTACGGCGGCCCACGCGCACGCAGCGCAGGAGTTCCTCGCCGTACGGCAGCACCACACAGGTGCCGACGGCCGCGGCGATGCCGGCGAGGTAGCCGCGGGACAGGGGCCGGCGGCGGGGCACCAGCCTCCAGGCGTCGGGGTCGCCGCCGCCCCCGCGCAGCAAGCACGTCACCTGGTCGGCGTGCAGGCACATCAGGGCGGCCAGCGCGCCGAAGGGCAGCGACTCCAGGAAACTGTGGATGTGCTGCTCGACCGGCTTGACCTCGCGGTCGCTGTCGACAGCCGTCCGCACGTCCCACAGCGCGGTCGCCTCGTGCACCGCGGCGCCGCCCAACTGCACCGACAGGAGCAGCGGGTTGACCTCGTAGCGCAGGGTCAGCGCGATGGGGACGCCGATCTCGGCCATCATCAGCGAATGGATCAGCGATTCCTTGGTGCCCGCCGTGTCCTCGATGCGGGTGCGGCGATGCATCACCCAGTCGGCGAGACCGGGTGCGAACCAGCCGGGCAGCAGTCCGTAGAGGAGATACCGGGTGGTGACGTCGGCGACGTCGACCGTGCGGGGGCCGGCGGCGATGTCCGCGGTCCGGCCGCGGGTCATACGGTGCCCCCGTCGTCGGGTTCGGCCCGGCTGATCTCGGCCAGCGCCGAGTCCGGGTCCTCGGCCTCGGCCAGGTCGCCGAGGGTGACCACACCGACCGGCAGACCGTTCTCGACGACCGGCAGCCGGCGTACGGCATGCGTGCGCATCAGCGCGACGGCCGCCTCCACCGGGTCGTCGGGAGCGACCATCACCGGATCCGGGGTGCACACGGACCGGGCGCTCACCGTCAGCGGGTCGACGCCCTCCGCGACCGCCCGCACCGTGATGTCACGGTCGGTGAGCACGCCGACGATCCGCTGACCGTCGGCGACGACCACGTCGCCGATGTCCTGCGCGCGCATCAGCTGCGCCGCCTCGACGAGTGACGCGTCCGGGCGGACGGCGACCACGCCCGGCGTCATGACCTCCCTGACGAAATCAGCCATCACAGTGGGCCTTCCTCCGCTTCCCGGCCGCCGGAACCCCGCGACCGTCATCGGCACGTCTATCGCTCTCGCCCGGCCTCGACGACCGCCTCGGCCAGCTGCTGGACCGTCGTGTAGCGCGCCGACCGGGGCAGGTCGTCCACCCGCTCGGTCAGGGCGTCGGGCGCGTGCGCCTGGCGCAGGGCGGCGGTCAGTTCCCGGGGGCCCGCGGGGAACACGTGGCGGTTCAGATGGCGCGCCAGTTCGGTGCGGACCCTGGCCAGGGACGCGGTGTTCGCGACGGGGCCGCCCGCGACCTCCGGGTCGTCGTCGGCGGTGGGCTCGGGATCGTGCCATTCCTCCGTCCGCGTGGGGCGTCCGGACCGGAGCAGCCCCTGGAGCTCGTGCTTCATCTCCTCGTCGCGGTGGACGCTCAGGCGGTCACTTCCTCGCTGCATGAGTGGTCCCTCCAGATCTTCGCGAGTGGGCACCGCGTACCCGAGGACCGGAGGCCGACACGGGGTTTGCGCGGCGAACCCCGGGAGACCCGGAGCTGACCCCCCACGCCCCGGAGAGGGAGGACGGCCATGCCACTGCTCGCCGTGATCATCCCGCTCCTCATGCTCGGCGTGGTGCTGGCACTGGGCCGTTACGAGGAGCTGGTGCTGCCGACGAAGAAGACCGACCGGAGCGAGGACGCCCCGGCCGGCCCCCTGGGCGCGACGCTGCCGCTCAGGATGCTGCCGAGCCGGGACCCGGCCCGGGCGGTCGCCGCGGAGAAGCATCCGCCCGCGCCCTCGGCCCGGCGGCCTAGCTCTTGTCCCGGCCCGGCAGGAACTCCTGCATCTTGGCCTTGAAGCCCCGCTTGACCATGGACGCGCGGTCCGCGTCGCCCTTCAGGATCGAGGCGGCCGTCGCCTCCATCTGCTCCCACGTGGCGTGCGGCGGGATCGGCGGCACGGCCGGGTCGGTCAGGAACTCCAGCACCGCGGGACGGTCCGCCTCCAGGCCGGCCCGCCAGGCCGCCTCGACATCCTCCGGTTTCTCGACCCGGATCCCGGTCAGTCCCAGCGAGCGGGCGAACGCGGCGTACTGCACGTCCGGGATCTGTTGCGAGGGCAGGAACGACGGGGCGCCCTCCATGGCCCGCATCTCCCACGTCACCTGATTGAGGTCCTGGTTGTTCCACACGGCCACGATCAGCCGCGGGTCCTCCCACAGATCCCGGTACTTGGCGGCCGTGATCAGCTCCGCCAGGCCGTTCATCTGCATCGCGCCGTCCCCGACCAGCGCGATCGCCGGACGGTCCGGATGGGCGAACTTCGCGCCGATCGCGTACGGCACCCCGGGACCCATCGTCGCGAGCGTGCCGGACAGGGAGCCGCGCATGGTGCCCCGCATCGTCAGGTGCCGCGCGTACCAGTTCGCCGTCGAACCCGAGTCGGACGAGACGATCGCGTCGTCCGGCAGCAGCGGATCGAGCGCGTGCGCCACGTACTCGGGGTTGATCGGGTCCGCCGAGAGCTGCGCCCGGCGGTCCATCACATCGCGCCAGCGCGTGACGTTGGCGCACACAGTGTCGTACCACTCGCGCCCGCGACCCTCGTCGATCAGCGGGATCAGCCGCTCCAGGGTCGCCTTCGCGTCGCCGACGAGGTTCACCTCGTACGGATAGCGCATCCCGACCATGCTCGGGTCGATGTCGATCTGCACCCCACGCGCCTTGCCGAACTTCGGCAGGAACTGCGTGTACGGGAAGGACGATCCGATGGTGAGCAGCGTGTCGCAGTCCCGCATCAGCTCGTACGACGCACGGGTGCCCAGCAGGCCGATCGAGCCGGTGACGTACGGGAGTTCGTCACTGAGGACGTCCTTGCCGAGCAGCGCCTTCGCCACCCCCGCGCCGAGCAGTTCGGCGATCCGCTCGACCTCGGCGCGCGCGCCCGCGGCGCCCTGGCCGACCAGAATGGCCACCTTGTCACCGGAGTTGAGGATCTCCGCCGCCCGGCGCACCGACTCCTCGGAGGGAATCGCCGTCCAGGAACTGCGGTCCAGGCTGGAGGGCACCATCTTGAACTCGTGCGTGGGAGCGGAGTAGTCGAGCTCCTGCACGTCACCGGGGACGATGATCGCGGTGGGGGAGCGGCGCGCGTACGCGGTGCGGATCGCGCGGTCGATGACGTTCGGCAGCTGCTCGGGGACCGTCACCGTCTCGATGAAGTCCGAGGCGACGTCCTTGAACAGCGTGTGCAGGTCGACCTCCTGCTGGTAGGAGCCGCCCATCGCCGTGCGATGTGTCTGTCCCACGATCGCCAGCACCGGGACATGGTCCAGCTTGGCGTCGTACAGGCCGTTCAGGAGGTGGATGGCGCCGGGCCCCGAGGTCGCCGCGCACACCCCGAGACGGCCGCTGAACTTGGCATAGCCGACCGCCTCGAACGCGGCCATCTCCTCGTGCCGGGCCTGGACGAACCGGGGCTTGTTCTCGGCCCTCCCCCACGCGGCGAGCAGGCCGTTGATGCCGTCGCCGGGATATCCGAAGACGTGGTCCACCCCCCACTCGCGCAGCCTCTGCAGGATGTGGTCGGAGACCTTGGTGCTCATGTGGGAACCTCCCGGGCCGTGACGTGAACGGGCAGCGGTCGTCCGCTGACGAGTCACCCCGCGGGCTGGGGGAAAACATGCGCGGTGTTTGCGGCAGGGGGCGGGGGGCAGGCGCAGTTGCAGTGCTTCGGACCGGAGGCACGTCCGTGGGAGCGGCGACGCGCCGCCCCCGGCCGCGTCCGCTCCCGACCTCGCGGCCGTACTCCACGGTGACCGTCCAACCCAGAGCAATCTCTGAGGAGTTGCGACGCATCATGCCCACCCGAGTGAGCGCGAAGCACCACCCGCACGACGACGCACCCGACACCGCCGAGGACTTCCGCAGGCTCGCCTCGCTGCCCCCCGGCCCACAGCGCGACACCCTGCGCGAACGGGTGGTCGAGGCCTGGCTGCCGATGGCCGAACGGCTCGCGGGCCGCTTCCGCAGCCGCGGCGAGAGCTACGAGGACCTGCGTCAGGTCGCGGCCCTCGGTCTGGTCAAGGCCGTGGACCGGTACGACCCCGCGCGCGGCAACGCGTTCGAGAGCTACGCCGTGCCCACCATCACCGGCGAGATCAAGCGGCACTTCCGCGACCACATGTGGACCCTGCACGTGCCGCGCCGGGTGCAGGACCTGCGCAATCGCGTCCGGCTCGCGACCCAGGACCTCTCCCAGACCGTCTCCGGGCGCAGGCCCACCGTGGCGGAGCTCGCCGAGCACGCCGAGATGAGCGAGGAGGACGTGCGGGCCGGCCTGGAGGCGCTGGAGAGCTTCACGGCCCTCTCGCTCGACGCCGAGCTGCCCGGCAGCGAGGCCGGCTACTCCCTGAGCGACGCGCTCGGCTCGGCCGACCCGGCGCTGGAGACGGTGGTGGACCGCGAGGCCGTCGCCCCCCAACTGGCCGCTCTGCCCGAACGCGAGCGGGCCATCCTCTACATGCGTTTCTTCGGCGACATGACCCAGAGCCGCATCGCCGAGCAGCTCGGCATCTCGCAGATGCACGTGTCCCGGCTGATCAGCCGGTGCTGCGACCGCGTCCGCGAACAGGTCATGCGCGAGTCCGCCTGAGGGGGAGCGTCCTTCGGGGCCGGCGGCCGCCGATGTCACCCGGTCGGACCCCGGTGTCCCGCGAATGGGGTCCGGCCGCGCGCGGCGTGGCGTGCGGCGGGCTGTGATGGCTGCGAGGCATGGCCACCGTGCCCCGCCCGCAGTCGTCGCTCGAAGGAGCCCACCCCATGCGCAGCACCGCCCGTGTCCTGTCCGCCGCGGCCCTGGCCAGTGCGGTGGTCGGCTTCGCCGCCTCGGCCGCCCTCGCGGACCCGGCCGCGGAGGTCAGCCCGACCACCGGCTCCCCGGGCGGCAGCGTCACCGTCTCGGTGACCTGCGAGTCCACCGGCGGCCCCGCCCCCGCGACCCTGGAAGCGACCTCGCAGGCCTTCGAGGGCGGCACCGTCCAGCTGCAGCGGGTCCCGGACGAGGACGGGGCGACCGCCCCCGCTCGCGCCGCCTATCGCGGCACCGCCCGTCTCGCCGCCGCCGACACCCTCACGGCCGACGGCCCCGGCGCGGCGACCCAGGACTCCCCCTGGACGGTCGACGGCACCTGCCCGGCGGTCCCCGGCGGACGGGGCAAGGCGTGGAGCGCCTCGTTCCATGTGAACCGCGGCGACGGCGCAGGCGGTGGGGGCGACACCCGGCCCGGCAGCGACGGCGCCGGCGGTGGGGGCGACACCCCGCCCGGCAGCGACGGTGCAGGCATCATCCCGCCGGGCGACGACGAAGGAGCCGTCACTCCGCCCGGCGAAGACGGCCAAGCCGTCACTCCGCCCGGCGACGTCCAGGGCGTCACGCGGCCCGGCGACGTCCAGGGCGTCACGCGGCCCGGCGAGGACGGCCAGGGCGTCACGCGGCCCGGCGAGGACGGCCAGGGCGTCACCCGGCCCGGCAAGGACAGCGACCCGTGCCGCGAGCAGTCCGCCGACTCCGCCGATTCCTGCGACCCCGCTGTCATCCAGCGCGGCGTAAGGGCCGGTGAGGGCGGCTCCTTCACCGACTCCGTGCCCGCCCTGGTCGCCGGTGGGATCCTGATCGCGGGCGCGCTGGGCGCCGCCGCGTACCGGCTGTGGCGCCGGGACACCCTGACCGGCCGCTGACCCCGGCCGCCGCATGTGACGGGCGCAACCCGGTCCGGCCGCCATGGACGGGCGGCTCGCTGGGTACTCCGAGCCCAGGGCCGCGCCCGGCGTCGGCCCAGCAGTCCACAACGGAGGTAGGGATGCCGCGGACCGCCCCGGAAGGCCACGGCCCCGTCCGTTTCGGGCCGCCCCTTCCCGAGGACGGCCTGCCCGTACTGCCCGAACTCGCCGCCGTTCTCGCCGCGTCGGCCGCCCGCGGCGACAGCGAGCCCGTCGGCGGCGGCCCCGCGCTCATCGAGGCCGCCTGCGGCTACTGGGGGCGCCGCGGACTCGCCGCCGCCCCCGACCGCGTGGCCGCCGGCCCCGGCGCCCCGGCCCTGCTGCTCGCCCTGACCGCCGCGCTCGGCGGCGACGTCCTGGTGCCCCGGCCCTGCGCGGCCTGGTGGGCGCCGTACGCACGCTTGTTGGGAAGACCCGTCTTCCATGTCGCGACGCCCGCCGAGAGCGGTGGCGTCCCGGACCCGTACGCGCTGCTGGAGACCGTCCGCCGGGTGCGCGACGAGGGCGGTGACCCGCGGCTGCTGGTGCTGTCCGTCGCCGACGACCCCACCGCCACCGTCGCCCCGCCCGAGGCGCTGCACGCGTGCCTGGAGGCCGCCGCGGGCGAGGGGTTGCACCTGGTCAGCGACGAGACCTGGCGCGACACCCTGCACGCCCCGCACGACACCGTGCTGCTCAGCCCCGCGGAGATGCTTCCCGACCGGGTCACCGTCGTCACCGACCTGGCCGGCGCGCTGCTGCCGCCCGGCTGGCCGGCCGCCGTGGCCCGCTTCCCGTCGGGCGAGGCCGGCAACGGCCTGCACGCGCGCGTGCTCGACGTGCTGACCGCCCTCGGCGCCCGCGTCGCCGGCCCGGTCGCCGCCCCGGCCGTGTACGCGCTGGGCGAGCC